>NZ_CP009048.1:2600000-2910625 GCF_000746525.1 Pseudomonas alkylphenolica
GATCGCCAACTGGTTGTCGGCGGTTACCTGCAGGCTCAATGGCAGTGTCGGGTTGAGGGCCGACTGGCCATACCAGGCACCGGTGGAGTTGGCTTCGGTGAGGTTCAGGTTCGGAGTCTGGCTGATCAGAGTGGCGGCGCCGGGTGGCGGCGGAGCTTGCACGAAGACATCCTGCTGGGCGCGCAGGTCGCCGTTTTCGCTGTGGCGCGAGAACGTGCTGCGCTGGGCAATCACCGGCGTTGGCCGCACGACTTCAGAGAGCTTTCCGGAGACCGAGAACAGCGTGGTGCGCAAGTCCAGGCCATTGGGTCCTTCGATGCGTACGAAGTTGGTGTTGAACGGGCTGCCGGTCACCGTTTCATTGAGGTTCGGGTCGCCGATGTAAAGCTCGCTGGCACCAGTCTGCGGATTGGTCTCGGTGTAAGGGCCGCCGGCACCGCGCAAGAACGGGCCGACATCGCCTTTGAGCGCACCGGTGTAGGTTTGTGGCGAGCCGATGCCGATGTCGCGAGTCATGTTGATCGCCCGCGTGCCGCCCGCAGGGACATCGAACACTTCGACACCGTAGGGGTGAGTGACGATGTAAGTGCCTGCTGTCGGTACATCGACACGAATCCGAACCCGGGCGAAACTGACCTGGTCGCCATCAACCACATCTTCGGCGGCGAAGGCGGCCTCGATGGCAGTGCCGTAGCTCAAGTCAATCCCGCGTGCTGCGTCGACAATTGCCGCGTCGGCAGTGAACCAGAAGGTCTCGTCGGGGTAGTTGGTGGGAAAGCTGATCGGCTGGGTGTCGTCGAACACCCCGGGTGCGGGGTTCAGTACACACATGTACGAGGGCGCGCCGGGAGCGCCGGCCACCCGCGAACTGACAGCCTTGGACAAGCATAGGTCGAGCACCCGGCCGTGGGTGTCCTGGTACCAAGCGGCGAATCCACCAGTTGCCGGCAGGTAAGGGCCGGGGTCTACGTCAAAGAGCGCGGCCTGAGCCGGCGCTTGAGTCAGGCTAGCCAGGATCAGCAAAGCCAGTGGGTGGGGCGTTGGACGGTGCATGAGTCTTCCCTCTTGCAATCGGGCCCATGGAGGTTGGGTCGTCTGCACAGGGCTCGGCAACTTCCATACCAATTTTTTAGAAGCCTTCTACGACGCGCCTTGCAAGGGAATTTCGCGTTGTTGGAAGCAAGTAATGGCGGGGGCGATGACCCAGGGTTGGGGGCAATTGGGGCAAGCTTGCGGGGCAAGTGCAAGCAACTGGGCTATAACCTAAGAAGTCATTTGCCAGGAGTTCGCGATGGACTTGCAATCACGCCTGGATTCACCCTCCGTACACGAAGCCGCGCATGACCCAGCGCCAGCCAAGCGGCCGTTCAACCTGTTGCGTTGGTATGCGTTCGTCAGTCTGGCGATCATCCTCTCGGTGGCCGTAGGACTGGGGCTGATTTCCAGCCGCTTCGTGATCAATGAAAGCGTCGAGCGCGATGCGCTGCTCACTGCGCAGTTCATCCAGTCCATTGCATCGGCCGAAGTGCGCCACGTGTCCATTCCCAATGTGCGGACCATGGGCGAACTGCTCGATCCACGGCTGGACCAGAGCTTTCCCGAGGTCAACCCCGAGGCGCGGCGCAATGCCCGTGGCGAGTTTCTTGATCATGTTGCCCATTTGCCGGACATGCTCCTGGCCAACATCTATGCCCCGGACCGCACGGTGATCTGGTCAAGTAACCCGGCGTTGGTTGGCCGGATGATCGAGTCGGACGAAGACCTTGATCACGCCTTCGATAACAAAGTGCGGGTCTCGGCCAGTTACCACAACGTCGATCAGGCGCGCGCCGAACAGAAATTCATCACCCCGCCTGAGAGCCTGTTCATCGAAAACTACATCCCGCTGTTCGATGCCGACGGTGAGAACGTCACCGCCATGGTCGAAATCTACAAGGAACCCCGTGACCTGATCGGGCGCATCGAGCACGGCCTGTTGATGATCTGGATGGCTGTCGCAGTAGGGGCTGCGCTGGTCTATGGCGGTCTGTACTGGCTGATGTACCGTGCCAACCGGCACCTGCAGCAGCAGCAAAAGCGTCTGATCAACAACGAAACCTTTGTGGCGCTGGGGGAGATGTCTTCGGCGGTGGCGCACAGCCTGCGCAACCCGCTTGCCAGCATTCGCTCCAGTGCCGAACTGGCTCAGGAGGTCGAAGAAGGGCCGGCGCAGAAGAACATTGGCGACATCATCAGCCAGGTCGATCGTATGTCGCACTGGGTGCGCCAGTTGCTGCAGTCGTTACGTCCGCTCAATGATGAAGCGCAAGCGGTGGAACTGGAGCGGGTGCTGCAGGACAGCCTGCAGGCGTTTTCGCTGCAACTCAGGCGCCAGGGCGTCGAGGTCCAGGTTGACCCGCTGGCCAATGTCCAGGTGCTCAGCCAGGTGGTCTTGCTCGGGCAGATCTTCAACAGCCTGATTGCCAATGCCCTGGAAGCCATGAGCGACGGTGGGACCTTGCGCGTCGAACAGGTTCGTCAGGGCCGAAAGACCTTGACCTTGCGCCTGAGTGACAGTGGCAAGGGCATGACCGACGAGCAATTGCGCATGGCCTTCAGGCCGTTCTACACCACCAAGCAGGGTGGCCTGGGCGTAGGGCTGGTGCTGGTCAAACGGATTATGGAACGCTTTGGCGGTACGGTGCGCCTGAGCAGCCGCGAAGGCGAGGGCACGGGAGTGCAACTGAGCTTTCGCGTGGCCCGGGAGTAGTGCCGGACTGAAGATAGTGGTGGTGCTGAAACCCGAATCTGGGGGAGGTTTCCCCCATTTTTTTTAACGAGTACTGACAGATTTTGCTGCTAAGCCATTGATAATTAGCTTGTACATATCTTGAAACAGTTTTGGCCGGGTAATTGCAAATCGACATTACCGGTTGGCAAACACTGGGTGAAAGATCATGAGCAAGCGAGTGTATTACCCCCTGTGCCTGAGCGCCGCTCTGGCATTGCTGCTGGTGGCCGAAGTGCCGGCCAGCCCGATTGACGATGTCGAGCCGCCGGAGCCGGGAGATCCGTCGGCTTACAACGATGTGCCCGCCGATCCCGCTACTGCCTTGAGCAACCTGCGCCTGCTGCCGGAGGCCAATGTCGGTGCCTTCGACCTGCCGGATGGTGTCGAAGGCGACCGTAATACGCCGCGTCAGGACAACGCCCGGCCACCGGCATTGCAGACTTCGTTCAACTACCCCACCAACGGCGCCCCGAGCCCGATGTTCGGCGCCCAGCCTTTCAGTCAACAGCTGTTGCTGTTCGAAGAATTCGGTCCGACCCGTCTGGACCCCACCACCCCGTCTGGTCTGCAGGTGTTTCCCGCGCCCAGCACCGGGCCCGCGCCGCAGCAGGACCCTGTCAATGTGTCCCGCAGTGCACCTAACGGGCCACTGCTCGATGCCTTTCTCAAAGAACCTGGGCTGACCCCGTTTCCCAGCCAGTATGCCAATGTGGTCGATCGTAACCCCTGGCAAGCGCAGATCGAGGGGTTTCTCAATCGTCATATCGGCGCTTCTGCCGAAGGCCGGCCCCCAGGAAAGGGCTGGTCGCACCAGCGCTGGAACGAGTTCTACCCGCAAGCGGCCTACAAGACTGCGCAGGCCGGCGCACGGATCAACGGCGGGTTGCGTGACGCCATGCAGATGCACCACTACAGCGTCGGCGAGTTCGGCCCCGGTGGCCTGTATTACAACACTGCCGGGCAGGCCAACACCCTGGGTACGACCAAGGGCGTCGACACGCGCTTTCATCCCAATATGCCCTTGCAGGATCACAAATCGCTATGGACCTTCGACGGCACCCTGCCAGCCAAGCTGCTGATGGTGCGTTACGGCCAGCCGCTGTTGATGCGTCACTACAACGCCTTGCCGATTGACCCAGCCGCCAACCACGGCTTTGGCCTGCACACCATCAGTACCCATGAGCACAACGGTCACGCACCGGCGGAAAGCGACGGCTATGCCAACGCCTTCTTCTTTCCCGGGCAGTATTACGATTACCGCTGGCCGATCCAGCTGGCCGGTTACGACAGCATCAACACCCGCGCCGAAGATCCGCGGGCGGCATTTCCGTGCACGCCCGGCGAAAAACTGTGGGTCAACGACGCCGAGCCGGGCCTTAAAACCTGTGATAACGGCAGCATCCGTATCCGCGGCGACTGGCGCGAAACCATGAGCACCCATTGGTTTCACGACCACATGCTCGATTTCACCGCGCAGAATGTCTACAAGGGCAACGCGGCGATGATGAACTATTACAGCGCCCTGGATCGCGGCAACGAAGCCTTCGAAGACGGCGTCAACCTGCGCTTGCCCAGCGGCTCGGCCTTGTCCTGGGGTAACCGCGACTATGACGTCAACCTGCTGATCGCCGACAAAGCCTGGGGAGCGGACGGCCAGCTGTGGTTCAACCCGTTCAACACCGACGGTTTTCTCGGTGACCAGGTGCTGGTCAACTGGCAGTACAAACCGTTCCTCGACGTGCGCGCGCGCAGTTACCGCCTGCGGATCCTCAACGGTTCGGTATCACGCTACTTCAAACTGGCACTGGTGCGCGAGATCAAGGGCAGTGGCGGCGAGTTCGCCGGGCCCAAGGGGTCGGGCCTGTCGTATGCGCGGGTGCCGTTCCACATGATCGCCAACGACGGCAACATCATGGAACACTCAGTGCCATTTGACGGCAGCATGGACCTGGATGCCGACGGTGACCGCCAGAACCACAACGCGATTCTGCCGACCCAGGGGATCGCCGAGCGTTTCGACATCATCGTCAACTTCGCCAAAAACGGAATCAAACCGGGCGACAAACTGTTCTTCGTCAACCTCAAGGCGCATGAAACCGGCAAAGGACCGAAAGAGGACATCCCCTTGGCTGACGTGCTGTCGGAGAAGTACCTGGCGGTGATCAAACAGACCAGCAAGGGCCCGCAATGGGACAGGGGTGACCCTGCGGTGGGCAAGGTCCTGCAGCTCAACGTCAAGGCCTACAGCGGCCAGGACCTGGCCATGGACCCGGCGGCCTATGAGCCGGCCAAACCGGGCAAGGCCGAAGGCAAAATCATGATCCCGCTCAAGCTGCACCGTGATAACCCGGCCGATCTGGCACGCCTGGCCCAGGCCCGGCACCGGACCTTTGTCTTCGGGCGCTCGGACGGCACAGACCAGGTGCCGTGGACCATCAAGTCCGATGGTGGCCTGGGCTACAACATGGACCCGCGCCGGCTCAGCGCCGCGCCACAACTGGCCACCGGGCCAACGGATGGCGGTTACGCCGGCGTCGGCACCCTGGAAGTGTGGAAGATCCAGAACGGCGGCAATGGCTGGAGCCATCCGGTGCATGTGCACTTCGAGGAAGGCATCATCCTCAGCCGCGGCGGCAAGGCCCCCCCAGAATGGGAAAAATGGGCGCGCAAGGACGTCTACCGCATCGGCAGTGAAAGTGACGGCCTGGATAACGTCGAAGTGGCGATCAACTTCCGCGAGTTCGCCGGGACCTACATGGAGCACTGTCACAACACCCAGCATGAGGACAACTCGATGCTGTTGCGCTGGGACATCGAGCATCCCGGCCAGTTGCAACTGATGCCCACGCCACTGCCCAGCTGGGACGGCGTCAAGTACATCAATTCCGCCGCGCTGCCGACCTGGCGTAGCGGGGATGGCAAGGGTCCGCAAGTCAAGATCAGCAACTAGCCGAAGGGGAGAGGGCCATGGGGCGTTTATCAATCTGGCTAGGCACGGCATTGCTGTGCTGGACCTTCCAGGTGCTGGCAGAAGACGCCACGCCCTGGGGCGCGGGGTATTTTCCGAACACACCACTGACGGATCAGGACGGTCAACAGGTGCACTTTTTCGATGACCTGATCAAGGACAAGGTGGTGGTGATCAACTTCATCTTCACCGGCTGCGGCGACTCTTGTCCGCTGGAAACCGCGCGTTTGCGCCAGGTCCAGCAACTGCTGGGGGATAGGGTCGGGCGTGATGTGTTTTTCTATTCGATCAGCATCGACCCGCTCAGTGACACCCCTGAAGTGCTCAAGGCCTACGCCGCCCGGTTCAAGGTCGGACCGGGCTGGCGTTTTCTGACCGGTGACAAGGATCAGATCGACCAATTGCGTCGACGCCTGGGCCTGTTCATCGAAGGGGTCGACAATGGCCGCAGCCGCGACCACAACCTGAGCCTGATTGTCGGCAACCAGGCAACCGGGCGCTGGATGAAGGCCTCGCCATTTGAAAACCCCTGGATCCTCGCCGACCAGTTGGCCAATAGCCTGCAGAACTGGAAGACGCCCAGTGCCGAGCAAAGCTATGCCCAGGCGCCGGATATTCGCCCACCCAGTAGCGGCGAGGAGCTGTTTCGCACGCGCTGCGCGGCTTGTCACAGCCTGGGCCCGGAAGATGGCCAAGGCATCGGCATGCGCAGCGTCGGACCGGACCTGCTCGGCGTCACCCAGCGGCGCGAGCGGGCCTGGCTGAGCCGCTGGATCCGCGAGCCTGATCGCATGCTGGCTGAGCGCGATGCTTTGGCGGTGATGCTCTATCAGCAGTTCAACCGGGTGGCTATGCCCAACCTGCGTCTGAACCAGCAGGATGCCGACAACCTGCTGGAGTTTCTTCAGCAGGAAACCGAGCGTCAGGGGACGCTGAAGCAGGCGCACGCAGCGAACGACGGGGCGGGCAGCGCGCAGTAAAGGCAAAATACTATCAGTGGGCGACTGGCCATTAGTATTGATTCCAAACGCCCTCACCTGGCTGGGCTATAAGTTGTAAGAAAAAAACAGCCCGCCAGGAACTATCGATGCAGGTGCTGAACAAGAAACTGGCCGATGAGGGCCACCCAAACCAGGCTTCACCTGACCGGACCTTGCGCGAGTTCAACCTGTTGCGCTGGTTTTCTGTGGTCAGTCTGTTGATCATCGCCTCGGTGGCGGTGGGATTGGGCTATGTCTCGACGCAGTTTGTGGTCAATGACAGCGTCGAGCGTGATGCCATGCTCACCGCGCAGTTCATCCAGGCCATGGCCAAGGCCGAGGTGCGCCATTCGCGGATTCCGCCGGGCATCACCATGGCGCAATTGCTCGATCCGCGGATGGACAAGCAGCACTCAGGGATCAGCGCCGACCTGGCAGCGTCCACGCGTATCGAGTTCCTCGACCACGTCGAGCACTTGCCCGACACCTTGTTGACCAATGTCTATGCCCTGGACCGGACCATCGTCTGGTCCACCAACCCGTTGCTGATTGGTCAGAAGATCGTCGGCGATGACGACCTCGACGAGTCGTTCCATTCGCAAGTACCGGTATCGGCCAGTTACCACAAGGCCGATGAAGACCGCGAAGAACAGAAGTTCCAGCGTGAGCCGGAGTACCTGTTCATCGAGAACTACATCCCGATGTTCGACGAGAGTGGTACTCAGGTGCTGTCGATGGTTGAGGTGTACAAGGAGCCGCAGGACCTGGTACGGCGCATTCAGCGTGGTTATGTGCTGATCTGGACGTCGACCTTGCTCGGCGGCGCGCTGATCTACTTCGGCCTGTTCTGGATCGTGCGCCGTGCGGCGAGTTTGCTGCATGCGCAACAGACCAAACTGGTGGCCAGCGAAACCTTTGTCGCCCTTGGCGAGATGTCCTCGGCGGTGGCCCACAGCTTGCGCAATCCGTTAGCCACCATCCGCTCCAGTGCTGAACTGGCTCAGGAAATTGCCAGTGAGCGCTCGCAGAAAAATATCGGCGACATCATCAATCAGGTCGACCGTATGTCGCGTTGGGTGCGGGAGCTACTGGTGTCGTTGCGGCCGTTGAAGGACGATGCCGAAGCCGTTGACCTGATTGCGGCGGTTGAAGACACCTGCAGCGCTTTTGCCCAGCAGACCGAGCGCAACAAGGTGCAGTTGCAGGTCAGCACGCCGCCGACGGCGTTGGTGGTGAGCCAGCCGGTATTGCTCACGCAGATCCTCAACAGCCTGTTTTCCAATGCCCTCGAGGCGATGCCAGGCGGTGGCCGGTTGACCCTCGAGGTGCTTGAGCTGACCGGCGAAGGGAAGGTCCAGCTAACCTTGAGTGATACTGGCAAAGGCATGAGCCAGCAACAGGAGCGAATGGTTTTCAAACCTTTTTTCACCACCAAACAGGGCGGCCTGGGCGTCGGTCTGGTGTTGGTCAAACGAATAATGGAGCGTTTCGGCGGCGCGGTCAGCCTGACCAGTCGCGAAGAGGAAGGAACCCGCGTATGCCTGATTTTCAATGTTGCAGCGGGAGGGGATCATGGAGCAGAGCATCCTGGTGGTGGAGGATGATGAAATCCTTGCTGAGAATATCCAGACCTATCTAGAGCGCAAAGGGTTCGAGGTCACGGTGTGTCATAGCGCCGAGGAGGCGCTGGAGCAACTGCCCAAGTGTCAACCCGATGCAGTACTGACCGACAATTCGTTGCCGGGCATGAACGGTCATGAGTTGATCAAAGCCTTGGCCGAGCGCGCGCCGGAGCTCAAGGTGATCATGATGACCGGCTACGGCAACGTCGAAGATGCCGTGCTGGCGATGAAGGAGGGCGCCTTTCACTACCTGACCAAACCGGTGGTACTGGCCGAACTCAAACTGATGCTCGACAAAGCCCTGGCGGCCGAGCGCCTGGAACGTACGCTGTCGTTCTACCAGGAGCGCGAAGCGCAAAAATCCGGTGGCCAGTCGCTGATCGGCGAGTCGCCGGCGATGCTCGGGCTCAAGCACACGCTCACGCAGTTGCTCGATGCCGAACGACGCATGGCCAGCGGTGATTTACCGCCGGTGCTGGTGGAAGGCGAGACCGGCACGGGCAAGGAACTGGTGGCCCGCGCCCTGCATTTTGACGGTGCACGCAGCAAGGGGCCGTTTATCGAATTCAACTGCGCCTCGATTCCGGCCAACCTGCTGGAGGCGGAGCTGTTTGGCCATGAGAAGGGCGCGTTCACCGATGCCAAGGACCGCCGGGTCGGCCTGGTAGAGGCGGCGGACGGCGGCACGCTGTTTCTCGACGAAATCGGGGAAATGGACCTGATACTGCAGGCCAAACTGCTGAAGTTGCTGGAAGACCGGACGATACGCCGGATTGGTGCGGTGAAGGAACGCAAGGTCGATCTGCGCATCATCAGTGCTACCAACTGCAACCTGGAGCAGATGGTGCAACAGGGCAAGTTTCGCCGTGATCTGTTCTTTCGCCTGCGTATCATTTCGATCAAGGTCCCGAGGTTGTACGCCCGGGGTGAAGACATCCTGCTGCTGGCCCGGCACTTCCTCGCCCTGCATGGCAAGCGCTATGGCAAGTCGCACCTGCATTTCAGCCCGGAGGCCGAAGAGCTGCTGCTCAACTACAGCTGGCCGGGCAACGTGCGGGAACTGCGCAATATGCTTGAGCAGACGGTGTTGCTTGCACCTAACGAGGAGATTGCGCCGCATCAGCTCAATGTCTGCATGAGTCTGGTCGATGAGCCGTTTGAGATGCCGGCGCTGGCGTTTCATGACAGCCATAATGGCAGTGCTGAGGTTCCGGCTTCCACCAGCCTGCCTGAGGTGGAGCGCGAGATGGTGCGCAAGATGCTTGATCGTACCGACTGGAATGTCACCAAATCGGCGCGGCTTCTGGGGTTGAGCCGGGATATGTTGCGTTACCGGATCGAAAAGCTTGGGCTGACCCGGCCAGATAAGCGGCAGTGGTGATGGTGGGAGCGGGCCTTGCCCCGCGATCGGGCGCATAACGGCCGCAAATCCTGAGTGTGCGGACCCTCTGGTACACCGCGCCGCTTGGGTTTACTGCCGCCTTGCGGCAGATCGCGGGGCAAGGCCCGCTCCCACCCGGTCTCATTTGCCCCGCGATTACTCACGTCCACGCATGAAGAAGCCCGCGACATACTTGCGAAAGGTGTCCAGGCTCTTGAAGTCGGCATAGCGCTTGAACGTTTCGCCTTCAGGCTCCGGCCCCAGCGGTTGTTCGGTCAGCGATACCGATAGCACCCGGTCCTGATCGGAGCTGAGCACCAATGCATCCATGCCCTGGCCGCCAATCACCGGGCGGCGCATGATCACCCTGACGCCCTTGCTGGCCATCCAGTCGATCAAGGAGATGAGCATCTTCAACGGCTCGCGCTCTTCATCGCGATACACCGGAAACAGCTGCCCACGCGACAGCACCGGGACGCTGGCGACATGAATCAGTTCGTAAAAATGGCTGCCCGCACTGGCCGGTGAGTAGATGGCCAGGGCCAGTAACGGCCCCGGAGTCTTGCTGCCGCCCCACAGCAAGTGATGCCCCTGAAAGTCGAAGCCGTCTTCGCTGCGTTCGTTGTACACCTTGCGTGCCTTGATCTGGCTGACGCAATCGAGCATCAAACCGTAGCGACGATGATTGCCAAAGGCGCTGGAGTCGCGCAGGCGTGCCTTGAGCATCATCATGTGCTTCATGTCCAGGCGGGTTTCCAGGTAGTTGCTGGCCGGCACCCGCTCGATCAAGGGGTAACGGCTGGCGACGCTGCGCAGCTCGGCAAATTGTCCGCTGAGGTCTTTTTTCAGGTGGCTGGCGTAGACGTTCAGGCCACCGGCTTCGATCAGCGTCAGCAGCAAGGACAGCAGCCGGTGTTGCTCACGCTTGTCACCACCATTGCCAGCCTCGCCACCGCTACCAGGGGCGGGGCGGCGAAAATCGCCGATCAGGCGCAAGGGCGTGTCGGGGGGTAACCAGGCGGCCGGGATTACCTCGACATCCTCTGGGCGAGCAGCTTCGCGCTCATCCTTGATGAATGCGCAGTCGCAGGCATGCTCGGCGGTGCCTGGGTTGTTCTTGAGAAACAGGGTGCCGGTATTGCCGTTGAGATTGACGTTGAGAATCGGCATTGCCCGCGGTTGGCAGTCACAGGCCAGCCAGTGCCCGGCGGCGCGGATCTTGAGCAACAGCTGATTGGCCTGCAGCAGGCGTGGGCCGGTCAGGTTGCCCTGGACAAAACCGTGCAGCAGCTCATCTTCGGCAGGGGTGAGCGTGCGCACCAGCGCGGTGTTTTTTTCGATGATTCTCATGAGCAATCCTGGCCAGCCTTCCTGTGCCCGCCACCTTAATGCAAAGCCCGGCTGACGGCCATGGCTCGCCAGCCGGGAATCACCGGGATTACTGTCCGCCGAACAGCTTGGCGGCGCGGGCGCGGATTTCTTCCACCGAGACGTCCTCAACGTGGGACGAGACGAACCAGAGATTGCCGAACGGGTCTTTCAAGGTGCCGCTGCGGTCACCGTAGAACTGATTTTCCACGGCCCTGACCTGGGTGGCACCGGCCTTGAGGGCCTGGATAAAGCGCGCATCGACATCATCGACATACAGGTGCAGGCCAATCGCTGCGCCACCGAGCGACTGGCTGCTGACCAGGCCACCCTCCATGTCGCAGGGGTCGGCGAGCATCAGCGACGAGTCGCCAATCTTCAGCTCCGCATGCCCGATCCGGCCATCCGGGCTTTCCAGGCGGAACATTTCGACCGCGCCGAACGCGGCTTTGTAGAAGTCGATGGCCTTGCCGGCATCCTTGATGCCCAGGTAAGGGGTAATGCTGTGCTGTCCTTCGGGGATTGGTTTGACGGCCATTTTATGAATCCTCCTTTGCGCGCCGCAGGGTGGATGGCGCGAAACTGTATATTTGTACAGTTTCGGCGATTGGGCAAATCAAAACCTGCGGCGCTGGACGGACGGCAATCAGAAAATGTAATCGGTGGTCAGGAAGCTGGAATCACGATTACGGATGATGTCGCTGATCAGCTGCTTGTTGCTCTCCTGGAACTTGGTCGCCACCAGTGTGCGGATCGAGAAAACGCGCAGCGCATCGTGTACCGACAAGGTGCCTTCGGCGGAGTTCTTGCGGCCGTTGAACGGGTAGGTGTCCGGGCCACGCTGGCACTGGGCGTTGAGGTTGATCCGCCCGACCTGGTTGGCGAAGGTGTCGACCAGGCGCCCGACTTCAGCCGGGTTGGTGCCGAAGATGCTCAGTTGCTGGCCGAAGTCGGAGTCGAGCACATAGTCGATCACGGTCTGCAGGTCGCGATAGGGCACCACTGGCACCACCGGGCCGAACTGTTCTTCCTGGTACACGCGCATTCCGGCATTCACCGGGTACAGCAGCGCCGGGTGGAAGAACGAGCCACGGCTGCTGCCGCCTCCTGGGTTGATGACCTGCGCGCCTTTTTCGACGGCATCGGCCACCAGGCCGTTGAGGTAGTCGATCTTGCCCGCCTCGGGCAGCGGCGTCAGCGCTACGCCAGGTTCCCAGGGCATGCCTGGCTTGAGCGCAGCCAGCTTGCGCTGGAACTTGTCGAGGAAGCTGTCGACTACCTGCTCATGGACGAAGAGGATCTTCAGCGCCGTGCAGCGCTGGCCGTTGAACGACAGGGCGCCGGTAACGGCCTCGTTGACGGCATTGTCCAGATCGACCTCGGGCAACACGATCCCCGGGTTCTTCGCATCCAGGCCCAGAGCGGCGCGCAGACGATGCGGGCGTGGGTGGAGCTTTTTCAGGTCGCTGGCCGCCTTGTTGGTGCCGATGAAGGCAAACACATCGACCTTGCCACTGGCCATCAGCGCGCTGACGGTCTCGCGGCCGCGCCCATAGATAACGTTGATCACCCCGGCCGGGAAGCTGCCACGGAAGGCTTCGAGCAGGGGGCGAATCAGCAGCACGCCGAACTTGGCCGGTTTGAACACCACGGTGTTACCCATGATCAGCGCCGGAATCAAGGTGGTGAAGGTTTCGTTCAGCGGGTAGTTGTAGGGGCCCATGCACAGTGCCACGCCCAGCGGCGCGCGACGGATCTGGCCGAGGGTGTCCTGTTCCAGTTCGAAGCGGCTGGAGCGGCGGTCCAGCTCCTTGAGGGCATTGATGGTGTCGACGATGTAGTCGCAGGTACGGTCGAACTCTTTCTCCGAGTCCTTGAGGTTTTTGCCGATCTCCCACATCAGCAGCTTGACCACTGCCTCACGTTGCTCGCGCATCTTGCCCAGGAAAGTCTCGACGTGCTGGATACGTTCAGCCACACGCATAGTTGGCCAGGCACCGCGGCCTTTGTCGTAGGCGTGCACGGCGGCGTCCAGGGCAGTGAGGGCGGTGTCGGCATCGAGCAGTGGCGTGTTGCCGAGGATTACCTGGCGCTCTTCATCACCTTCCTTGAGCCATACCGGGCTGCGCACGGTGGCCAGCGGCCCGTCCCAACGCTGCAACTGGCCGTTGACCAGGTACTCACGTTGTACCAGCGGTTCACCCAGGCGGTACGCCTCGGGGATCTCGTTGGCGGTGGGAAACAGCGAATCGAGCAGACGGTCCATGGGCGCAGCACCTCTTTTTCTATAATGGGTGAAACGTTTCAGTTCGAGCATAACGCCAGCGCGCTAAAAAAAGCCAGCCTCACTCAATATTGCGCGCGACACGCCGATAAAGCGGTATGCCGACGCGAACAACGGACCTATGAGCACAAGAATCCTCGCCCTTGATGACAAACTGGTCCTGCCCGCGACCCTGGGCACCACCCTCAATCGCTTGCTGCCGATCGGCTTTGCGCTGATCGGCATCGGCCTGTCGGTGGCGCTTGGGCGCCTGGACGTGCAGCGCCAGGAAAGCGAACTGGTGGCCAATGCCGGCGCACGTCTGTCCGGGGTGCGCGCCGCCCTGGAGGCGCAGTTGCGCTCGGCCTTTGGCGAAACCGAAGGCATTGCCCAACTGATCAGCGCCGACGGCCAGATCAGCCCCGAGCACTTTCATGACATGGCACGCCAGGCCATCGCCTCGGTTCCGCATATCCGCCATATCTCGGTGGCGCCGGGCGATGTGATTGACGATGTCTATCCGATCAAGGGCAACCAGAGCATCATCGGCGTCGACTACCGTCACCTGCCGGACCAGTACCCGATGCTGCAACGCGCGCGCGACCACTACAGCCCGGTGCTGGCAGGGCCCGTGCAGCTGTACCAGGGCGGTCGCGGGCTGATCTACCGGCGCCCGGTATTTCTCAAGGGGCACAAGGGCGTCAAGCTGTACTGGGGCAATGTCTCGATCGTGGCAGACATTGACCGCTTGCTCAGCGCCGCAGGGCTGGACCTTGACCCGGGCTATGAACTGGCCCTGCGCGGTGCCGATGGCCAGGGCTCGGCGGGTGCGATGATCTGGGGTAACCCCAAGCTGTTTGAAGAGCATGCGGTAACGGTCAATGTCGATGTGCCCGGCGGGCTGTGGCAACTGGCGGCGAGCCCCTTGGGTGGCTGGCCGTCCATGAGCCTGTTTGCCTCACCCTTGTTCCTGTTTGCGTTGACCTGTACCGGACTGTTCAGTGTCTTTGTCGCCCAGCTCAACCGCAGCAACCACCTGATCAACCTGCGCAACCGCGAACTCAAACAGTCCCAGGCGCAGCTGGAGCGCTTGGCCCACTATGACGTGATCACCGGTTTGCCTAACCGGGTGTTGTTCAATCAGCGCCTGCAAGAGGCGATCAACGCTGAGCAGCACCTGGCCGTACTGGTTCTGGATATCGACGGTTTCAAGCAGGTCAACGACAGCCTCGGGCATCCGATGGGCGACCTGTTGCTGCAACAGGCCACCGCGCGCTTCGTGCAAGTGCTTGATGTTCAGGATGGCCTTTGCCGCCTGGGCGGGGATGAATTCGCGTTCTTGTTGATTGGCGCTGAGCACGCCTGTATTGACCGGGTTCAAGGCCTGCTGCAAACCCTGCAGCTACCCTTCGACCTCAATGGCAACGCGGCCTTGGTCACCGGCAGCATCGGTCTTGCCTGGCACCCTGAACATGGCCAGAGCAGCGACCGCTTGATGCGCCATGCCGACACTGCCATGTATGCCGCCAAGGAGAGCGGGCGCAACGCCTGGCGGCTGTACCACCCGGACATGACCGAGCGCCTGCAGGAGCGTCTGTGCCTGGAGCGCAACCTGCGCCGGGCGTTGCAGAACAATGAATTCGAACTCTGGTACCAACCGAAGATCGACCTGTTCAGTGGGCGTGTCGAAGGCGCCGAAGCGCTGCTGCGCTGGCGCGATCCCGATTATGGCCTGGTATCGCCGGCGCAGTTCATTCCGCTGGCCGAGCGTACCGGTCTGATCATTCCCCTGGGGGAAAAGGTGCTCGAGCTTGCCTGCCAGCAGATCGCCGCCTGGCGCGCTGCCGACTGCCTGCCGGGCCCGTTGGCGATCAACGTTGCAGCCTTGCAGATCGAGCGCAGTGACTATGTCGCCAGCCTGTCGCGCAGCCTGAAACGTTATGACCTGCCGCCGACCCTGCTGGAGGTGGAAATCACCGAAAGCCTGTTGATGGAAAGCCAGCAGCAGGCCTGTGCGGCATTGGCCCAGCTGCAGGCCATGGGGGTGGCAACCGCGGTGGATGACTTCGGCACCGGTTACTCGTCGCTGGCCTACCTCAAGTCGCTGCCCATCGATCACCTGAAGATCGACCGCGCCTTCATCAAGGATTTGCCCGCGGATGATGACGCGGTGGCGATTACCCGGGCGATCATCGACCTGGGCCATGCCCTGGGCTTTCACATCACCGCCGAAGGCATCGAGACCCAGGCCCAGTATGACTTTCTGCGCAATGCCGGCTGTGACCAGGGCCAGGGTTTCCTGATGGCGCGGCCGATGCCAGCGCAGGCGTTACAGACCTGGCTGGCTGATCGTCAGATGCGCCAACACCTGGCGATTGATTGAGTCAGCGGTGTTCAATCTCCAGGTCCAGCAGCCGTTCTGCAGGCAGCGCCAGCATGCGTCTGCGGTAGTACTGATCCTGGTCCATGCGCGTAAGACGCCGCCAGGCCTCGGCATGCGAGTCGGGCAGGGTGTCGCGGTACCAGTTGCTCTCGACCAGCGCTCGCAGGTCGCGGCGATACTGCAGTGGCAGGCGCTCCCAGATGCCCATCTGGTCCGCACTGGCGCCGCCGAGCAGCTCTTCGTAGTCAACGTCCGGAATCAATAAATCTATACCGGTGGCCTGGTAGTAGCTGTCGATTTGCGCCCATACCTGCGCACTTAAGGCGTTGCCCTCCAGTCGCAATGCCCGCGCCGCAGGGTGTGGGATGGCGTCTACCGCTGGCAGGTTTGCCAGCGGGTTGTAGGCGAAATCCAGCAACAGGGGGTCGACCAGCCCCTGCAAGCCGTTGGACAACTCGCTCAGGCCACAGCGGGTCAGGAACACGGTGCGCAGATGGGGTAGCGCGGTGAAGTCCGGAGCGCGGCCCAGCGGGCAATGCGAGAGGTCGAGTACGCGCAGGTTGACGAGGCTGTCGAGCCTTGCCTGGGCGCTGGCGTCCCAGACCAGTGGGTTGTGCTCCAGGTCCAGCCAAACCAGTGTCTGTGGCATGCCCACGCGGGGCATCTGGTTGACGCCACAGCGGGTCAGCCGCAGGCGCTCCAGGGCGGGGAAGCGCTGGTACAATTCTGCCGGCAAGGTCGTCACACCCGGGTTGCCGGAAAGGTCCAGTTCGCCGATATGAGTGAAGTCATCGGGCAGCGCCAGCGTGATAAGGTCCTGGTCATTCAGACTTAGGGCCGAGAGGTCCAGGGTATGCAGGGCGTTGCCGTTCATTAGCGTCTGCCCAGCGTTACGCCGCCAGGCATTTTCTATGCGCTGGATGGCTCGCCGCCGGTTTGGTACCGGCACTGCCCAGTCGACCAGGTCGCGGCGCAGTTCCTGCAGTCGATCTTCCAGTCGGTCCAGTTCGACTGTTGGCGACAGGCCGCGATTGCGCCAGCCCTGGATCGTCGCCTGAATGTCCAGATCGGACGTGCTGGGAAACAGCCGCCGATAGCGCACCGCCACTGGCGTGTGCAGAAACTGCCGCGAGTAACCCCGGGGCGGTTCGCCGCCGCGCAACATCCCTTCGCCCCAACGGTTTGGCTGATAACCCCACAGGCTTCGAATCAGTGCGCTGCGGTCATCGGCAACCATCATCAATACGCGTTCGCGCAAGGCTTCCCCAGCATTGGCCGCAAGTCCCATGGCCAGACGCTTGGGGCTGGGCAGTGCCGCCTCGACCGCGCGACACAGGTCATGGTCGATCACCCCGGGAGCCGGGCGCTCACCAAGGTAGGCCTCGTAACCATCAAGCGATTTGACCACCACCACCCGCTCGCTTGCCTGCACCTCGCCAATGGCGTGCAGCACTGTACCTTGCGGGCTGCCAGCGCGAATCTCCAGGCGCAGCTCTGGCGACCAGCCGGGCAGGCGCTTCAGGCACACCAGCAATAGTCGTTCGCTGTTATCGCTGACCAGCCGCGGCAGCCACAACCCCAGGGCGGCGCGGGTCAGCGGCAGGTCGCTGGCCAGTTGGCTGGCGCGTTGTTCAAGCGCTGCGGATAACGAGCCTTCGGTGCGCAGGCTTTCAAGGGTATAGGCCAGCGGCTCGGGGATGGGTTGATTGGCCAGGTGGGTCTGCAGCACGAGTTCCTCGCTCGTGCCGCTTACTTGCATTGCCCTGATCAGATCGACATCGTCCAATCCCTGATAGTCCGGACTCAACCGTCGCACCAGGCGCGCGCCAGACCACGCATGGGGTTGCTCATGTTCAGCGCGCCAGGCGCCTTCGCCGTTGTGCTCCAGCAGCGGCTGATAGGCCTCCGGGTTGCTGGGGTGGACGATGCGCCAGCGGTCCAGGGCCGGGTCCAGGCGCTGCTCAAAGACATGGCCATCGAAGCGGATGAAGCTGCGGCCTTGGTGCTCGAACTGCCCGGCGCTATTGGCTTGCAGCTGTTCGGGCAGCACAACGTCACTGGCATAGGAAACAAGCTCGGGACGCCACAGACGCTGGGTACCTGCGGCGCTGCGAACGGGTTCGAGACTTTCCATCAGCGGGCTGTTGAACAGTTTTGGCACCACCTTGCCGGCCACATGCAGCCCGCAGATCAGTGCCAGGTTCAGCCCAACCGCTTCCAGGTGGCGCAGTGCCAACTGACGATCACCAACGTTCCAGGCCTGGTAACCCTCATACACCTCGTCGAGCAACTGACAGACCATCACTGCCGTCATCAGCGTGCCGACACCGGGGACAAACAGACCGGCCACCATCAGCGCATTCAGACCAAGGCTCTCGTACAGTGCCTGACGCCGTTTGCGCGCCTGCTCGTCGGCATCGGCGGTCGGCACCGCGAGCTGACGGGCCTCGGTTTTCAGCCGGGCGACATGGTCCTGGTGGAGGAAGCTGAACAGCTCACCTTCGATGGCGACCGACTCCAGGTACAGCGACGCGTTACCGTTGGCATCAAGGTTCTGTCGCAAACGGCTGAGGAACGTTTGCTGCTGATCGCGCGGGACGTAGGCCAGAAAGCGTTGCCGGAAGTCCGCCTGCCGCAGGTCATCGCGCAAATGCTCATGCAATGCGGACAGGTTCGCGAACTGGCGCAACGAAATCCCGTGACCCGGCAAGTGGAGCAGCAGGCCCGTTTCGCCCAGGTCTAGGATCAGCACCTCATGCAAGGTGATACCGAACAGGCTCAACTGGCTGCAGGTCAGTGTCGTGCCTTCGTCGAGCAATGCCTGCAGCTTGTCCAGTGCCTTGCCGTTCACATGGTGACGGAGGAAGGCGAGGTCTGCGGCCAGGCGCAGACGATCCTGGTGAACCCTGATCGCCAGCGTGGCGACCTGCGCGGAGGCGAACACGGATGCCAGGTGTGTCTGGTAGCGCTGACCGAGGTCCAGGGATCGGCAGGTACGTGCGAAATTTTCCGGGGACAGCCTTAAAGGCTTGATCGAGTAGGCCTCGGATTCCAGCTCGATGTCGACCAGTGTTTCGCTGTCACCCAGTGTGGTCTTGCCAATCACCACGGTCTTTTCAACCTGCGCATCACCTGCCAGGGCCAGCGCGCTTTCGCGGCTGAACTCGATCGCGTTTTCGAAGTTGTGCAGGGCGGCGTCGAGCAGGCTTCGGCGTTCGTGCTGGCTGACGTAGGTTTGCCAGGTAAACAGGTGATGGATGTGGATCAGTTCGCTGCTGCGTAACGGGACCGACAATTGGTGGTGGGTTGCCAGCGCTTGTGCAAGCAGGGGTTCGGCGAATTCTGCAATGTTCTTCAAGCCCTTCAGTGCGCGGGCCAGGGTGTTCTGTGAGCGCGCCAGGCGTGTCTGGCTGGCTTGAACGGCCTCGCGCAGATCGGGTGCGGCATTGGCGAACCAGTCGGCCTCTTCGCCGGGCAGACCTTGGGCGGGCAGCAGGGTTTCGTGCAAGGTTTGCCACTGCTCGGGAGAAGCGTGTTGACTCCAGGCCGGAAGCTGGCGCTCGATCAGCTGTTGGTGCGGGTTTTCCAGGTCTATGGATGGCATCTGCGGTGCTCCTGTTCAAGGGGCACTCAGGAGGCGGGAGGCGAGGGCGGCCAGGGTGGTAAATAGTTGTTAATGACACTGTGGGAGCGGGCTTGCCCCGCGATCGAGGACGAATGACTTATCCAGCACCTTTTCAGATTATCCCTCTTCCTTGTAGTCCATTTCCCAAAGATACTTGCAACGCCTTTGAGCCGTTGCGCTGCTCTGGAGTGCAGCCTAGTCTCTGCCGGTCGTTGGCATTCAACGACCGGCTTTGACAGGCTGACCTAACCTTCAGAACATGTGCTCGCTTTATGGCGGCTGTACGTGGGGCACCTCGTGTGCGCCGAGTTGTCCTCTGGAGTTATCGGTCTGTCAACCCGCGTATAGCTGCCACCTTCCTGTTTGACAGCAGGATAGTGGCCGCCTCATAAACTCCAGAGGTGTATATGCTCAAGATCGTCCCCGATCCACCCCTCCATCCCCATGACCATTCCCTTGAAGACCTCCTCGTGCAGATCTCGGAGTATCTCGTCTGCGCACTGACCGTGGCCCAGCAGACGGTACTGCTGCACCCACAACCGCCCGGGCAGATTCTGACGCTGGCGACCATGCATGAAATCGACAGCGCTCGCAGTCTGGTCGAGCTGGCGCTGAGCAAGGTGCAGTTGCGCCACTGAGTTGAAGCTTTCCCTGTATGGGAGCTTGTAGGAGCGGATTCATCCGCGATGGACTGCGTAGCAGTCCCATTTCTGGGGCCGCTACGCGCCCCATCGCGGATGAATCCGCTCCTACAACGGGCGTGGCGACGATAGATGTTGAGGAAGTGAAGATGACTGACAGGAAAAAGCCGAGGGACTCAAGCGAGCCGCTCAAAACTTCGGGCATCGGCAGTTTCGGTGAAGGCATCGGCGGGCGAATCGATGACCGTTTGTTCCGCACCACCGCAGGTCATGATCTGGACTATGCGCTGGAGCAATCCACCGTGCTGATGAGTTGCGTCCACAAGCTCACCTTGCAAGCCGCAGTCGATCAGGACTACACACTGGTGTGGGCGGCACATTACCTGAGCGGGATGGCCAAGGCGCTGGTTGAGGATGTGGCCCATGTTATGGCAGCAGGGGCGCCCGATTCCGAAGGAAAATTGGCGCCATAAAATACGTGCGCTGCCCCGAAGTATTCGGCTTGCAAAGTCGCTACCCAGCACCTTTAATTGTTACTGAATGTGAGCGAGTCAGATCGTTCGTTATGGGGCTCTTGTCGTTCAAGAATATCTATTCGGGTGCTACTTGATGCTTTACTGATCTGCCACCAGGCAACAATTCACAGGACGAAGAAATGAAAGCGAATTTGGTGGCAGTTGTCCGAAAGCATGTATCACCGGCAATGCGTTATGAGATCAGAACTGCGTTAAACAAGTTGCACGATATCCTCGGGCGCGCGTGCTTCTGGCGCTGGGAGATCACCCGGTTCCGGCTACAGCAGGAAAGCCCGTTCGAAATTCTGTATGTCGGCCGCAAGCAGTACCGGGATGTGGCCAAGGTGCTCATCGGCGGGAAGTCGCTGAGGGATTCGCCTGTGGCGCCCGATCAGGCGGTACCGGCCGAATCGAGTCATGTGGTGGTGGTCAGTGAGATGCCGACCTCCGGGGCCTTGAGTGTCCCTCACTATCTGAGTGCTGTGGTACCGCTGCTGGGGCGCTCCCTGGAAGAAATCACCGCCCGCTACGACAGCGAGCTGCGTCGAAGCATCCGCAAGCACCGACCGCTGTACTGGATGAAACAGGCGTTGTCGGATGAAGAGATTGCAATGGCCGACAAACACCTGCTGCGCGCCTATGCCACGGCCAGGCAAGGTGAGCATGCGGCACAGTTTTCCACCGAGACGGTGTTTCGCCTGGCCAAGACCGTCGGCCGGCTCGACCTGATCATGCAGGGCGACGAAGTGGTTGGCTGTCACCTTGGCTGCGAAATCACGCGGGGTACAAAACGCTACTGGAGCACCCTGCGTTTTGGCTATTGCGAAGCGGTTTTTTCAGATGCGAAAAAACTCAAAGAAGCCAACTCGATCAACACTTACATGGCCCTGGAGTGGGCCGTGGAAAATGGTTTTGATTATTACGACATAGGCCTTTGTCTGGCGCGCCCGGATGACGGGCTGTTGAAGTGGAAACGGCGGCGCGGCGGCGATATCGATTCATTGGGTAATCACGCTTATATGTTTGTGCGGTTGCCAAAGACAGGCACGGCCAAGTTCTTGTGGGACACACCGCTATTTGCTGTTGAAGGTGACAAATTAACGCTCCACCTGGGTTTGCCGGACGGCGCAAGTGATGACGAAGTTGCCGACCGTTATCACGAAATGGTGTTTGGCGGATTGCACAAAATTTATCTCTACGGTGGCAAAAGTTCGGGTGAACTGTTTGTGGAAACGCTGCGAAGTCGTTACGCCAACTTGCAGTCCCCGCCATTGATGGAACGGATTCCTTCCAACTAAGCAATGTTCAGGGTCGAGGTCAACGCGGGCGCTGTGCGCCTGTCGATTGACCGTGCCTTGAGGGGAGTGATCTTCATGGAAAGTAATCTTTCGAATTTCAGTGCGTCGAGCGCTGGAAAACAAAAAAGAATCTCACTTTCCGCCTATAAATTCATGGCGAGAAAACTGTTTGCGCGCAAAGCAGAAATCAACCTGAAAAATGTGGCGGCGAAAAGCTGGGATATTGCCCCAGGTGAAACAACGGTTTCGCCACCGGCTTTTTTTCTGCCCGGCCAGTTAGAGCGTGTCAGCGCCTGGGAGGCGCGTTTTTTTCCTTTCGAGCATCCTGCCCGTACCATGCACGGGCGCCTGAGGATGGATCATGGCGCGACACGCGGCCACTTGATAAAGGACGTCTGGCTGATCGATGGAGCCCTGTACAAGGGCAACGCCAGCCTGTGGTTGTCGCTGAACCCCACCAAGCTTCCACGCATCGTTGTGGACACCGAGATCGAGCGTGGGGCCGCTTATTGCACGCAAAATGGCAATACCTGGTTTGGTACGTGGTTGATGGAAGACTGCGTGACCTACGCACTGGCCTGCAACGAAGGGGTGCCGGTGACCACCGCGCCATCCGCCAGGTTTCCGATCTTTTCCCAGGCGCCGGCCTATGAGAACTGGCTCGGCATGAAGCCGGTTCGCTTAAGCAGTGCGTTTTTTCGTGAGCTGGTGCTGTTCGATGACTTGAGCAACAACCGCAGCCGACATTTACGCTACCGTGCGATGGGGGAAAAACTGCTCTCGCACGTGAGCTACGCCTCTCACCCTGGCGTATTCATTCTTCGCGGCGGCGATGGTGACTTGCGTTTATTGCGCAATGAAATCGCGATCGCTGAGCATTTGCACAAAACCCGCGGGTTTCGCATTCTCGATCCGTTGAGAACGGATGTTCCGACCATTGTTGCGACCTGCGCCGGGGCGAGGGTCGTGATGGGGGTTGAGGGGAGCCAGTTGGTTCATGGTGTCAATGTACTGCAGCCGGGTGGGTCGTTGTTGGTGCTGCAGCCACCGAACCGTTTTGTCAGCTACTACAAGTTCCTCACTGACCGCGACAATCAGCACTTCGGCTTTGTGGTCGGAACGCCGGAAGGCGACGGCTTCAAAATTGATATTGAAGAAGTTGAGCGCACGCTGGATCTGTTTCCGCTATAGCCGCGCACACTTGAATCCCGAGGCAATACGTCAGGTTACGAAGCAGAAATATTCGTATTTGATTTCTCAGCGTTGAAACACACACTCTCTCATTCGGCGCCAGGTTCGTGCTGGCGTCGGTTACCTGTCGCCTTCCTCAAGCGAATTTTGGGGAGTACGACGGGTGATTTTTTCGCCCGTTAACACAGCTGTTATCCCCAGCACTCACTGAAGAATGGCGTTCTAGAGCGATCAGCGGAATACACCCGAGGCTGAATAAATCCGCTGACGGCATTTTGACGCGATACGGCGCTTCCCATTGAGATTTATTATGGTGTCGGATCGTTGACGTAGTGTCATTGTGCTCATAAGCTCAATTCAACAACGCAACAATCTTTCACCCGCCGCACGCTTTTGGTTTCTTTTTCTATACCAGGCCTTTCTGGAGGGGATTATGCGCTCGACACTGTTGATCAAGTCGATTTTCCTGTTAGTGCTTATGAGTGGCGCGGCGGGGGCCGCCGATTCTTATATTAATAAAACAAGTGTCGTGCCAATCGGCACGGCGGGCTGGCTTTTTGCGTTTGCAGTGATTGGCTTTATTGCGGTCGCCAACAGACGAAAAGTGTAAGCGAAGTTAATGAGTATCACGATTAATACTATTGTATTAATACAGTGCCGCGACATTTGCTAACGGCTTGTTTATTCGCAAGCCATTGCTATATTCCATTGGTCTGTCGCCTTCGGGCGCGCTGATCGAAGGACGCGGTACCGGCTTCGCGGAAGATCGAAGCCAGCGCAGCGGGTTGTAGGGCTGCGAAGAGAGCGAGAGTTTGTGTGCTGTTCTCAATTAGTGCTCATTTGGCCGCCTGGCCGGAGGGATCCTCATGCTACGTTTGATGACGTCTGTGCTCTGCGTGCTGGTGGTCTGGTCGGGTGCTGGCAACGCGATCGAAAAAAATTCCCCTTATCTGCTCAATCCCGGCGACGTGGTGTCCATTTCCGTCTGGGGTGATGAAAAACTGCAAGGGGAGGTCAGCGTGCTTCCCGATGGCAGTATCACCTTCCCTTTGGTAGGGCGCGTTGAGGTTGAAGGGCTTGATACCGCTGCCGTCGAAAAAACAGTCGCTGCCAAGCTCAAAGATTACCTCTCCGATCCAACCGTCAGTGTTGTCGTCAAAAACGCGGCCGGCAATCTGCTCTATGTAGAAGGCAAGGTGATCAAGCCAGGTCCGGTGCAGATGGCCGGCCCGACGGCGGTATTGCAGGCACTGAGCATGTCAGGGGGGCTGGACAAGTTCGCGGACAGAAGCGCCATCAAGGTGGTCCGTGGCCAACAAATATTGCCCGTGAACTATAAAGATTTGATTTCCGGGCGCGATATGTCTACCAATATCCAGCTCCAGGCCGGCGATACGCTGGTCGTACCTTAACTTGCCTGACCGAATAAGAATTACAGTGCCTCTATTGCGAATAACCGGCGTAGCCACAGCATTCTTGATCCTGCCGTATTCGGGCATGGTCCAAGCCTCCACCTGGCAGTCCTCGGCAGCATTGCCGACCACTGTCGAATACGACAGCAACCCGTTGCTCTTGACGTCTGGGGAGGAGGGTGTGACGCGTACGATCATCGCCCCCGACTACAGCCTCGTCGGCACCTTCGATCGCGACCAGTTGCGCCTGGGGCTCGGGGTGCGGGTGCTGCGCTCGTCTGACACGGATGTCGTCGATAACCGTGAGGACCCCAATGTGATTCTGGGTTGGCAGCGCGAGACCGAAACGGGCGGTTATGGTCTGTCGGCGCAATACAATGAAAGTTCGACACTGTCTTCTGCTGTTCAGGACACCGGCGTGGTCACCACCACCGATGGCACGCAGAAGCTGTATGTGCTGACAGGGAACTGGAATCGCGCGCTGACTGAGCGCAGCACCTTGTCCAACGAAACCAAGTACTCCAGCGCCAGCTACGACATCGATACGCTCACCGATTATGAAGAGCTTGCGACGGTTCTGACCTGGACCTACGCCTGGAGTGAGCGTACCGATCTGTACACCGGCATTGGTGCCAAGCGCTATGAGCCGGAGGATGAAACCCTGGCGAGTGCCTCGAATAGCTACACCCCGGTAGTCGGGTTGAAGCACCAGTTCTCCGAGCGTCTGCAGGGCGATGTACACCTGGGCGTCAATGAAGTTTCCGGTGACGGTGGTGGTCGCCGCGGGGAGGGCGGGCTTTCTCTTTACTACACGGGGGAGCGAACCGGTTTGAGTCTCGATGCCGAACGCAGCACTGTCGCCAGCGCCGAGGGTGGTTTCACCGAGGTCGATTCGGTGCGCGGTGGCTGGAGCTACGCGGTCAACGAGACCAGTCGTGTCGGCCTTGATGCGGCCTGGCAAGACAGTAAAGGGCAAACGCCAAACACGTTGCAAACTTACGGCGCCTGGGCGAGTCGAGAACTTTCGCCTTTTTGCGATCTGCGCCTATCGTTGATGTACAAGGAACGCCAGCAAGACGGTTTGCCAGATGCTGTAGGCACGATCATTGGTATGACCCTGACCTATAGATTTCCCGACCTCTGAACTTCGGCAGAGTGGCCCCTATGAAATCTGAATACGAGCTGTCCCTCAATGATTACATAGCCATTATCAAGGACCGGGCCCTGCTGTTGGGGGTGAGTATCGTGGTCATTCTTGCGGTGACCGCTGTGGTCGCGGTTACCGTCCCGCCGATCTATCAGTCGACCGGCACCATTCTGGTGGAATCGCAGCAGATTTCCCCGGAGCTGGTGTCGGCGAACAACAACAGTTATGCCGATGAACGTATTGAAGTCATTCGCCAGCGGGTAATGACCCGCGAGAACCTGCTGCGGATCATCGACAAGTACAACCTGTTTGCCGACAAGGGCGGGCGCTTCAGCGAGTTCGACAAGATCGACCTGATGCGCAATTCAATTGTTGTGGCCACGCTCAGTACCTTCATCAAAGGGCGTGGCGAGGCGACGGTTGCCTTCAACGTGTCGTTTGAGCACAAGCGCCCGGAGGTTGCCAAAGAGGTTGCCAACGAACTGGTCACGCTGTTTCTCAATGAGAACATCAAGCAGCGCACCGAGCGTGCCAGCGAAACCACCGTGTTCCTGACCCAGGAAGCAAACAAGCTGGGCGCCGAGCTGGCCAGCCTGGAAAACCAGCTGGCCGACTTCAAGCAAACCCATGCCAACGCCTTGCCCGAGCATCAGGCGTTGCGCATGGGGATGTTGTCACGTTCGGAACTGGAGTTCAGGGAAGTCGACCGCGACTACAAAACGGCGCAGGAAGAGCTGCGTTATCTCGAGCTTGAGTTGTCTGCTGCCAATGCCGGCCTGACCTCCAAGGCAGAAGGCGCCAAATCCACTGTTGATCAGCTTCAGGACTTGCCCAGCCTCAAGGCCGAGTACACCAGGCTGTTGACCCGATACACCGACGCGCACCCGGATGTGGTTGCCGTCAAACGCAAGATTCAGGCGCTCGAAGCCTCTGGCGTACGTGGCACTCGGGCTTCTACGGAAAGCCTGGACGTTGCCCGGGTCCGTACCCGGATTGGCGCTGCGCAGGAACGTATCGCTTCACTGGCCGAGCAAAAGCGCGAACTGGTGAAGAAGATGGAAGGCTACGAGGCGGAAATTCTTGAAGCGCCGCAAGTCGAGCGCGGCCTGGTCACCTTGATGCGTGATCACGACAACGCCCGCAAGAAGTATGAGGAAATCCGCGCCAAGGAAATGGGGGCGAAGATTACCGAAAGCCTGGAACAGGAGAACAAAGCCGAACGCTTTGTGCTGCTGGAGCCGCCGATGATGCCGGAGAAACCGGAGAAACCGAACCGCAAGAAAATTGCTGCGCTGGGCCTGGTACTGGCGCCAGCAGGTGGTGCAGCGCTGGTGATGCTCCTGGAATTGTTGAATCAGCGCGTACGCGGTGTAGGGGCCCTGGAGAGCGTAGTGGGCCGGCGCGTGCTGGTGGCCATTCCCTACATTCCTACACAGGCAGATCTGGCGCAGCGCAAGAAGTGGCGAATGCTGCTGCTTCTCGCCGGCCTGGTGCTGATGGCTATGCTGTTGGTGTTGGTGCACGTGTTCTACATGCCTTTGGATCTTCTGCTATTTAAAGCTATGGCTAGATTTGAATAGGGAAAGCAGTGATGGACAGGATCACCTCGGTTTTTGGAAAGAATATTCATCAGGTCAACCCGGATGCCGCGCCGGCAGCGGACGCCCCGCCGCTGGCCGGGCAACCGGAAGTACCCGGTCAGTTCGATTATGTGCAAACCAGGGTCGTGCCGTTGCGCGCAGAGCACCTGGAACGCCATCGGATTGTGGCTTACAACAAGAACTCGAACCTGAGTACGTCGTTCGACCTGCTGCGCACGCAGGTGCTGCAGACGATGGAAGAGAATGGCTGGCGCACGCTCGCTATTACCTCGCCAACGCCGGAAGCGGGCAAGACGGTGTTGGCCATCAACCTGGCAATGAGTATTGCCCATCACACCACCAAAACGGCGTTGCTGGTGGACTTTGACTTGCGTCGGCCAAGAGTCGGCGCCAGCCTGGGGCTTTCGATGGAAAAGTCGCTCAATGAGCTGCTGTCCAACAAGGCCGGGTTGGAGGAAGTCATGGTCAACCCGACATTGCCACGCTTTGTGGTGCTGCCGACACGCGAACCCATTCCACTCTCTACCGAGCTGCTGTCATCCCCCAAGGTCAGCAACCTGATCAGCGAGCTGCGCGAGCGCTACGATTCGCGTATCTGCATTTTCGATTTGCCGCCCTTGTTGAGTTCCGACGACGCCATCAACGTACTGCCCAAGTTCGACTGTGTGCTGCTGGTGGTGGCTAACGGTGCGAACAACAAGAAAGAGATCGAAGACTGCATGTACCATCTGGCGACGGCCAATCTGATCGGTACGGTATTGAACAAGGCGGGGCCGCAACCGCGCTCTTACTATTAGTTAGTAAGTAAAAGCTAAACCCGGTGGGAGCGGGCTTGCCCCGCGATGCGATGTGACTGATCGCACGCAATCGCGGGGCAAGCCCGCTCCCCACCGGGGGGGGTATAAGGCGGTGTCAGTGCCAGGGATACTGCTGTTCCCAGTGCCAGGCATGGCTCACGATCTGTTTGAGCGATGCAAATTGCGGCTGCCAGCCCAGCACAGCCTTGGCCTTGCTGGCATCCGCCACGGGTCCCCAGCGCGGCGCGGGGCGTCATGGGTGATGATCTGGCGACCGGTCACGGCACAGGCGGCATCGATCACTTGCTGTACAGAAAACCCCAGACCATTGCCCAGGTTGAACGCCGTGCTTGCGCCGCCGGCCAATAGATAGTCCACGGCCAGCGAGTGTGCCGAAACCAGGTCGGCGACGTGGACATAGTCACGAATACAGGTGCCGTCGGGTGTGTCGTAATCACGGCCAAAAACAGTGACATCGTTGCGCCGCCCGGAAGCGGCCTGCAAGATCAAAGGCAACAGGTGGGTTTCTGGTTCATGGCATTCGCCCAACTCTCCCTCAGGGTCTGCTCCGGCGGCATTGAAGTAGCGTAAGCAGACTGATTTCAGCCCGTATGCGCGGTCGAAGTCCTCGAGTATCTGTTCCACCATCCACTTGCTGCGTCCATAGGGGTTGATTGCCGCCTTGGGGTGCCCTTCGTCGATCGGGACATACTGCGGGTCGCCATAGACGGCTGCACTCGAAGAAAATATCAGTGTGCTGATCCCGGCACGGACCATGGCCTGTAGCAGGGTCAGGGTAGCCGCCACATTGTTCTGGTAGTACTTGGCAGGGTCAGTGACAGACTCGCTTACCTGGATGAAGGAAGCGAAGTGGAAGACCGCATCGAAAGAGTACTCGGCGAACAGAGCATCCAGTGCATGGGCATCCGCGATATTCAGTACGACCCATTTGATGCCTGGGCCGGCAGGGGAAATGTCTGCGACCACCACGTCATGACCGGCACCTGAAAGGTGCTTGACCATGTGCGAACCGATATAGCCTGCGCCGCCGACAACCAAAAACTTCATCCAAACCTCCTGGCATCTGTTGGTGCGCGAACGGTGCGGTCAGTTTTGACTGTAGAAGGCGAAATGGCCTATTTCAAGAACAGCCAGTTGGACATTTGCTTGCCGTCGAAGGTGATCAGGTAACGCCCATCCTGGTAGGTCGCGGTAAGCGCTTTCATGGGCCCGCGTGCCTGGTAGCCGAACAGTTTCAAGCCAGCAGGTGCTTTGATGCTCAGGCTGCCTTCCAGGGGTTCGACATTAAAAGGCGTCATGTCATCCGCTTTCGGCACCGCCCGGGTGCCCAGTGAAATCAGCAGCTCCCGCGATTGGCTGAGCGGCTTCGCATCAAGGCTTTGCACCACGACACTGGCGTAGGCGGTTTTCACCTGGACCTGAATGTCTGCGAGGCTGATCGAGTTGCCACCCAGCCAGCCGGTGGCGGCTTGGGTCAGTGGTGTGTCGATGGTGTAGAGGCCTTGTTGCCAGTTGCGCTTGAGTTCACCGGTGTCGCTGGTGGACTCGCTGGCGCCGACGTCCAGTAGCGACTGACCCGGGTCATGCAACACCTGCGCTTGTGGGGTGTTGGTGCCTGGCTGTAGCCACGGCAGCTCGGTTGTTTCGGGCATGGCGATTTGCAGTTTGCCTTTCTCGATGGCGGTACGCAGCAGCACCGAGTTGTTCGCGGTGATCGGTTGGTTGAACAGGGTGTCGGGTGTCGGTGCGAAGACATAGCGGGTGGTGGCTTCGTGGACATCGGCGCGACGGTACAGCAAGGCCGCAGCGGGGAGGGTGGCGATCATCGCCGGGTCGTTGTAGGCGTTCCAGTTGCCCGTCCTTATCCACCCGGCGTCGAAGGCTTGCTGGCTGTAGGCATACTGCATCAGCGCATCCCAGCCCTGGTGGCTGGCGGTACCGGCAACATACAGCGGCAGAGAATGGCGGTCGGGGGTGGGGAAGGGTTCGGTGTTCCACTCGGTGACCGTCAGTGGCTTGCCCACGACCTGGCCTGCGGCGAGCCAGTTGATCATGCTGTCGCTGGTCAGCGGGTTCTTCTCCAGCTGGCCTGCGCCACCGTAGCTGTGGGCGTCGATCACGTCGCCTGCAGTGAGGGCTGGCAAGGCACTCAGCCCGTTACCACCCCAGGTGCTGGTGGTGGCGATGGGTACCTTCACCCCGATACTGCGCAGGTGCTCGATCATATCGACGTTGAAGCGCCGCTCCAGATCGTTGAGAAACAGTTTCGACGGGCCATACTCCCAGGCCCGCCAGGTTTGTCCGGCCGAAAGGTTGTGGCGGTTGGCGAAGGCCCTGGCCTCATCCATGTAGAGCTTGCTGTGCTTGGGTACATCCTTGTCCGGCAACAGGATATTGCCAAAGTGCTGGGTGATGTCGTTTTCGTTGGTGATCAATACCGCCGCTATCGCCGGATCGTCTTTATAGGCAAGGCCGGTGAAAGCGTTTACATGGGTCAGGTAATCCTCGGCAAAGCGCTTCATGGCCTGCTGGAGCGTGATGTTCACATAGGCATAGCCTTTGAGGCCGGCTCTACCCTGGTCCTGTGGCAGCTCCTGGAACGCGTAGATGTTGTCGTTGGCAGTGAGGGCGCGTTCCACGTGCATGTCGAGCCAGACATAAATGCCTTCGTCTTTGAGGCACTTGATCCACCAGTCGATTTTCTTCAGCGATGCAGCGCTCAGCTGTTGGGTATCCTCGATGGCGTCAGCCTTGCCAAACATGTTCGGACTGACCCATGGCGAGTCATGGTGGTGCAGGCGCACGAGATTGAAGCCCAGTGCCGACAGGCGTTTGGCCTGTTGTCTGATCTCTTCGTCGGATGTATTGAAGATCGCATAGGCCGACACGTTGGTGCCCCAGAAGCGCGCCGGGGTGTTATCGGCAAACAGCAGCTGTTCGCCGGCGGCTTTGACGAAGCCGCGCTTGCCGGCCGGTTTTTCTGGCGCATTGAGAAATGACAGATCGACCGGCGAGGTTCGCCAGTCGAGCTGGCCGTCTGGCCATGTGGCGGGGTCTGTCAGGCCGAAACGTTCACTCGGGGTCTGGCCCAGGGCAATGTCACCAGTCAGGTTCAACACCGCTTTGATCTGCTGGCGACCGGCAGGGATGGAGCCCTTGTAGAAGAACGCACGTACTTGGGCACTGTTGCCCTGCTCGAAATACACCTTCGCCAGCGCTGGTTCGAAGCGCATCTCGAGGCGCCGGCCCTGGCTTTTTCCCCAGGACCAGCCGCGATTGTCGGGTAACAGCACAGGATCCCCCATTTCCCCGGCAATCAGCTCCGGGTCGAATTGAAAAACGATGCCGCCGCCCTCAACGTTCGACTTCTGGCTATGTGCATTGAGGTCGAAGGTCCAGGTCAACGTCTGCGACGACTGCTTCTGGATATCGGCCTGCAGATCGAAGTCCAGGCTTTTGTTGCTGCCCGACAGCGTATAGCGGTAGGGCGCATTGACCTTGAACACAGTGGGAAAACCCGTCCAGCCCCAGTCGGCGGCCCAGAAGTCGAATCTGGAAACCATCGCCGGACCACCGCCGCGGGTCAGCACCGGAAGGCCATTTTGCTCTTCTACACTGACGGTCCAGTCGCTTGCCCCGCTGGCCAGCGGCAAGATGGCCAGGCAAACGAATGCCGAAGCCCGCAGGAAGGGGCGCAGAGCACGTGAGGTCATTGACATTACCTGGGTTGAAGTCCGGCACGGAGAAGGTTTTCGCTCTGGGTATACCTGAGCCTGCGTACCATCTGGACATAGGCCGCGCCCACGCCGGCGACCGACCAGTACACCACCGGGATCACGGTGATACTGCTGACGGTAAAGATGATCACCAGGATTCCGACCAGCGTTGCCAGCAGCGCCCGTCCGAGCTGTCGCTGTTCATCGTCCCTGTCGGGGAACGCGCGTATTGCCTTGCGGATCCCCAGCAATACGCTGAGAAAGAACGTCACGAAAAGCGTCAGTCCGACCAGACCGGTGCGCAGCGCCAGGCTCACGTAGGTATTGACGATGTCGATGATGCCCTGGCCTTGGATCATCGAAAGCATTTCAGGGGTGTTGCGAAAATCGAACGAGCCGAACAAGGGGTTGCGCTGGATGACGATCCACGAGTTGTCGAGCAGGCGCTGGCGGTAGGTGATGTTCTCTTTTTCCAGGTTGCCAACGAAGGGCAGCAGGTCGAGGACCTTGTCGCCACCGGGGGCCAGGGTCAGCAAGGGAATCGCCAGCACACCCGCGAGGACAAGCACGGTAAGGCGTCTGACTGCGCCCCTGCCGGTAGCGATGAACGCCGCAACGATGATCACCGCGCCAATCCACGGGCCGCGCGACAGCGGCGCTATCAGCCCGGCAAACAGCAGCAGGGCGCCGAGATAACGCTGCCAGCGGCTGCGTACATAGCCCTGCACGAAGAGGAAAAAGCCGATCGCCACGCTGATGACGTAACCCAGGGCAATGGCCTGGCCGGTTGTGGCGCTGGCGCGCAGTGAGTTGCCACGGCTCAGGTAGTTGGACATGCCCCATTGCACGCCCATGGCGTCAGTCAGGGCGTTGTACAGCAACCAGTGGCGGGTGAACTCGGCGACGCCAATGATCGCCAGGACGAAAGCGGCGAGCACGAAGGCCAGCAGGGCGTCCTTGAAATCACTCAGATCCTTCAGTGCCCGGCTGGCGACGTAATACGGCAGGAACACGTCGACGTAGAGATAGAGCGTCTGGCGCAAGGTGTCGGTGAGGGTGGTTTCGCGCAGGAACAGCAGGTTCATCAGCACCAGACCGGCAGCCAGCAGCTTGTCGGACCAGGTGCGGCCGAAGGCCAGGGTGTCAGCCTGTTTGCTCAAGTACAGGGCCGCGGGGAGCAACACAGACAGTGTCAGTATGCGAATGTGGTTGAGTTCGAACAGATAGTTGATTGGCCCGAAGCCGGGAATCTGTACTGACGCCGGCGGAATAGCGAAAAGCAGCAGGAAGAACAGCGCCATCGGGTTGTGTTCGCGTCGTCCTGCGAGCGTCAGCATGATCGTCATGGCGCCGGCGTACAGCCAGAAGCTATGGGAGAAAAAGGCCAGCAGGGTTACAGCGAACCACAGGTTACGTCGCCGCTTGAAGTCGCGGTATGGAATCAGGTCTGTGGCTGGCCGGCGCGCAAGGATGAAAACGATGCCAGCCAGAAACAGAATGACGATAAGCGCACGAAAATGTTCAGGCATTGGCGATGGGCACCTGTCCCTTGGTGGATGACGGCTAGCATCATGGCTAATTGAAACTATAGTGACTTCTAGCCATTCAGTCAGAGATTGATGTCATGCCGTCGATTGATGTGTCAGCACCGGTGAGCCTCAAAAGGCGTGCAATCTGGGCCGGAGCCTGGAACGTGTTGTCGCTGGTGCTATCGCAAGTCCTTCGCTTGGGCGGCAACCTGATCATTGCCCGCTTGCTGGTACCGGAAATGTTCGGGGTGATGGTCATTGCCACCACGGTGTCCGTACTCCTGCACCTGCTATCGGATGTCGGTTTACGCCAGAACATTATCCAGAGCCGGCGAGGCGACGATCCGCTGTTCCTCAATACCGCCTGGACGGTGCAGATCATCCGCGGCTTTGTGCTTTTTTCCCTGACCCTGCTGCTGGCCCTCGGTTCCTGGCTTGCCCAACTCGCTAACCTGTGGCCTGCGGGCTCCACTTATGCCGCACCGGAACTGCCGTTGGTGCTGGCGATCACCGGCATATCGGCAATCATTTTCGGCTTCCAGTCGACAAAGATAGATGTCGCTGTGCGAACTTTCCAACAGAAGCGCGTGGTGCTGATCGATCTGACGTCGCAGGTCGTCGGATTGGTGGTGATGTTGCTGATCGGCTATTTCACCCGCTCGATCTGGTCGCTGGTGATCGCGAGCGTGTTGGCGTCCCTGGCCAGCACTGTCCTTGGCCATGTGGCACTGCAGGGACCGCGTAACCGCCTGCAGTGGGATCGTTCGGCACTGACCGAACTGGTCAATTTTGGTCGCTGGATCCTGGTGTCGTCGGTCGTGGGTGTGTTGGCCATGTACGGCGACCGCATCTGGTTCGGTGCCAGCATGACCGCAGCGCAGTTGGGCGTGTACTCGATTGCCGTGCTGATTCTCGGTTCGATCCAGACCGGCCTGATGAAGCTGTTCGGCGCCGTGGCCCTGCCGGCCTTCAGCGAAGCCGCCAGAGAGGGCGATAGTGAACGCCTGAAGGCGCTGTACATGCGCTTCAAGTTGCTGGTTGACCTGGTCTCGCTGTTTGCCTGCGGTGTGCTGCTGACCGCAAGCCCGATGCTCATTGGCTGGATGTACGATGAGCGGTATGCCGATGCGGGCACTATCCTTGCGATATTGTCGCTGTCGTTCCTGGTTTTGCGTTATACCTTGGCGCACCAGGTCTGGCTTGCCATGGGACTGACGAAATACCAGGCGATCGACAACATTATTCGCCTCGTCTCGTTATGGGGGCTGCTACCGTTATTGTTAGCCATTGGCGGCGTGAACTATGCGATTTGGGGGGTGGCCCTGCATACGTTCCCGACCCTTGTACTGATTGTGTACGTCAACCGCAAGCTAGGCATTTTCGACCTCAAGCGCGAGCTTGCGGTGCTCCCGGTCGTGGCCGTCGGAGCGTTGTGCGGTGCGCTGGCAACGAGCTTTTTCAACTGGCTTTGAAGCGCGCCCGGTTATTTCTCTAAAAACGACAAATGACATAGGTCTTGGGATCATGGGGAAGCTGCAGTTTTGTACTCCACTATTAGGACGCAGGGGCTTTCTGGGTAGTTGTGTGGTGCTGGGCGTTGGCGGGGCGCTGTTCGGCTTCGCTGCAGTCGCAGCACGCAAACCTGCCGAGAAGACCGGGTTTGTCGTGATCAATGGTTGGGTGTTGCCGTCTGAGTACTTCCGGAAAGAGCCGACATGATCAAGGACTACCAGGCGCAAAAAGAACTGCGCAGCGGCTACGATTTTTGCATCGTCGGCGCCGGTCCGGCCGGCATCACCCTGGCCCTGCAACTGGCCCGGGCCGGGTGGAGCGTGGTTCTGATCGAGGGCGGAGGGCACGAGTACTCACCGCGGTCACAAGCGTTCTACGCCTGCACATCGACAGGCCTTGAGATGTACGCCGAGGAAACGCGCTTGCGCTATCTGGGCGGCACGTCCAATCACTGGGCAGGGCGCTGCCGTCCGTTCGAGCCCTCCGACTTCGCCGTCTCGCCACCTGGCAACCTGCCCGGTTGGCCCATCCCGTACGCAGAAATCGAGCGCTATCTGCCGGCGGCGATGGATATCGTCGACCTTCCGCAAGGGGCAAGCTTTCAGGCGCGCAACACCGGTTTGCAGGGCGGCGAGTTCGATGCTGACCGTTTCCTGCTCAGCCCGCCGACGCGTTTTGCGCAAAAGTATGCGGCGGCACTCAACGAGACGCCGGGGCTTGATGTCTTTATCAATTGCAACTGTGTCGATCTTGAGTTTGATCAGGCTTCAGGCCGCCTGGTGGCTGCGCTGGTGTCGGATTACGACCTGCACCGTGAGCGACTGGTGGCAGGTCATTTCATCCTGGCCACGGGCGCCATCGAGAATGCCCGGCAATTACTCAACAGTGAATCGCTGCTGGCGGCGGGTATCGTCAACCGCAACGGTCTGGTGGGCGGCTGTTTCATGGAACACCTGAATATCGATATGGGCACCTTCATATTGAAAGAAGGGCAGGGAACCGAGCCGCGCGAGTATTACACCACCGATGCCTTTGTCGCGGAATACCGTTCAGGCAAAGGCAATGTCGCCACGTCGGTGCTGTCGGATGTGCGCACTTACGGGCGAACCGCCGAGGTCAAACACTTTCTTGAAAACCTCGCCTGTGAAATGGGCGTCGCCAGCAAAATTGAATTCATTGCCAAGTTCAGTTGCCCGGGGGACGGCGTCATCAGCACGATGCTCGAGCAATTTCCCAATGTGCAAAGTCGTATCTCGCTGCTGGACGAGAAAGACCCGCTGGGTGTCGCCAAGGTCAATGTCAATTGGGCCTTGAGCCCCGACGACAGGCACACCATCAAGTGCATCGGCGGTGAAATCGCCAAGCAGTTTGCCGAAGCGGGGCTGGGTTTCGTCAAGCTCAACGATTACGTCTATGACACCGCCGTGCCACTGAAAATAGCACCGCATGCCCACCATATGGGGACCACGCGGATGGCGGCCTCGGCGGAGTCCGGTGTGGTCGATGCCAACTGCAAGGTGTTCGGCACTGAAAACCTTTATGTTGCTGGCAGCAGCATTTTTGCCAAGGGCGGCGCCTCCAACCCGACGATGCCACTGCTGCAGTTTGCCTTGCGGCTGGCGGATCACCTGAATGACAAGATGAAGGTGGCGAGCAGAGAGGTTGTTTGAATCAGGCAGCAAAGCGTTGCAGGTCTGAAGGTTGAGAAACAGCGTGGTTGAAAGTGACGAGTGCAATCCGGTCAGCACCAACAAGAACGAGACTGGATTCGACTCAGGGATAGTCCAAAGTAGCTTCACGTGCGAGGGTCGCAGAATGTTTGGATGGATAAGGAGCGCAATAACCTATTACGTCAACTCAACCGGGCGTGGCAGTCCACTCTACAGGAAGTTGTGCAACCCGAATGCGTGCGAGTGGGGCGTGTATTTAAGCCGATGGGGAAAGTTTCATTCTGTCGGCCAGCATGTACATATCAGTAGCGGCTGCAACATAACCGACCCTACGCTCGTGCGTATCGGCAGTTATGTGGGTTTGTCGGATTGCTCACTGTTCGGGCACGACGCAGTGGTGGCCTTGATTGAGGCGCGCTACGGCAAGCATCTCGACTCGGTCGGTTACATCGATATCCGCGACAATTGTTATATCGGGCATGGTGCGATTGTCATGCCGCGCGTGACCATCGGGCCTGATTCGATTGTCGCCGCTGGCGCTGTAGTCACTAAAGATGTGCCGCCTGGCACCGTGGTCGGGGGCAATCCGGCAAAGGTCATTTGTACAACCGAAGAGCTGGTCAACAGGATTGAAGCACGTTGCACTGCTTATCCGTGGATGGACCTGATCAAACAGCGCAATGGCGCCTATGACCCTGAGCTGGAACCGACACTGGCGGCGGCAAGGCGCCAGTACTTTTTCGGGGACGGAAACAATGGCTAGCAAGCCCGTCGACGTGCTGGTGGTCAACTTCAATACCGCAGGCTTGTTGCAGCCGATGTTTGACGCGCTGCGCCAAGCCGACAGCGAACAGCTTGCCAGCTATCTGGTGGTGGACAACGCCTCGGTCGACAACTCGCTGGAGTGCCTGGCCAAGGTATGCCCTGAGGCGAAGTTACTGAGCAATGAAAAAAACGTCGGCTTTGGTCGTGCCAACAATCAATTGCTTGAACACCTGCAAGGCAAGTACGCACTGCTGCTCAATACCGACTCCTTTGTGGCCGCCGACAGCCTGGGCAAAACCATCGAATACATGGACGCCCACCCTGATTGCGGTGTCCTGGGCGTTCGCCTGGTAGGGCGCGAGGGCGATCTGCAACCCAGCTGCCGCTACTTTCCAACGCCGTTGAACGTGTTTGTTGCCCGAACCGGGCTCAGGCGCTTTTTCCCGTGGCTGAAAATGGTCGACGAGATGACCTGGGATCATGATGCGGTCCGGGAGTGCGACTGGCTGCCAGGCTGCTTCTATCTGGTGCGTCGGGAAGTGCTCGACCAGGTTGGCCTGTTTGACCCGCGTTACTTCCTCTATTACGAGGAGGTGGACCACTGTAAACGCGTGAAAGAGGCCGGCTGGAAGGTGGTGTTCTATCCGCATACCACGGTCGTGCACATTGGTGGCGAAAGCTCCAAGTCGGTTGCCGAACTGGAGGCGGCCAGCCGCCAGATATCGAACTACCAGATCGAAAGCGAGCTCTTGTATTTCCGCAAACATCATGGCGTGCCAGGGCTGGCCTTGCATATGTTGCTGGTGTGCCTGGGGGATCTGTTGCTGGCACTCAAGGCGCTGTTGAAAGGGCGAGGCCGGGCGGCCATCAGGGCATGTTGGCAGCATACCCGTGCCACCTGGTCGCTGTTGTTCGCTACCCGCTTCGCTAGCCAACCGACACGGTAGGTGAATTCATGTTCGAAAACATACGTGCGGACTTGCGTGCATACCGTGGCGATTGGGGCGCCCAGGGCTTCTGGGTCATGCTGGTGTATCGCTTTGGACGTTGGCGCTACGGCGTGCGTCCGGCGTTGCTGCGCAAGCTGTTCTCCTTCGTCTACAAAGTGCTGTTCAAACTGGTGCAAATCGTCACGGGAGTGGAATTGCCCTGTGAGGTGGTGGTCGGTCGCAACTTCGTTATCGACCATTTTGGCGGCATCGTTATCAGCGGCTATGCGCAATTCGGTGATGACTGTCGTATTCGCAACGGCGTAGTGGTCGGCCTGAAGAATGTCGATGAACCCACCGCACCGGTAATCGGCAACAACGTGGATATCGGCGCCGGCGCCAAGGTGCTGGGCAATATTCGCATTGGCAACAATGTGATTATCGGCTCTAACGCGGTGGTATTGATCGATGTGCCGGACAATTCACTGGCCGTTGGCGTGCCAGCGACTATAAAGGTGAGAAAGCCCACTGAAGTAATGGAATACACCTGAGTCAGCCAGTTGATCGTCGCGAGTGAGGCCCATGGTGAAAGGCATTGGCGTTGTGGTTATCGGTCGTAACGAAGGCCAGCGGCTTGAACGCTGCCTGGCTTCGCTGGAGGGTAGCGCGGACAAGGTCGTTTACGTCGACTCGGGTTCGGTGGATGGTTCGGTGCAGATGGCACGCCAGCGTGGCGTCGAGGTGTTGGCGCTGGATATGACGCGCCCGTTCACGGCAGCACGTGCGCGCAACGAAGGCTTTGCCCGTTTGCAACGCCTGTTGCCGACGATGCGTCATGTGCAGTTTGTCGATGGTGACTGCGAAGTGGCCGCTGGCTGGTTGCCCAAGGCGCAAGCATTTCTTTATGCGCATCCCGCGGTCGCGGTGGTGTGTGGTCGTCGCCGCGAGCGTTTTCCACAACGTTCGGTATACAACTTGCTGTGCGATCTGGAGTGGGACACGCCGATTGGAGAGGCCAAGGCCTGTGGCGGTGATGCGCTGATGCGCGCGGATGCCTTTGCCGCCGTGTCCGGGTATCGCGCCAGTCTTATTGCCGGAGAAGAGCCTGAATTGTGTGTGCGGCTGCGCGCAGCGGGCTGGAAGATCTGGCGTTTGCCTGAGGAAATGACCCAGCACGACGCCGCCATGACCCGCTTTGGCCAGTGGTGGCAGCGCAGTCTGCGTGGCGGCTATGCCTTTGCTGAAGGTGCTTTTTTGCATGGGGCTGCGCCGGAGCGGCATTGGCAGCGAGAGTCACGTCGTATCTGGATCTGGGGGTTGGCGATTCCGCTGGCGATCATTGCGGCCAGTGCATGGTTCGGAGGCTGGGGGCTGTTGCTGCTGTTGATCTACCCGCTGCAGGCCGTGCGCCTGGCACGCCGGGGTGTCAGGTCGGCGCGCGAAAACTGGCTGCAGGCCGTGTTCCTGGTGCTTGGCAAGTTTCCCGAGATGCTGGGGCAGGTGAAGTTCCTATTGAACAGATTCGGTGCCGGCAAAGCGGTATTGATCGAATACAAGTGAGAAATCCATGATTTATCGATCGATATTGAAAAGTGTGCTCACGTTGCAGCCTGGGTATTCTTTACGGGCGTTGAACAACAAGTTCAAGTTGATGCTGTTGATGACCCGGCAGTGGTCAGACCTGCGCGCGTTTATGACACGCATGTCGAATGCACTCGGCAATGACGGTTTTGAGAAGCTGGGGGAGGATTGCATTGGCGTGGTGCAGTGGCCCTACATCAGCAAGTGCTGGAATGCCCCGGCACGACTTGCTGCGGTGGCTTCGCACTATGAAGCGATCAGCGATCAGTTTCCGGCGCTGTTGCTGCTGGGGCGTGACGAGCGTCTGACCCTGTGCGACCTGTCGAGCTACTCCAGCGCCTGTACCCTGGTCCTGGACCGGCCGATCTGGTTCAAGCGCGAAGGGGAGTTGGTGCTGAACGTGTTCCAAGGTGATTTGCGCGTGGCATCAATCGCCTTCACCTTGTCCCGCACCACGGATGGACTGTGTCTGTTCATTGGCGCAGTCCAGGGCATTCACAAAGGCATAGACAGTGAAAGGTCCTTGAGCATCTACCGGGACCTGACCAAGGACTTTGAAGGGCTGCGGCCCAGAAGTTTTTTGATCGAAGCCATCAAGTGCGTTGCCAGAACGGTGGGCGCTACCAGGATTTATGCGGTCGGCGACGCGTACAGGCACCATCGTCATCCTTATTTTGGTGCTGAAAAAGCCCAGGATCTGGCGGCTAACTACGATGTCATCTGGCTGGAAAATGGCGCAACGCCCTCGGCTCGCGAGGACTTCTTCAACATTCCCCTGGCCCAGTCAATGCGTGCGGCGGATGACATCGCCGCGAAAAAACGCGCGATGTACCGCAGACGCCAGGCGTTACTGGATGATGTTTTTGCCCACATTGAAACTGCCCTGGTAGGCACTGATGGGCAACGGCAGCTGCAACTGCACCGGCAGCGTTTGGGCGCCGCACTGGCAGTACAGGAAGTCCACAGCGCACCGACCGTCTCGCCCGTGACGGCAAGGGTTGCTGCGTTGCTCCGACACCTTGTAACCGAGCCACGGATAGACCAGCGCTTTCGGGCGTACGTGCAGAAAGCCGGGTTGTATCCAACCCTCAGGAAAGTCTGGCGGGAGTTGTTGAAGCAGGGGCCGGGCCTGCTGTGGAAAGCACCTGATGCCAAGAAAAGCCTGCCGCTGGGTAATCCTGACGTACCGGCCAGCGATCTGTTCGCCAACAAAGTGGTGTTGATCGGCGAGGCTGACCTGTCGCAACGCCCAAAACCCCGGGTGGCGCAGATCCAGCAAGCGCTTGAAGGCCTCGGTTACCGATGCCGCGTTGTGGATTGGCGTGACCACGGCGCTTGTCTGAATGCACTGCAGATGTGTTCAGCGGTGATCTTCTTTCGGGTGCCTGCCTTCGCCGATGTACTGCAGTTGATCGAGGAGGCCAGGCGGCTCAAGGTCACCTCCTACTGGGACGCCGATGACTTGATTTTCGATCCGCAGGCGTACCGCCAGGGCAATGATCTGAATTCCTTGGGCGACGGCACCATCGCAAACCTGCTGACAGCCGTGGCGCTGTATCAACAGGCGCTGCTGTCGTGTGACCGGGCCATCGCTGCGACGGCCACCTTGGCCCTGGCAATGACTGAGGCTGGCGCCAGGCATGTGACGCTGGTCGAGCAGACTCCGGACGCTGAATCCGACAGCAAGAGTTGGCAACCGCTGAGCCGGATCTTTCCTGCGCAGGCGAAGACTCGCGCCAGGCGCGTGCTGTCGGCAAACATATTCTTCGCCCCGAGAAGTTATGGCGGCGCCACGATTATTGCGGAGCAGATGACGCGGTTGATGGCGCAGGCATCGCAACTGCAGCCTTTCGTTTTCACCTCGTTGCCAGTCGCCAACGCAGCGCCCTACGGCTTGTTCAGGTATGAGGTCAACAAGGTTGCGGTCATCGGCATGGGGCTACCCGATGAGCGCTCCGAATATTTTGAGAACCCCGCGACAATCGATATCTTCGAGGCCATGCTCAGCAGCGTCGCGCCAGACCTTGTGCACTTGCATTCGGTGCAAGGACTCGGCGCGCAGCTGGCGGAAAGTTGCCGCAAGGCGGGCATTCCTTTTGTGGTGACGTTGCATGACACCTGGTGGATCTGTGGGCGTCAGTTCATGATCAATAACCATGGGCAATACTGCGGGCAAACCAGGATTTCCACTGAAGTCTGCGCAAAGTGTGTAGACGATCCGGTCCTCAACGATTACCGCCAGCAGTGGCTGGCAAGCATGCTGAAAAAGGCCGACCTGTTACTGGCGCCGAGCAAGTTTGCCAGGGACCTGTATATCGCCAACGGCTTCGATGCCACGAAGATCCGGGTCAACAACAATGGCATCCTGGCGCCTGCGGCCAACTACCGTAAGCAAACGGGCAAGACCCTCAGGTTTGGCTATGTCGGCGGTAATGTCTCGATCAAGGGTGTGACCTTGCTGGCCCGTGCCTTTGCCTCGCTCAACCGCTCGGACTATGAACTCAAGGTGGTGGATAGCCAGCTGCACCTTGGCTTGCGTTCATTCAAGCCAGACAGCATCAAAATTCCCGGGACCGTCACCTTCATACCTGGCTATGCCCAGGCCAACATGGACGCGTTCTATTCCGGTATCGATGTTCTGCTGTTCCCGACGCAGTTGAAAGAAACCTTCGGCTTGTCGGTGCGCGAAGCGCTTGCCCGCGACGTCTGGGTGATCAGCACCCAGGGCGGCGGAACGGTTGAAGATATCGTCGATGGCGTCAATGGCACCATCATCCCCCTGAGCACAGATGAAAAGTACTTGCGTCAGGCGCTGTCCGATGTGCTCGAACACCAGCAGCGCTTCCTTGAACATCGCAACCCCTTCAAAGCCAGTATCAAGTTGTGCAGCGACCAGGCCCTGGAGCTCCAGGAGATCTATGCAGACGTACTCAAGCAGGCCTCGCTGTCGCAGGCTTCGGCAGCAGGCCAGCCGTCGGTGATCGCCAGCCTGAGGTAGAAGGCTGGCGAAGCAGGTTTGATCATTCATAACGCGGGTAAACAGTCGGGCTCCTATGCGCATTGCTTATTTCATCAATCAGTATCCCAAGGTCAGCCATAGCTTCATTCGCCGCGAAATTCTGGCGCTGGAACGCCAGGGCATCGAGATTCAACGCATTGCCTTGCGTGGCTGGGACGCTGAGTTGCAGGATGCCGAGGACCTGTCCGAACGGGATAAAACCCGCTATGTGCTGCAAGACGGCGTCAAGGGCCTGCTGGTGCCGTTGCTGCAAGTGCTGCGTGCGCGCCCGCAACATTTTTGTTCGGCCTTGTGGCTGGCCCTGCGTATGGGTCTGCGTGCCGATCGCCCGTGGCCCTATCATCTGGTCTATCTGGCCGAGGCGTGCCGTGTAGTGCAGTGGTTGCAGGCGTATGGAGCTGAGCATGTGCATGCACATTTCGGCACCAATTCAACCGAGGTGGTGATGCTGGCCAACGTACTCGGTGGGCCCGCTTACAGTTTTACCGTGCATGGCCCGGAAGAATTCGACAAACCGCAATTTCTGTATCTGGGCGAGAAAGTCCGGCGTGCTGCGTTCGTCGCGGCGGTCAGCTCCTACGGGCGCAGCCAGCTGTTTCGCTGGGTGGCGCATGAGCACTGGGCCAAGGTCAAGGTGGTGCATTGCGGCCTGGAGCGCATGTTTCATGAAGTGCCGGCAGTCATGGCCCCCAGTGTGCCGCGCCTGGTTTGCGTCGGGCGTTTGTGTGAACAAAAGGGCCAGCTGTTGCTCCTTGAAGCTGCGCGGCTGTTGGCCGCCCAGTCGGTGGTGTTCGAGATCGTGCTGGCCGGTGACGGGGAAATGCGCGCCGATATCGAAGCGCTGATCGTCCGGCATGAATTGCAGGCGCAGGTGCGCATCACTGGCTGGATCAGCAGTGCCCAGGTACGCGATGAGATCCTTGGCGCCCGCGCCCTGGTTCTGCCGAGTTTCGCCGAGGGCCTGCCGGTGGTGATCATGGAGGCCATGGCCTTGCGCCGGCCGGTGCTGACGACCTATGTGGCGGGCATTCCCGAGCTGGTTCGCCAGGGTGAGAACGGTTGGCTGTTTCCTGCCGGGGCGGTGGAGGAGTTGGCTGCAGCCATGGCCGACTGCCTTGCGCAACCTGTCGACACCTTGCAACGCATGGGGGAGGCGGCCTATCAACGTGTACTGCAACGCCACGATATCGACAGTGAAGCGGCCAGGCTGGCCGGCTACTTTAAGGCATCCGCATGATTACTTTACTGGCTTGGCTGCTGGGAGCAGTGGCGCTACTCACGCTGCTGCCGGTGTTGGTGCTGTTCGCGCAGGTGCTGCTGGCCTGCCTGCCTGCGCGACCTGGGTTGCAGCTGAACGCCGCGCGGCCGCGCGTGGCGGTGTTGGTACCCGCGCACAACGAATCCTCGGGCATCGTGTCGACGCTCAATAGCATTCTCCCGCAACTGCTGGAAGGTGACCGGCTGTTGGTGGTTGCCGACAACTGTAACGACGACACTGCCGCGCTGGCCCGTTCGGTTGGCGCAGAAGTGGTGGAACGTCGGGATGAGCAACGGCGTGGCAAGGGCTACGCGCTGGATTGTGGTGTGCGTCATCTGGCCGGGGCGGCGCCAGAGGTGGTGATTGTCATTGACGCCGATTGTCAGGTGAGTGAGCGCGGCATTGAGCATCTGGCGCGCAGTTGTGCCAGTGCCGGGCGGCCGGTGCAAGCCCTCGATCTGATGTGCGCACCTGCAGGCGCGGGGCTGAAAGTCCAGGTTGCCGAGTTCGCCTGGCGGGTCAAGAACCTGGTGCGACCACGCGGTTGGGCGCGAGTGGGGTTGCCTTGCCAATTGATGGGAACGGGAATGGCGATCGACTGGCGAGACCTGGCACTGGTCGATCTGGCCAGCGGTCACCTGGTCGAAGACTTGAAAATGGGCCTGGATTTCTGCCGCAACGGCAAGCCGCCATTGTTTTGTCCGGATGCACAGGTCACCAGCTATTTTCCACGCAGCGCTGAGGGGCTCACTAGCCAGCGCGCACGTTGGGAGCGTGGTCATCTGGGGGTGCTGCTGGGCGATGCGCCGAAGTTGCTGGCAGCATCGATCACCCAGCGCAATTGGAACCTGCTGGCGATGACGGTGGATCTGATGGTTCCGCCGCTGGCCTTGCTGAGCTTGACCTTGCTGGCTGTGTTCAGTGCCTCATGGCTGGCATTTTTGCTGTTCGGTGTGTGGGTGCCGGCGTTGATTGCCACGGGCGCGATGGCCCTGTTGGTTGCCGCTGTGCTGTTGGCGTGGAAGCGGTTCTGCCGTGAGCTGATCGGGTTTTCCGTGCTGCTGTATGCACCGTTCTATGCGGCGAAAAAGATACCGCTGTATCTGGGTTTTCTAATCAAACGCCAGGTCGAATGGGTGCGTTCAAAACGGGATGACAGCTAATGGATGAAGGCGCCGCGCAGAAAAGATGGAAAACGATTATCGGCAAATTGCGGGTGGTCGGCAGCGCAGGTGACAAACAGGGATTGCTGCAAGCCTTGTCCGCACCCGAAGCACCGACCGTGCTGGGGTTCGTCAATGCCCATGCCATGAACCTGGTGGCTGGCGATGGCGAATACTTCAAGGCTTTGTTGGCGGCGGATGTGCTGTTACGCGATGGTGTCGGCATGGCGCTTCTGTACCGTCGCCTGGGCCTCGATCCCGGGTTGAACATGAATGGTACGGACTTCATTCCGCAACTGCTGGCGACATTCAAAGGCCGTCGTGTAGCGTTCTGGGGGACTGAAGAGCCGTTCCTGAGCCAGGCGGCGCAGCGTAGCGAAGCCCTGTCCGGTGTGCAGGTGGTATCGGTTCATCATGGCTTTGCCGAGGTGCAGACCTACATCGACCTTGTACGGCAAACCCAGCCTGAGCTGATTGTGCTGGGCATGGGCATGCCCAGGCAGGAAGCCGTTGCCGCACAACTCAAAGCCGTTGGCGTGCCCTGCCTGATCATCTGCGGTGGGGCGATCCTGGATTTTCTCGGCGGCAAGGTAACGCGGGCGCCACAGTGGCTACGCAGGCTAGGGTGCGAGTGGGTCTACAGGTTGCTCAGAGAACCAAAGCGGCTATTTCTGCGCTATGTGGTGGGCAATCCCTTGTTCCTGTTGCGGATGCTTTTCTGCACCAGGGCTGCGGTGGGGGATGCGCAGAACACACCCCGGCCTTCCTAGGGAATACCCTGACCAGCGGATCGTCCGATTCAGCCAAAATCAACGGCAGGGATGACTCGGTCAGCGGTGATGGCTTGGTACTGCTACAGTGATATCACAAGCTTCTTCAGGGCTGGGAAATATTGGGAAAGCGTGTGGTATCTCAATTGATGAGGTCTAGTAATGGTTTTCGAACCCAGAAGCAGCCGTTCCCTACTCCAGCGCAGAAGCAGTGTCAGTAACGCCATTCAGGCGGGTCTCGACGGTATTGCGGTGACCGGCGTTGCCTGGTACCTGATCAATGACCAGATCGGTTACATCACCTCTGATTACGTCATCATGATGTTGCTGTTGATCGGCGCGTTGGCCGTCATCTACGACCACTACGCCATTTACCGCAGCAATGTCGGGCTGTCCATCAAGGCCTTCAGACTGTTTAAAGCATGGTCGGCCACCTTTTGTTTTCTTGTGGTCATGGCGTTCCTGACCAAGCAGAGCGAGAGTTATTCGCGCATGCTGGTGGGGGAGCTGTTTGTCATCGGCTATTTTGTTCAGCTATTCCTGCACTTTGCCGTGCGCGAGGTGCAAAAGCGCTTTTTTGCGCACGCCTATCGTCTGGAAAATGCCCTGATTATTGGTGCTGGCGACCTCGCTCATTTTCTGCATCAGAAGATAAGCAACAACCCCTGGTTCGGTGAGCGGATTGTTGGCTGTGTCTTGACCGGTGAGGGCGACAGCGGCGATTACGCAGAAGGGAAGAATCGCCTGTCAGTGTTGGGGCATATCTCCGATCTGGATGAAATCGTCGTCCAGCATGCGATCAGGACTGTCTATCTGGTCACGCCGCTAAGCGGTTCTGCGGTCATTAATGACGTGTACTTGAAGTTGCTCGACAAGTGCATTGCGGTTAACTGGGTGCCCGATATCTTTTCCCTGCGTTTGATCAATCACAGTGTGCGTGAAATTTCCGGCATTCCTGTGCTTACCTTGTCTGAAACGCCGTTGACGGGGACGAGTCTGTTCCTGAAAAACCTGGAAGACAAAGTCCTTGCAGCCCTTATCCTGCTGTTTGCATCACCGGTGCTGCTGGCTGTTGCCCTGGCGATCAAACTCGACAGCCAGGGCCCAGTGTTCTTCAGGCAGGAACGCATGGGCTGGACCGGGGAGTCCTTCCGTATCTGGAAATTCAGAAGCATGGTTGTTCATGAGCCGGAAGATGGCGTGGTCAAACAAGCGCAGAAAAATGATGCGCGGCTGACCCGGGTGGGCGCCTTCATCCGCCGCACCAGCCTCGACGAACTGCCCCAGCTGTTCAATGTGCTGATGGGCGAAATGTCCCTGGTGGGGCCGCGCCCGCACGCCCGGCAACACGATACGCAGTACTCTCAGGACATCGTCGACTACTTTGCCCGGCACAACATCAAACCCGGCATGACCGGCTTGGCGCAGGTCCGTGGTTTCCGGGGTGAGACCAAAGACATCGAGCAAATGATCCAGCGTGTCGACTCTGACATCGAGTACATCAACAACTGGTCGCTGTGGCTCGATTTCGTGATCCTGGTGCGCACGCTCAATGCCTTCACTGGCAAGCATGCTTACTAGCGATTCACTGTGCCTGGGCGTGTAAAGAGCGGAAACTTTCGGCTTCCTCAACCAGCCAGTCATGCACCGCCCGGGCGCTCGGATGCGCCAGGCCACCGGGCGGATAGAGCAGCACGTAGCGCTTGTGATTGGCAATCGGCAAACCGAACGGCACGATCAGCGTACCGCGCTCCAGCTCGTCATTGAGCAGGGTACGTCGGGCGATGGCCACGCCGATGCCGGCGATTGCCGCTTCAATGGTCAGGTGGTTGCGGTTGAAGGTGTGCCCGCGGCGCACGTCCAGGCCACTCGCGCCAATCCCTTCCAGATAAAACTCCCATTCCGCGTATTCCGAGCTGCCGCGCCAGGCGGTGATGTCGTGCAGCAACGGATAGTGCGCAAGATCGCCAGGGCCATGCAGGGGCGGGCGGCCCCGCAGCAGGGTCGGCGAACACACCGGGAAGATCTGTTCATCAAGCAACGGTGTTGAGTGCATGCCCGGGTAGCTGCCGTCGTTGAGGTCGATGGCCAGGTCGAAGTCGCCTTCATGCAAAGCCTGACTGCTGTCTTCGGCCACCAGGCGCAGCTGGATGTCCGGGTAGCGTTGCTGCAGGCGGGGCAGGCGCGGGGTCAGCCATTTGGCCAGAAACGAGGGGATCGAACGCAGGCGCAGGGTGCCGCGAATTTCGCCGGCGTCCAGGCGCAGCAGTTCGGCGTCGATGCTGCCGTAGGCTTCGCTGACCGTCTGTGCCAGGCGCTGGCCTTCGGCGCTCAGTTCCACGCCACGGGCGCGGCGCAGGAACAGGCGAAAACCCAGGCGCTCTTCCAGCTGACGAATCTGCTGGCTCACGGCACCTGGGGTGATGTGCAGTTCTTCGGCGCAGCGGGTGAACGACAGGTGCCGCGCCGCACAGGAAAACACGTGCAGCCAGACATACATCTGGCCATTCATCTGTCGTCTCATCGTTTAGTACTGCTAAAGGCTTGCTTAGAAAGTTTCGTTGGTCAATGCCACGGTGACCGGGCAGTATCGCGCAACTTCGCGAAACCCTTCAATTTTTTCATAACGCCGCAGGGCGACATTCGTCGCTTGAGCGTGCAGGCATTAGCATGGCTATCAGTGTTTTCGACCTTTTCAAGATTGGCATCGGGCCCTCCAGCTCCCACACCGTGGGCCCGATGCGGGCGGCTGCGACCTTTGCCCAGGCCTTGCGTGAGCAGGGCCTGCTGGAGCAAGTCAGTCGGGTAGAGGTTCGTCTGTATGGCTCGCTGTCGGCCACCGGTGTCGGCCACGCCACTGACCGTGCCACCTTGCTCGGGCTGATGGGCGAATGGCCCGACCAGATCGATCCACAGCATATCGAACCGCTCATCACACAGTTGCAGGACAGCCAGGTACTGCAGCTCGATGGTCGTCATGCCGTTGCCTTCGATTGCAGCCGCGACCTGCTGCTGCTCGACGAAAGCCTGCCGTACCACCCCAATGCCATGACCCTGGAAGCCAGCAGCGCAAGCGGTTCGTTGCTGCAGCAGACCTACTATTCGGTCGGTGGCGGTTTTATTGTCGAGGCCGCACAGATCGGCGCTGCCGGCGACAGCAGCGAACAGGTCAGGTTGCCCTACGACTTCGACAGTGCCGCCGAGCTTCTGGCGCTGTGCAAACAGCACCAGTTGCGCGTCAGCGAGCTGATGATGGCCAACGAACTGGCCTGGCGCCCGGAGGCCGAAGTGCGCAGTGGCTTGCTCAAGCTGTGGGCGGCCATGCGCGAGTGCGTCGACAACGGCCTGCGCAACGAAGGCATCCTGCCCGGCGGGCTCAAGGTCAAACGCCGCGCCGCCAAGCTGCACCGTAGCTTGCAGGAGCTGGGCAAGCCCAATGTGATCGGCTCCACATTGAGCGCGATGGAATGGGTCAACCTGTTCGCCCTGGCGGTCAACGAAGAGAACGCCGCGGGCGGGCGCATGGTCACCGCACCCACCAACGGTGCTGCCGGGATTATTCCGGCGGTGCTGCATTACTACATGAAGTTCAACCCTGATGCCTGCGACAACGATGTTGTCGATTTCCTGCTCAGTGCTGCCGCTGTGGGCATCCTGTGCAAGAAGAACGCCTCGATCTCCGGCGCTGAAGTGGGGTGTCAGGGGGAGGTGGGCTCGGCGTGTTCCATGGCTGCGGCAGGGCTCGCCGAAGTGCTTGGGGCGACGCCGATGCAGCTGGAGAACGCTGCCGAAATCGCCCTTGAACATAACCTCGGCCTGACCTGCGACCCGGTTGGCGGTCTGGTTCAGGTGCCGTGCATCGAGCGCAACGCCATCGCGGCGGTCAAGGCCATCAACGCTGTGCAGATGGCCTTGCGCGGTGATGGGGAGCACTTCATTTCCCTGGACCGCGTGATCCGCACCATGCGCGATACCGGTGCCGACATGCATGCCAACTACAAGGAGACTTCGCGCGGCGGCCTGGCTGTCGCTTTTGTCGAGTGTTGAGTTAAGCCCTATCGCGGGGCAAGCCCGCTCCCACAGCTCCGGTGGGAGCGGGCTTGCCCCGCGATCAAGTTATTCATAAGCAACAAAAACAACTACAAGGCAATATCGATGACTGATGTAAACACCACCACCCACCTGGGTGCGAGCACGGCTGCGCCGGCGCAAAGCAAAACCTGGAATCGCCACGACACCACCTGGGTCCTGGGTCTGTACGGCACCGCCATTGGCGCCGGTACCCTGTTCCTGCCGATCAACGCCGGGGTAGGGGGCTTCTGGCCGCTGCTGGTGCTGGCACTGCTGGCGTTCCCGATGACCTACTACGCTCACCGTGGCCTGACCCGCTTTGTGCTGTCCGGCAAGCGCGGCGCCAGCGAAGACATCACCGAGGTAGTAGAAGAGCACTTTGGTGTCGGCGCCGGCAAGCTGATCACCTTGCTGTACTTCCTGGCCATTTTCCCCATCCTGCTGGTCTACAGCGTGGCGCTGACCAATACCCTGGGCAGTTTCATGGAGCACCAGTTGCACATGACTCCGCCACCGCGAGCCTTGCTGGCCTTGCTATTGATCTGTGGCCTGATGATCGTGGTGCGCAGCGGCCAGGGCATCATCGTCAAGGTCATGAGCCTGTTGGTCTACCCCTTTGTGGCCGCGCTGTTGCTGCTGGCCCTGAGCCTGATCCCCAACTGGAACGGCGCGTTCTTCGCCCAGGCGTCCGAAGGCATGCCGATGGACCTGTTCTTCAAGACTCTGTGGCTGGCGATCCCGGTGATGGTCTTCTCGTTCAACCATTCGCCGATCATCTCGGCCTTCGCCGTTGACCAGAAGCACCGCTACGGCGAACAGGCCGACCACAAGAGCAGCCGCATCCTGGCCAGCGCGCATGTGATGATGGTGCTGACGGTGATGTTCTTCTGCTTCAGCTGCGTACTGGCCCTGAGCCCGGCCGATCTGGCAGCGGCCAAGCAACAGAACATCTCGATCCTCTCGTACCTGGCCAACCACTTCCAGACACCGGTCATTGCCTTTGTCGCGCCGTTGATTGCCCTGGTGGCGATCACCAAATCGTTCCTCGGTCATTACATCGGTGCCAGCGAAGGCTTCCAGGGCATGATCGTGAAAAGCCTGCGCAGCCGCGGCAAGCAACTGCCAGCCAAGCGCCTGGAACAACTGACCGCACTGTTCATGGTGTTGACCTGCTGGGCCGTGGCCACCCTCAACCCGAGCATCCTGGGGATGATCGAGAACCTTGGCGGGCCGATTATCGCCTGCCTGTTGTTCCTGATGCCGATGTACGCCATCCACAAGGTGCCGTCGCTGCGCAAATATTCGGGCAAGCTGTCGAATGTCTTCGTGGTGTTGATCGGCCTGATTACCCTGTCGGCGATTCTTTACTCGTTCTTCGCCTGAGTCGCGTTCCAGGGACAGGACGCTGCGGTTCGTTGCCGTGACTTCCCTTGCAAGGGGCCTGACGTTAGTGTGAATGCACTCGCGTCAGGCCCTTTTGGCTTGACCCTCGCAAAGGAAGCCACTGCAGATGACCGATTCGACCGTTCACGCCGAGCTGGGTGAGATCCCCTATACCGTCAACCTGTCCGCCGGTGTAAACCAGTGGCTGGCGGATGAAAACCAGGCCCTCGGTGGCCGCGACGCCGGCCCCAATCCTCACCAGCTGCTGCTCTCGGCGTTGGGGGCGTGCACCGCAATCACCTTGTCGATGTATGCCCGGCGCAAGGAGTGGCCGCTGCAGCATGTGCATGTGCAGCTGGATATCGTCAAGGAAGAGAAAACCACACCGATGAGCACCGAGATCAAGCGTGTCATTGAACTGCACGGTGATCTCGATGCGGCCCAGCGTGAGCGCCTGCTGGGCGTGGCCAACGCCTGTCCGGTGCACAAGCTGCTCAGCGGCAGCATTGCGATCGACAGTCAGTTGAGTGACTAACGCGCCTCGCTCCTGAACTTCACCAAGCTGCGGCGCATGTCCGAGGCCCAGCCGTCGAGTACCGGCTGGACGTCTTTCACGGTCAGCTTGGTGGTTTTGTTCTCAAGCTCCGTGCCGGCGCCTTTGCGTACCACCTGGGCGACCACTGTGTTATTGCCGCCGTCGAGAATTGCCGCTTCGGTGGCGATGTCGACATCCTGGTCACGACCACCGGCAGCAGTCATGACGGCTGCCGTCACCAGGGCGATCGGGATCACCTCATAAGGCTTGAGCCCTTCGGTGTGGGTTGCCACCGCGGTAATCGCCGGGCGCACCACCAGCACGTTCGGGCCCGGACCTGTGGCCAGCGGTACGACCGCACCCAGTTCACGCTTGAGCGCTGTGTCGTAGTAGTGGGTGATCTGCTGCAGCGTTTGTGGGGTGATCACGTCGGTGGGCTGCGGTTTGGGATAGAACTGGCTCGGCTCGATGTACACCTGTTTGTAGTTGGCGGCCTTGAAGTTGGGGGAGATCCAGCGCATTACCGGGGCGCCGGAGATACTTTCGGCCTCTTTCAGGCGGCTGTAGTCCTTGAGAAAACCGGAGTATTCACTGGGGTCGACCCTGGAGTTGGCGCATCCGGCCAGTACGATAAGTGCGGAGCAGAGTAAGGTTGAACGCAGTGCAGATTTCATCGGCTTTCGTTCCTTGGCAATGGTTGCGATGACGCGTGTGAGATGACTTCAACAAAGCTAGCAGCTCCCGGCTTGCGCGCCAGAGCTTGCTGTGGATTTCCCCGGGTGGGAGCGGGCTTGCCCCGCGATTGCGGCTTGTCAGCAGCATCGTATCGCGGGGCAAGCCCGCTCCCACCGTCAATCCTTTACCAGCGCACGCAACGCCGCCTTCGCCTCGGGCGTATGCAGACGCTCGATAAACAGCAGGCCCTCGCGACGCACGCAGGCTTCCAGTTCTGACCGATGCGTATCCTTGAGAAGCCGTTTGCTGACCCGCAGCGCCTCCTGAGGCAGTCTTTGCAGACGCTGCGCCAATTGCAAAGCAGCTTGCAGGCACTGTTCGCCATCTTCATGCAGCTCATTGGCCAGACCCCATTGCACGGCCTGCTCGCCTGTCAGCAGCTCATTGCACAACAGCAGCCGGGCCGCCCGGGGGTGTCCCAGCAAGCGTGGCAACAACAGGCTGGAGCCAAACTCCGGGCACAAGCCCAGCGGTACAAAGGGCATGCGCAGTTTGGCCGAGCGGCTCATCAGTACCTGATCGCAGTGCAACAGCAAGGTAGTGCCGATGCCGATGGCAGCGCCGCAGACGGCGGCAATCAGCGGCTTGTCCAGGGCCATGACAATACGCATCAGGCGAAACACCGGGCTGTCCATGTCGACGGGCGGGTTGTCGAGAAAATCCTTGAGGTCGTTACCGGCGCTGAAGCACTGGGCGCCGCCGGTGATGACGATGACCTCGACCTGCGGGTCATCGGTGGCCGCCAGCAGCAGCTCGCCAAGCGCGCTGTACATGGCGCTGTTCAAGGCGTTGAGTTTGTCTGGCCGGTTGAAGGTCAGGGTCAGCAAGCCGTTGTTCAGGTCACGGATAATCAGGTCGGTCATGGCAAGCCTTTATTGTTCTTGTCTTGGGATTCAGAAGGTCGGTGGCGTGATCACCCAGATGACCACGGCATCGACCTCGCCAGGGTTGCCGTAGCGGTGCGGTTCCTGGCTGGAAAAACTGAAGCTGTCGCCTTCGCTCAACTGAAAGTAGCGATCGCCCACCCACAGCTCGAAACTGCCGGACAGCAGATAACCGGCTTCTTCGCCTTCATGGCTGTAGCTCTGCTGGCTGTAGGTGCCTGGGGGGAAGCGCGAGTGGAGCATTTCCAGCTCACGGTTCGGCTGCGGAGTCAGTAGCTGGTCAACGATGCCATCTTCGTAGTGGACACTCAGGCGGCTGTTTTTGCGTACCACGTAGCCGTTGTCTTCAGGATCGGTGCTGGCTTCGCTGGCGAAAAACCACTGGATGGTCACGCCCAGGCTGCGGGCGATGTTGAACAGCGCCGGAATCGACGGGTAGGACAGGTTGCGTTCCAGCTGGCTGATGTAGCCAGCGGTCAGCTCGCTCTGCTGGGCCAGTTCGGCCAGGGTCATGCCCCGGCGTTTGCGCAGGCCGCGAATACGCGTGCCGAGAAACTGCGGGGCGGCGGCGCCTTCCTGGCTGGGAACGGCGCCGGCGGGCGGCATCTTGCTGCTGTTGCTCATGGGGTGCTCCGAACCGCACGCTGCAAAGCCCCGGAGTATAAACAGGCTCAGAGCGTCCAGGCGACCTTCAATCCTTCGTAAATGGCTTCTTCGGCGGTGCGCGGGGCCAGGCAATCGCCGATCCGCTTCACTTGCACCAGGCCGCTGAGCTCGTCTACCAGGGTATCGACCGGTTGATGACCCTGGCACAACACCAGGGTGTCGATGTCCTCGAAGATCATCGGCTCGCCGCTGGCGGTGTGTTGCAGGTACACGGTGTTGTCATCGCAGCCGTACAGGCGGGCATAGGGGGTGATGGGGATGCCGAGTTTATGCAGCTCACCGGCCAGCTGGTCGCGTACATACAACGGCAGGTTTTCGCCGCAGTGGGTGCCATTGAGCGCCAGCTGCACCTGGTGTCCGGCGCGGACCAGACGTTCGGCGATGCCCGGGCCGATCCAGTCGCAGCGCCAGTCCACCACCAGTACCGAACGCCCGAGCGTGACCTCATCGCGCAGCACCTGCCAGGCATCGACGACTTGCAGTTCACCCCCACGCTCGAAGGCCGGCCAGTAAGGCTCGGCACCGGTGGCGACGATCACCAGGTCGGGCTTTTCACGTTCCACCAGGGCGCGATCGACCCGGGTGTTGCGCACCACCTCGACACCGGCCAGCTGCATTTCGCGCTGTAGGTTGGTGCTGGCGCCGCCGAATTCGGCACGGCGCGGCAGCAATTGCGCCAGCAGCACCTGGCCGCCCAGCTGCGCGCTGGCTTCGTACAGGGTTACCTCATGCCCGCGTGCTGCCGCCACTGCGGCAGCCTTCATGCCAGCGGGGCCGCCACCGGCGACCATGATGCGCTTGCGTTGCGGCGCTTTCTGAAGCTGGCCGAACTGCTGTTCACGCCCGGTTTCCGGGTGCTGGATGCAGGAGATCGGCAGGCCGCGATGGAAATGGCCGATGCAGGCCTGGTTGCAGGCGATACACGCACGCACATCCTCGGCGCGGCCGCTGTCGGTCTTGTTCGGCATCTCTGGGTCGCAGATCAGCGCGCGAGTCATGCCGCAGACATCGGCCTGGCCACGGGCCAGGATCAGTTCGGCTTCCTGCGGCTGGTTGATACGCCCGGTGACGAACAGCGGAATCGACAGGCTGGCCTTGAAGGTACCGGCTTCACGCGCCAGGTATGCCGCTTCGATGGCCATCGGCGGGACGATATGTATCGCGCCGCCGAGCGAGGCCGAGGTGCCGGCGACGATATGCACATAGTCGAGCGCCGACTGCAGCAGTTGTACCGCCGCCAGGGATTCGTCTTCAGTGAGGCCTTCGGCATCACGCTCGTCGGCGCTGATGCGCAGGCCGATGATGAAATCGGGCGCGGTGGCGGCGCGTACCGCCGCAATCACTTCGCGCAGAAAGCGCAAGCGCTGTTCCAGCTCGCCGTTGTAGCCATCGGTGCGGCGGTTGACCCGTGGGTTGATGAACTGCGCCGGCAGATAACCATGGCTGGCGACCACTTCGACGCCATCGATCCCGGCCTGATGCAGGCGCCGGGCAGCATCGGCGTAGCCTTGCACGATCTCGTCGATCATCGCCTGGTCGAGGGCCCGCGGCATCACCCGGAAGCGTTCATTGGGCACCGCCGAGGCTGAATAAGCCACGGCCAGCAAGCCGTCGCTGGACTCCATGATCTCCCGGCCGGGGTGAAAAATCTGCGACAGCACCACCGTGCCATGGGCATGACAGGTCTCGGCCAGCTGGCGGTAACCCTCGATGCAGGCATCGTCGGTGGCCATCAGCACATGCGAGGTGTAGCGCGCACTGTCGTGCACCCCGGCCACCTGCAGCACGATCAGACCGACGCCACCTTCGGCACGGGCCTTGTGGTAGGCGATCAGGCGGTCGTTGACCAGGTTGTCGGTGGGGATCGAGGTGTCGTGGCCGCTGGACATGATGCGGTTCTTCAGGCGTTTGCCCCGGATTTGCAGCGGTTCGAACAGGTGCGTGAAGGTCGACATGCTGTGCAGGCTCCAGCGGGTTGTTGTTTTTATTTTTCTATAGAAGTGTACCGCTAGTAAAAAATCAACTTGTTTTTTTACTTGGCATTGACTAGTTTTCGATTCACCCCGAGTCCTGGGGCACACCTCACAACAACAAGAAAACGGACTGCGCCTGGCGCGGTACCAGCATGAGGAACCACGAATGAAAGCGAACCTGCTCAAACTCTCGCCCTGGCTGCTTGCCCTTGGCCTTGGCAGTGCCCAGGCAGCACCGGACATGGTGGTCGTCGCCTACGGCGGCGCCGGTCAGAAAGCCCAGGATGCAGCGATTTTCCAGCCTTTCAGCGCCCAGGACGGCAGCAAACTGATCCAGAGTGAATACAACGGCGAAATGGCCCGGATCAAGGTGATGGTCGACACCGGCAACGTCGACTGGGACCTGGTCATGATCGAGGCGCCGGACCTGATGCGCGGCTGCGAGGAGGGCATGTATGAACGCCTCGACTGGGCCCAGATCGGCCGCGCCGAGCAGTTGATTCCCGATGCGGCCCAGGAGTGTGGTTCGGCGGTGCTGGTGTGGAGCGTGGCGATTGCCTACGACAAGAACAAACTGGCCCAGGCGCCGGCGTCATGGTCGGATTTCTGGGACGTGCAGAAGATCCCCGGCAAGCGTGGCCTGCGCAAACGCGCGGTGTACAACCTGGAGTTCGCCCTGATGGCCGACGGCGTCAAAGCCGAAGATGTCTACAAGGTGCTGGCGACCCCGCAAGGCGTCGACCGCGCCTTCGCCAAACTCACAGAACTCAAGCCCTACATCCAGTGGTGGGAAGCCGGTGCGCAACCGGCGCAATGGCTAAGCGCCGGCGACGTGGTGATGACCTCGACCTACAGCGGCCGGATCGCCGTCGCCGCGCAGGAGGGTAGTTCATTGGCGGTGGTCTGGCCGGGCAGCCTGTACGGCATGGACTACTGGGCGATTATCAAGGGCTCCAAGCATGTCGACCAGGCCAAGCGCCTGATCGCCTTCGCCAACCAGCCCGACACCCAGGTGCGCTACGTCAATGCGATTCCTTACGGGCCAACCAACACCGAGGCGGCTGCGGAGCTTGATCCGAAGCTGGCCAACTGGGTGCCGACCTCCAAGCAGAACCTTGAAGGCGCCCTGGCGATGAACGTCGAGTTCTGGGTCGACCACGGCGATGAACTCGAAGAGCGCTTCAACGCCTGGGCCAGTAAGTAACCCTTGAGGGCTGGACACCGCCGGGTGTCCAGCCCTATTGTCTGGCCAGCCATTTGCCTGAGAACAACAACAATGAATCCGACTGAAACCGAACTGCGCCTGCGTCAGGAACTGGCCGCCTGTTACCGGCTGATCGCGCATTTCCGCATGACCGACCTGATCTTCACCCATATTTCGGTGCGCATTCCCGGCCCCGAGCACCACTTTCTGATCAATCCCTACGGCTTGATGTTCGATGAAATCACCGCCTCCAACCTGGTCAAGATCGACCTGCAAGGCAATGCCGTCGAGCCGTCACCGTATCCGGTCAACCCTGCAGGCTTCGTGATCCACAGCGCCATTCACGGCGCCCGTGAAGATGCCCGGTGCGTACTGCACACCCATACCAAGGCCGGTTGTGCGGTGGCCGCGCTCAAGTGCGGGTTGCTGCCGGTCAACCAGATCTCCATGGAGTTCTACGGCAAGGTTGCCTACCACGACTACGAAGGCGTGGCCCTGGACATGGATGAGCAGCAGCGTCTGGTGGCTGACCTTGGCAACAAGCCGGTGTTGATGCTGCGTAACCATGGTTTGCTGACCGTCGGCGAGAACGTCAGCGAAGCATTCCTGCGCATGTATTACCTGGAAAAAGCCTGTGAAATCCAGCTGGCAGCGCAAGCGGCCGGTGAGATTGTGCTGCCGTCGGATGCGGTCTGCGCCCATACCGAGCGCCAGTTCAACGATCACGCGCGGCAGCTGAAAGAAGGCGAGCTGACCGATAGCGGCGCGATGCAGCTGGCGTGGAAGGCCTTGTTGAGGATGCTGGAACGGGTGGCACCGGACTATCGCGACTGATTGGGAGTTGCTGTACAGTCGTTCAATAGCATCGCGGGGCAAGCCCGCTCCCACAGCTCCCTGTGGGAGCGGGCTTGCCCCGCGAAAAGACAGCCCACCCAATGAGAACCATCCATGAGCCAGGAAGCCCGTTACAGCCGTATGGTCCCCGAGTTGCGCAAGGCCAACCTGGTCGAAGCAACGCTGGTGTGTCTGAAGCGACACGGCTTTCAGGGTGCCTCGATTCGCAAGATCTCGGCCGAGGCGGGAGTCTCGGTGGGGTTGATCAGCCACCACTATTCGGGCAAGGACGAACTGGTGGCCGAAGCCTACATGGCGGTCACCGGGCGGGTCATGGGCCTGATCCGCGAAGCCATGGCCCAGGCCGCACCGAATGCCCGCGAGCGCCTGTCGGCGTTCTTTCGCGCCTCGTTCTGCGCTGAACTGCTCGATCCGCAATTGCTTGATGCCTGGCTGGCGTTCTGGGGCGCGGTGAAAACCGCCGAGGCCATCAACCAGGTGCACGATCACTCCTACGGGGAATACCGCAATGAACTGGGCCGCCTGCTCAGCGAGCTGGCCCGGGAGGAGGATTGGCAAGCCTTCGACGCCGACCTTGCGGCCATTAGCCTCAGCGCCTTGCTCGACGGTTTGTGGCTGGAATCGGGGCTCAACCCTGGCACTTTCACCCCCGAGCAGGGCGTGCAGATCTGCGAGGCCTGGGTCGACGGCCTGCAAGCCGGTGGACGGCGGCGCTTCACCCTGACCGAGGGCTGTTGATCGGTCGTTCAGTAATGGGTAGGCTGCTGTCGCGAGTTACATAACAACGACTATAAGAGACAACACGCAATGACGCCTCGGGTACTGATCGTCGACGACGATCCGCTTATTCGCGACTTGCTGCACGCCTACCTGTCCCAGGAAGGCTACGACGTTCACTGCGCCGACACCGCCGAGCAGGCCGAGAGCTTCCTCGCCAATCACAGCGTCGACCTGGTGATGCTCGACATCCGCCTGCCGGGCAAGGACGGCCTGACCCTGACCCGCGAGCTGCGGGTACGCTCAGAGGTCGGCATCATCCTCATCACCGGCCGCAACGACGACATCGACCGTATCGTCGGCCTGGAATGTGGCGCCGACGACTATGTGATCAAACCGCTCAATCCCCGTGAACTGGTGTCGCGAGCCAAGAACCTGATCCGCCGCGTGCGCCATGCCCAGGCTTCGAAGCCGGTAGCCAGCAACACCCAGGCCCTCAAGCAGTTCGCCGACTGGGGGCTGGACACCGACCGCCGGCGCCTGATCGATCCGCAGGGCGGCGAAACCCTGCTGACCCATGGCGAATTCCAGTTGCTCAGTGTGTTCCTGCGCAACAGTGGCCACACCTTGAGCCGCGACCAGTTGATGGACCAGATCCGCAACCGTGAATGGGTGCCCAACGACCGCTCCATCGACGTGCTGGTCGGTCGCCTGCGGCGCAAGCTACACGACGACCCGGCCGAGCCGCAGCTGATCATCACCATCCACGGCGCCGGTTACCTGTTTACCGCCAGCGTGGCGGCCTGATCGCCATGGGCCGCTGGCTGGGCCTGCTGATGCTGTTGCTGGCCCCGTGGCTGCAGGCCGGCGAGCGCATCCGCTATTGCGACTATCCGGTGTACCCGCCGGTGTCCTGGAGCGACGGCAAGCAGGTGCGCGGCCTGGCGCCAACCGTGGTGCGCGAGCTGTTCGGGCGTTTGGGCTACGAGGTCGAGATGGTGGTGCTGGGCAACTGGAAGCGCTGTTTGCTCGACGCCGCCGAAGGCCGGGTAGACGTGGTGCTGGCCTACAACAGTGACCAGCGTGACCAGGGCATGCGTTTTTCCAGCGTGCCGGTGCTGCGCGAAGAAGTGGCGGTGTTCGTCAATCGCCAGCGGCCGGTGAAGTTCGAACGTCTGCAAGACCTGGCCGGCTATCGCGGTGGCCTGCTGTTTGGCGAAAGCTACGGCCCGGCGTTCGACCAGTTTGTTGCCAAACACCAGAACATCGAATGGGTGTCGTCCAGCCAGCAGAACTTTGGCAAGCTGATTCGCGGGCGTATCGACTTCGTCATTCAGGAGCGGCGCACCGGTCAGCTGTTTGTTGAACGCCTGCCCGGTGGCGAGGATATCCAGGCGTTGCCTGCGGCCCTCAGCGTGGATTACCTGCGTGTCGCCGTTTCGCGTCACTCCAGATTGAGTCAGCACATGGCACAGATCGATGAACAATTACAACGCATGACCGACAGCGGTGAGATCGAGCGCTGGCTGCAGCAGAGCGAAGTGACCTACCGCGACATGATCAACCTGCCGGCAGACGCGCGATGATCCGCCTGCATGCTGATGGCCTGCTGCGCCGCCTGTTGCTGTTCATTCTGTTGTTCAGCCTGTGCTTCACGGTGCTGGCCAGTACCGTGCAGCTGTATTTCGAGTACCGCCGGGAAATGCGCGATATCGATGCGCGCATGGCGCTGATCCGGGTTGGTTACCTGGCCAGCCTTGAGCGCAGTCTCTGGGATCTGAACCAGGAGCAGATCAGCGTACAGCTGCGCGGTCTGGTGGACTTTTCCGATGTCGCCCGGGTGCGTCTGAGCAGCGCCGACTTCAACCTGTTGCAAGGTGACGCCAACCCGCCGGGGCCGCTGCGCATTGAGCGTTTCCCCCTGGATTTCCAGCCGCCGTCGGGGCCGTTGCGCCATCTCGGTGAGCTTGAGGTGAGCATCGATCTGGGTGCGGTGCACCGACGTCTGTTCGCCACCGGGCTGACCAGCCTGTTATGGATGAGTGTGTTTCTCTGTGGCTTGGCGGTGGCCTTGTCGGGCCTGTTCTATCGCCTGGTGACCCGTCATTTGCAGGTCATGGCCGAATTCGCCCGGCGCATTGGCGCCGGCGACTGGCAGGAGCCGCTGCGCCTGCATAAGCGCCGCTCAGCCCGTCTGGATGAGATCGACACCGTGGCCCATGCCCTGGACGACATGCGCCGGGCGATTCTTAGTGATATCGAGCGGCGCGAAGTGGACCGCCTGGCCTTGCAGGACAAACGCGACGAGCTGCAAAAGATGGTCGAACGGCGTACCGCCAGCCTGATGCGTGCCAAGGATGAGGCCGAAGCGGCGAACCTGGCCAAGTCGCGCTTCCTGGCGACCATGAGCCATGAACTGCGCACACCGCTCAACGGCATTCTTGGCATGGCCGAACTGTTGCGTGGCGCAGGGCTGCAGGCGCAGGACGGCAAGCGTCTGGATGCCTTGTACAAGGCCGGTGAAGGGCTGCTGACCATCCTCAACGAAGTGCTGTATTTCGCCCGTCTGGAAGAAGGCGAAACCCATCCCGAAGCCGTGGATTTCTCCCTGCGCCAGTTGTGCGACGAAGTCATCACCCTGCTCGAACCCAAGGCGACGGCCAATGGCAGTACGCTGACGTGCCATATCGATCCGCAGTTGGCCGAGCGTCAGCAGGGCGCCGAGCAGTTTCTGCGTCAGGTGCTGAGCAACTTGCTGGCCAACGCGATCAAGTTCACCGAAGGCGGACAGGTCAGTGTCGAGGTTAAGGTGCTGGGCGAGCAGGACGGCCAGCAGCAGGTGCGGGTGAGCGTCACCGACAACGGCATCGGCATCGCCGAGGCGGTGCAGGCGAAAATCTTCGACCGCTTCACCCAGGCCAGCGAAGCCGTGGCGCGGCGCTATGGCGGTACCGGTCTGGGGTTGGCGATCAGTAAGCATTTGGTCGAGAAACTGGGCGGGCGGATTGGCCTGCAAAGTACCGAGGGGCAGGGCAGTTGCTTCTGGTTCGAGCTGAGCCTCGCAACCGGGCAGCAGCAACCGCTGACGCCGGCACCCACAGCGGTGGTCGCGGCCCTGGACATCCTCGTGGTCGAGGATGTGGCGTTGAACCGTGAAGTGGTGCAAGGCCTGCTCAAGCGCGATGGTCACCGGATCTGGTTGGCCGAAGAAGCCGGGCAGGGCATGGCGCTGTGCAGTGAACGGCGTTTCGACCTGATCCTGCTCGATGTGCATTTACCGGGCATCAGCGGCGTTGAGCTGTGCCGGCAGATTCGAAACAGCCCCGGGCTTAACCAACACACGCGGATTCTGGCGTTGACCGCGAGTGTCCAGCCGGCACTGGTGCAGAGTTTTCTTGAAGCGGGCATGCACGGGGTGCTGGCCAAGCCCTTGAAACTGGAAAGCCTGCGTCAGGCCTTGGCCGCCGAGCGCGCGCTACCGGAGGACTCAGCAGATGACTCGGACCTGGACCACGCACTGCTGAACACCCATCGCCAGTTGCTGGGCGAACAGAAAGTGCAAGGGTTGCTGGAGGTCTTGCAGACGCTGATTGCCCAGCACCGTAGCGCCTTGGCCGAGGCCATCGCGGCGCATGACTGCACTGAGATAGTCCACCTGGCCCATCGTTTGGCCGGTAGCAGCGACTCCCTTGGCTTCTGTGGTCTGGCCCGAGTACTGCGGGCGCTGGAGGAGGCGGCGATGACGCGCGACCTGACCGCCATCGACGGCTTGCGGGAGGCTTTACAGGTGCAGATGCTACGGGCGCAGCAAACGCTGGAACGCTTGATTCTGCATTGATGTACAAAAATCTTACGACTTTTTACATCTTCGATCTTTACGTACAACGGCACCTTACATTGCTTTCCAATAATCGACGTTAACCGCACTGCACGCGGTCTTCGAAGCTTATTGGAGATAATAATAATGAACTGCCGTAAAGCTGATCCGTCCCCGCGCTATCGCCTGTCCCTTTCGCCCCTGCGCCACTGTTGAGGTGCCGACATGAGCGAATCTACCGAACGTAAAGGCATTCACCTCACTCGCGCCCTGAAGAGCCGGCATATTTTCATGCTGTCGCTGGGCGGCGTGATCGGCACCGGCTTGTTCATGGGCTCGGGGGTGACCATCAACCAGGGCGGGCCGGTGGGGGCGATTCTGGCCTACCTGGTGGCCGGTTTCCTGATGTACCTGGTGATGGTCTGCCTGGGCGAGCTGTCGGTGCAGATGCCTGTGTCTGGCTCGTTCCAGGCCCATGCCACCAAGTACATCGGTCCGGCTACCGGCTTCATGATCGGCTGGGTGTACTGGATGAGCTGGGCCACCACCGTCGGCCTGGAGTTCACCGCGGCGGGCATGCTGATGGTGCGCTGGTTCCCCGAAGTGCCGATCTGGTACTGGTCGGCGCTGTTCGTGGTGGTGCTGTTCGGCCTCAACGCCCTGGCCACCCGTGCCTTTGGCGAGGCCGAGTACTGGTTCTCGGGGATCAAGGTGGCGGCGATCCTCGGTTTCATCATTGTTGGCGTGCTGGTGATCTTCGGTGCCATCCCGCTGAGCAGCGGCGAACCGGCGCCGATGATGAGCAACCTGATTGGCGACTCGCTGTTCCCCAACGGCTTGTCGGCGGTGTTCGCGGTGATGATGACCGTGGTCTATGCCTTCCAGGGCTGCGAGATCATGGGCGTGGCGGCGGGTGAAACCGACCAGCCGGAAAAGAGCATCCCGCGTGCGGTGCGCAACGTGGTGTTCCGCGTGCTGATCTTCTATGTGCTGGCGATCGTGGTGCTCTCGGCCATCGTTCCGTGGCAGCAGGCCGGCTTGATGGAAAGCCCGTTTGTGCAGGTGTTCGACATGGTCGGCATTCCCTATGCGGCGGACCTGATGAACTTCGTCATCCTCACGGCGATTCTGTCGGTGGGCAACTCCGGGCTGTATGCCTCGACGCGGATTCTCTGGGCGATGTCCAAGACCGGCATGGCGCCCAAGAGCCTGTCGCCGCTGAGCAAGCGTGGCGTGCCACTGCGGGCGCTGAGCATTACCCTGTGCTTTGCCCTGGTTTCGTTGATGACCAGCTTCGTTGCTGCCGACACGCTGTTCATGGTGTTGATGGCGGTGAGCGGGATGTCCGGGACGGTGACCTGGATCGTGATTGCCCTGGCGCAGTACCGGTTCCGTAAGGCGTTCTTGCGTGAGGGCGGCAAGCTGACCGACCTCAAGTACCGCGCACCGTTGTATCCGCTGGTGCCGCTGCTGTGCATCACCCTGTGCAGTTCGCTGTTTGTGTTCCTGGCGCTGGATGAGACGCAGCGGCCTTCGTTGTACTGGGGGTTTGGTTTTATTGCAGTGTGTTATGCGGCTTACTTCATCATCAATCGCAAGCGGCAGGTGGTGTTGGCGCCGTCGGTTTAACGCATCCCGCTCCCACCCGGTGGGAGCGGGCTTGCCCCGCGATGAGGCCCTCGGGTTTGAGTACATATCCATTGGCGGAGGTGGCGCTGAGTCACCTTTCCGCCCTTACGGCGGCTTACTTTTTCAGTCGAAAAAAAGTAAGCATGGAACTGTCCCATGACAACGGACGCCAAGAAGCGATACTTACATCGCTAACTTGGAGGTTCCCATGTACCCACCAAATCGCCGTAGCTACACCGACGAATTCAAGGCCCAAGCTGTTGCACTGGCTGAAACGGTCGGCAGAACCGAAGCCGCTCGTCAGCTAGAGATGTCTGTTAAGACGCTGGATAACTGGGTCGATGCGTCACGCAAAGGTCTTCCGTTGAGTTCACCGGAGCGTCAACCTGTTACCAAGGAGAGCAGCGAGCTGGCGCGATTACGGGCCGAGAATGCTGAACTCAAAATGGAGCGTGAAATCCTAAAAAAGGCGGCGGTATTCTTTGCCAAAGAGTCCAGGTGAGATACGCCTTCGTCGCTAAAGAGCGGGCTCAGTTCCCGGTGCGTTTGTTGTGCCGGGTGTTGGGCGTGTCAGCTTCAGGATTTTACGATTACCTAAACCGCCCGGTTCGCCCAGATCCAGACAAACAGATTCGAATTGATCTGCGCAGGATCCATGCCGCCAGTCGAAGCACCTATGGGCGGCCACGGTTGGTCGAGGCATTGCGTCAGATACCTCATCGAGTCGGCCACAAACGGGTTACGCGGCTGATGCACGAGGAAGGTATCCATGGCAAACCCAAGGCTCGCTTCCGGCCCCAGACCACGGACAGTCGCCACTTCCAGCCTGTCGCACGCAATGTGCTTGACCGTCAGTTTTCGGTACAGAGCGCCAATCCAGCCTGGGTGAGCGACATCACCTACATTTCAACCCGAGAAGGCTGGCTGTACCTGGCGGTGGTCTTAAGCATCCAGACCCGCCAGGTGCTGGGCTACAGCTTGGCGGACAGGATGCCGGATGATTTGGTTGAGCGCGCATTTATCAACGCTTGGAACGCCAGTTTGGGGCCTTCTGGGGTTGTGTTCCATTCCGACCAGGGACGCCAATATACGAGCAGCAAATTTCGCCAAGCATTGGCCGAAAAAGGCTTTACGCAGAGCATGAGCCGCAAAGGAAACTGCTGGGACAATGCCGTCGCTGAAAGCTTTTTCGCTACGCTTAAGAAGGAAGAAGCAAGCGGGGTCTATCAGAGCAAGAGGCTAGCTTATGGGGCAATCGCGAGCTACATCCATGGTTTCTACAACAGCAGTCGGCTGCATTCGGCGTTGGGTTATCGTTCACCGAACGCTTATGCAAAGGGCTTGAGGCGGAATCCTTAACACCCAGCTTCTTGGCGTCCGTTGCCAAGGGACAGTTCCAGCAAAATTCTCGCCCCACCAGGGGCCCTACGCTGCGCTTCGGGTTCCTTCGCTCCGGTGTCGTTACGGGGCATTGCGAGCTACGAGTTGCAAGCAACTCTACGCTTCGCAACTTCGGCTACGCCGAAGGCGCTGCGCGCTAGCCCCTCCACGACACCTCCACTCAGCCCTACTGGTTAACGGGGCCGGTGGATCAAGATCAAAAGCAGATCAAGATCAAAAGCAGATCAAGATCAAAAGCACAATTCGCTTCGCTCTTGCTTTCGGCGGCTGGGCTGGCAGTTGTGCGAAGTTGTAACAGCGATCGGATCGCCTCGTTTTACTCAAAGCATTTATTCAATAAATACAGTTTATTAGGTGTGTAACTTCATCTGTTACATCACTTTTTCTCCCGATTGTCTCCTTGTTGAACACTCGTTTAGTATGGCCTCAAGTCTTACCCCTCACGCCAACCACAATAATTCGAGGCCTCCTATGACTACCTCCCCGTCAGTGCTGAGCAAAGTCGAAGCCGGCGTTGCCTGGATCACTCTCAACCGTCCCGAGCAGCGCAACGCGCTGGACATCCCCAGCCTGAAGCAGCTCCATGCCTTGCTCGATGACTGTAACGCCGAACCCACCGTGCGCGTGGTGGTGCTGACCGGTAGCGGGCGCAGTTTCTGTGCCGGGGCGGATCTGGCCGAATGGGCTGAAGCCGAGGCCCGTGGCGCGCTGGAAAGCTATGGCTGGACCGAGACCGCCCACGCTCTGATGCAACGCCTGCACAGCCTCGACAAACCGACCATCGCCGCCATCAACGGCACCGCCGTCGGCGCCGGGATGGACCTGACGCTGTGCTGTGACCTGCGTGTGGCCGCCGCCTCGGCGCGTTTCAAGGCGGGCTACACCAGCATGGCCTACAGCCCCGACGCCGGTGCCAGCTGGCATCTGCCACGACTGATCGGCAGCGAACAGGCCAAGCGCCTGCTGTTCCTCGATGAACTCTGGGGCGCCGAGCGGGCGCTGGCTGCCGGGCTGGTGGGTGAGGTGTGCGCCGATGACCAGTTGCTGGCAGTCACCGCAGAACTGGCCGGACGCCTGGCCAACGGCCCGACCTTCGCCTTCGCCCAGACCAAAACCCTGATCCGTGACGGCGCCCAGCGCACCCTCGGCGAGCAGTTGCAGGCCGAGCTTGCCGCCGGGTTGCTGTGCGGGCGCAGCGAGGACGGCGCCGAAGCCTTGCGTGCAGCGGTTGAGAAGCGTGCAGCAAAATTCGTTGGCAAATAAATACTTACACGACCTTCTTCAGGAACATTCCATGAATTTCCAACTGACCCAAGAACAAGAAATGTTGGTGGAAGCGGTACGCAGTTTCGTCGCCAAAGAGTTGCTGCCCCATGAGGAGGCCGTGGACCGCGCCGACGAAGTGTCGCCGGAACTGGCTGCACAGATTCGTGGCAAGGCCATCGCTGCAGGTTTTTACGCGTTCAACATGCCCGAGGAAGTCGGCGGTGGCGGTCTCGATTATCTGTCCCAGGCGCTGATCGAGCGTGAGCTGTCCAAGGTGTCGTGGGCGGTGCATGTGTTTGTCGCGCGTCCGTCGAAGATTCTCATGGCCTGCAAGGATGAGCAGATCAACGATTACCTGCTGCCGTGCATCCAGGGCGAGAAGGTCGACTGCTTCGCCTTGACCGAGCCGGGTGCAGGCTCCGACGCCAATGCGATCAAGACCCGCGCGGTGCGCGAAGGCGACGACTTCGTCCTCAATGGCAGCAAGCATTTCATCAGTCACGCCGGGCACGCCGATTTCGCCATTGTCTTCGCCGTGACCGACACCTATGAGCACAACGGCCGCAAGCGCAACGCGGTCACTGCGTTCCTGGTTGACCGTGGTACCCCCGGCATGACTATCCGCCGTGGCCCTAAATGCGTGAGCAACCGCGGTTATCACACCTACGAGATGTTCTTCGACGATTGCCGGGTGCCGGCCAGCAAAGTGCTGGGCGAAGTCGGAAAAGGCTGGGAAGTGGCCAACGCCTGGCTGACTGCCGGGCGGGTGATGGTCGCCGCCAACTGCGTCGGCCAGGCCCAGCGCGCGCTGGACGTTTCGCTGCAATGGGCCGCCGACCGCAAGCAGTTCGGCCAGCCGATCGGTACCTATCAGGGTGTGTCGTTCAAACTTGCCGACATGGCCACGCAGATCCGCGCCGCTGAGCTTTTGACCCTGCACACCGCCTGGAAGATGGACCAGGGCAGCATGACCGATGGCGAGGCCGGCATGGCCAAGCTGTTTGCCAGTGAAGTGCTGGGCAAGGTCGCCGACGAAGCCGTGCAGATTTTCGGCGGTATGGGCCTGATGGATGAAGGCCCGGTCGAGCGGATCTGGCGCAATGCGCGGATCGAGCGGATCTGGGAGGGCACCTCGGAGATCCAGCGACACATTATTTCCCGCGAACTGTTGCGCCCTCTGTTGCGTTGATCGGGTTGGAGAACGCTTATGTCGCAGTCGATTCGTGACAACCTCAAACGCCTGCTGGCGCCGCGTCACCTGGCCTTTGTCGGTGGACGCAGCATGGCGCGCGCGTTCAAACGCTGTGCCGAAGGCGGTTATCAAGGCCAGATGTGGCTGGTTAACCCGCAGCACGACAGCATCGATGGCATTCCCTGTGTGCGCAGTGTTGCCGAGCTGCCCTGCGGCCCGGACGCGGTGTTCATCGCCACTAACCGTGAGCTGACGCTGACGTGTGTCGCCGAGCTGGCCGCTATCGATGCCGGCGGGGCGATCTGCTATGCCTCGGGCTTTGCCGAAGCCGGCGCCGAAGGCCTGGCGTTGCAACAGCAACTGCTCAAGGCCGCCGGCAACATGGCCTTGCTCGGCCCCAACTGCTACGGCCTGCTCGACTACTTGCACAACAGCGCCCTGTGGCCGGTCGCGCACGGCGGCAAGGCGGTAGAGAAGGGCGTGGCGATCCTGACCCAGAGCGGCAACTTCGCCTACAACCTTTCCATGAGCGACCGCTCCTTGCCGGTGGCCTACATGGCCTCGGTCGGTAACCAGGCGCAGCTGGGCATTGCCGAGTTGATGGATGTGCTGCTCGATGAACCGCGGGTGACCGCCATCGGCCTGCACCTGGAGGGGTTGAAGAACGTTCCGGGCTTTGCCCGCGCCGCACACAAAGCGCTGGAAAAGGGCATTCCTATCATTGCCCTGAAAACCGGGGTGTCGCAGATCGGTGCCGAGCTGGCACTGAGTCATACCAGCTCGCTGTCCGGTTCCGATGCACTCTACGACAGCCTGTTCCAGCGCCTGGGGGTGATCCGCGTCAGCGGCCCGGTGAGTTTTGCCGAAACCCTCAAGGCTGCCGCCTGCGGCAACCTGCCCAAAGGCCGCAGCCTGATTGCCCTGGCCTGTTCCGGGGGCGACGCCGGGCTGATCGCCGACTACGCCGAACGCAACGAACTGAGCCTGCCGAAACTCGATGCCGGTCAGGTCGACGAATTGGCCCAGGTGCTGCCCGCGTATGCCAACCTGGTCAACCCGCTGGACTTCACCACGGCCATCTGGGGTGACGGCGCGGCCCTTGAACGCATGCTCGACAGCGCCCTGCGCAGCGAGGCCGATGCGGCCATGCTGGTGCTCGACTATCCGGCCGAGTTTACCGGCGAGCGCAAGGAGTGCGACCTGCTGCTGGAACTCTACAGCGCCGCGCTCAAGCGTCACGGCAAGATCGGTTTTGTCACCTCGGCGTTCCCCGAGTTGCTCCCGGCCAGCGCCCGCGAGCGTCTGCATGGCCATGGCATCGCGGCGCTGCAGGGGGTTGAGGACGGGCTGGCGGCCTGGGGGCGGATCGCTGCCTATCAGAGCAACCGTCAAGCCTTGCTGGATCTTGGCGAGTCGGCGCTGGTGCCGCTGTGCCCGCAAGCGCTTGGAGGCGACAGCGAACTGCTCAACGAATGGGACTCCAAGCAGGCCTTGAAGACCTTCGGCTTGCCGGTTCCCGCTGGCGTACTGAGTACAGCCGATCAGGCGGTCAACGCTGCGCAAACCGTGGGTTTTCCATTGGTGCTCAAGGCCGTCAGCGCGCAATTGCCGCACAAGACCGAAGCCGGAGCGGTGGCGCTCAACCTGCGTGACGCGCAAGCGCTGGACAGCGCCGTGCAAAAGATGCGCGCACGGATTGGTGCCTATGCGCCGCATGTACCGTTTGACCAGGTGCTGCTCGAACCCATGGCCAGCGCGCCGCTTGCCGAGCTGATTGTCGGCATCAAGCGTGAAAACGACTTCGGCCTGGCCCTGGTGATCGGTGCGGGCGGCATCCTCGTCGAGCTGCTCAAGGACAGCAAGACCTTGCTGTTGCCGACCACCGACGGCGCCATTCGCGCGGCCGTGCTCGGCTTGCGCAGCGCCAGTCTGCTGCAGGGCTTCCGTGGCCGCGAGCACGCCGACCTCGATGCCCTGGTCGCGGCAATCCGCGCCGTGGCCGACTACGCCTGCGAAAACGCCGGGCAACTGCTGGAACTGGATGTGAACCCATTAATGGTCGGTGCCCAGGGCACCACCGCGGTCGATGCGTTGATTCGCCTCGGCCAGGCGTAAGGAGCACAACATGCACAACACTCCCTTGACCGGCGGCCAGGCCCTGGTCCGCCTGTTGGCCAACTACGGCGTCGACACGGTGTTCGGTATTCCCGGGGTGCATACCCTGGAGCTGTACCGCGGCTTGCCCGGCAGCGGCATCCGTCACGTCCTCACCCGCCATGAGCAGGGCGCAGGCTTTATGGCCGACGGCTATGCCCGGGTCAGCGGCAAACCTGGTGTGTGCTTTGTCATCACCGGTCCAGGTGTCACCAACGCCGCCACCGCCATTGGCCAGGCCTATGCCGACTCGATCCCGATGCTGGTGATTTCCAGCGTCAACCACACGGCCAGCCTGGGCAAGGGCTGGGGCTGCCTGCACGAGACCCAGGACCAGCGCGCCATGACCGCGCCGATCACAGCGTTTTCCGCCGTGGCCTTGAGCGCTGAGGACTTGCCCGAGCTGATTGCCCGCGCCTATGCGGTGTTCGACAGTGAGCGGCCACGTCCGGTGCACATTTCCGTGCCACTGGATGTGCTGTCGGCGCCGGTCAAGCGTGACTGGAGCAATGAGGTAGTCCGCCGTCCAAGCCGTGGCCTGCCGGCCAGCAGTGTGCTGGAGCAGGCAGCAGCTAAATTGGCAGCGGCGAAACGGCCGATGATCATCGCCGGTGGCGGCGCGTTGCAGGCTGCCGATGCGCTGCAGCAACTGAGTACCCGCTTGGCGGCGCCGCTGTTTACCAGCGTTGCCGGTAAAGGCCTGCTAGCCCCGGCAGCACCGCTCAATGCCGGAGCAAGCCTGTGCGTCGAGCCGGGCTGGAAACTGATCGCCGAAGCCGATGTGGTCCTGGCCGTGGGCACCGAGATGGCCGACACCGACTTCTGGCGTGAACGCCTGGAACTCAATGGCGAGCTGCTGCGGGTGGATATCGACCCCCGCAAGTTCAACGATTTCTATCCCTGTGCGCTGGCCTTGCAGGGTGATGCACGGCTAACCGTAGGCGCCTTGCTGGAACACCTGCCAGACATCAAGCGCGACCCCGAGGCGGCCATCGCTTCGGTCGCTGCCTTGCGTCAGGCGCTCAAGGCCGGGCATGGCCCGCTGCAGACGATCCATCAGGCGATTCTCGACCGGATTGCGGCCGAGCTGCCGGACAACGCCTTTATCAGCACCGATATGACCCAACTGGCCTACACCGGCAACTACGCCTTCGCCAGCCGGGCGCCGCGCAGCTGGTTGCATCCTACCGGCTACGGCACCCTGGGCTACGGCTTGCCAGCGGGTATCGGTGGCATGTTCGCCACCGAAGACCGTCCGGGCCTGGTGCTGGTCGGTGACGGCGGCTTCCTTTACACCGCCCAGGAACTGGCCACCGCCGTCGAAGAGCTGGACCGTCCGCTGGTCGTGCTGTTGTGGAACAACGACGCGCTGGGGCAGATCCGCGACGACATGCTCAACCTGGATATCGAGCCCATCGGCGTGCTGCCGCGCAATCCGGATTTTGCCGGGTTGGGCAGGGCGTTTGGCTGCACCGTGGCCCAGCCAGGCAGCCTTGATGAACTGCAACAGGAACTGCGTGCCGGCTTTGCCCGCAACAGCGTGACCCTGATCGAGCTCAAGCACGCCTGCGCTCGCTGAAGTCCAACCCTATTCAGGAAGATTGCCATGCGCTTTTCCGATCTGACCCAACGCATTGCCGGTGACGGCGCTGCCGCCTGGGATATTCACTACCGTGCCCTCGAACTGCAGGCGCAAGGCCAGGACATCCTTCTGCTATCGGTCGGCGACCCGGATTTCGACACCCCGGCGCCCATCGTCCAGGCCGCTATCGACAGCCTGCAGAACGGCCACACCCACTATTCGGACGTACGCGGCAAACTGGCCCTGCGTCAGGCCATCGCCCGCCGTCACCAGCAGCGCAGCGGCCAGGCGGTCAGCGCCGATCAGGTGACGGTGCTGGCGGGTGCCCAGTGCGCGCTGTTCTGTGTCGCCCAGTGCGTGCTCAACCCCGGTGATGAGGTGATTGTCGCCGAGCCGATGTATGTCACCTACGAAGCCGTGTTCGGCGCTTGTGGCGCGACCGTGGTACCGGTGCCGGTGCGTTCCGAGAACGGCTTTCGCGTGTGCCCCGAAGAGGTTGCCGCGCGCATCACCCCGCGCACCCGTGCCCTGGCCCTGAACAGCCCGCACAACCCCTCGGGCGCAAGCCTGCCGCGTTCGACCTGGGAGGCGCTGGCCGAACTGTGCATCGGCCATGACTTGTGGCTGATTTCCGATGAGGTCTACAGCGAGCTGTTGTACGAAGGCGAGCACATCAGCCCCGGCAGCCTGCCGGGCATGGCCGAGCGCACGGCGACCTTGAACAGCCTGTCCAAGTCCCATGCCATGACTGGCTGGCGCGTGGGCTGGGTGGTGGGCTCGACAGCCCTGGCCACGCATCTGGAGAATCTGGCGCTGTGCATGCTCTACGGCTCGCCGGACTTCATTCAGGACGCTGCTGTGGTAGCGCTGGAGCAACAGCTGCCAGAACTGGTGGCGATGCGCGACGCCTACCGCCAGCGCCGCGACCTGGTCTGCCAGTGCCTGGCCGATAGCCCGGGACTGAAGGCGCTCAAGCCGGATGGCGGCATGTTCGTGATGGTCGATATCCGCGAAACCGGCCTCAGCGCTCAGGACTTCTCAAACCGTTTGCTGGACCGCCATGGCGTGTCGGTGCTGGCCGGTGAAGCCTTCGGCCCGAGTGCGGCGGGGCATATCCGCCTGGGCCTGGTGCTGGGTGATGAGCCGCTGCGCGATGCCTGCCAGCGCATTGCCCGCTGTGCGGCAGAGCTGATGGAGGCCAAGGCCCATGCGTGAATACTCCCGGCTGTTTATCGACGGCACCTGGCAGGTGCCGTCCGGGCAGGGCATGGCCGAGGTGATCGACCCGGCCAGCGAGACGGTTGCCGGTCGCGTGCCACTGGGTAACGAAGAGGATGTCAACCGCGCCGTAGCGGCAGCGCGCCGGGCATTTGCCGACTGGTCGCGCACGCCATCGAGCGTACGCGCAGGTTACATCCGAGCCTTGGTCGAGCAACTGACGGCACGTGCCGAGGAAATGGCCAGTGTCATCACCGCCGAGCTGGGCATGCCGGTGCAGTGGTGTCGTAGCGTTCAGGTGGACGGGCCGATCGCCGGGCTTGAGCAGTACGTTGAACTGGCCGGCCTGATGGATGAAGTGCGTGAGGTAGGTAATTCCCTGGTGTACCGCGAAGCCGTTGGTGTCTGCGCGTTCATCAACCCGTGGAATTACCCGCTGCACCAGTTGATCGGCAAACTCGCCCCGGCATTGGCAGCAGGCTGCACCGTGGTGGTCAAGCCAAGCCAGGAAACCCCGTTGCATGCTTTCTTGCTGGCCGAGATGATCGAAGCCATCGGCTTGCCGGCCGGGGTTTTCAACCTGGTCAGCGGGCCCGGCTCGAAAGTTGGTGAGGCGCTGGCCCGGCATCCGCAGGTCGACATGGTGTCGTTCACCGGTTCCACTGGCGCCGGTGTGCGTGTCGCGCAAGCCGCCGCGCCGACGGTGAAACGCGTGTGTCTGGAGCTGGGCGGCAAGTCGCCGTTGCTGATTACCGCCGACGCCGACCTTGACGCCGCCGTGCGCTATGGCGTGCAGGACGTAATGATCAACTCCGGGCAAACCTGCACGGCCTTGACCCGCATGCTGCTGCCTGCCGGCCGCTATGCCGAGGCGCTGGAGATCGCCCTGGATGAAACCCGCAAACTGGTCATGGGTGATCCGCAAGATCCGCAGAGCTTCCTCGGACCGATGTGTTCGGCGGCGCAGCGGCGCACGGTGCAGGATTACATCCGCATCGGCCAGGAGGAGGGTGCGCGTCTGCTTTGTGGCGGTGACAGTGCAGCGGGCCTCGAACGGGGTTTCTATGTGCAGCCAACCCTGTTCGCCGACGTCGATAACCGCATGCGTATTGCCCAGGAGGAAATCTTCGGCCCGGTGCTGTGCCTGATTCCTTATGCCGATGAGGCACAGGCGATTGCCCTTGCCAACGATTCACCCTTTGGCTTGTCCAGCGCTGTCTGGGCCGCTGACCGAGAGCGCGCCTTGCAACTGGGCCGGCAACTGCGTGCCGGACAGTGCTTTATCAATGGCGCAGCTTTCAACTACCAGGCGCCGTTTGGCGGCTACAAACAGTCGGGCAACGGCCGGGAGTGGGGTGAGGAGGGGTTGGCGGAGTTCGTTGAGATCAAGGCCGTTCAGATCTAGCGACATAGCACCGCTTGCGCGGCGCATCGCGGATGAATCCGCTCCTACGTTCTGGGGGGGGGCGCCCACCCGTATTCATCGCCGGGCACCAAAGGCGAACAACCATGGCCTGACAGATCGTGGCACGTTGCAACAAATGTAGGAGCGGATTTATCCGCGATGCGCCGCGCGGGCGGCGCTCGATTTGACCGGCGCCCTCATTTTCCGTCGGCCACCAGGGGCCATCACACCCAAACCGCATCCCAATGCGGATAATCACCCACCTTGTCCACTAACCCCGCTCTCAGGGGATTAGCAATGATGTACCTGGCGACCCTCACCACATCTTCTTCCCGTCGCAAGGCACGGTCATGATAACCCGCTTGCCAAACGGGAGCTGATACGCCCCCAGCCTTGCGCAACACATGGCTGGATCGAGCCTTGAAGCGGCGCATCAACGTACTCAGCGTTACATCCTTCAACTCGATCAGCCAATGAACATGGTCAGGCATGACCACCCAGGCCAGTGACTGGCAGCTGTTTTCTTGCTCAGCCAGACGCAGGTGTCTGATCGCCGTTCGTGCATGCTGGAAATCGAGGAACAGGGGCCGGCGTTGTTGAGTGGCGGTAGTCAGCAGGTAGAGCCTGCCTGATTCTGAATACCTACCGCGACGGAGCAGGCAACCTTTTGGGCTGGGCATGTGAGGCATCCAGGAAGGGGCATGTTCTGGATAGCCTAGCGTTGACGGGTTGTTGGCGGGGTGGAGTACTTTTTCAGGATGTGAGGGTATCGACCTTTCGCGGATAAATCCGCTCCTACACGTTCGCGTATTCCTTCGGCGTATCGAAGGCCACGAACAACTGGTCAGCGGTAATCGCACCAAGGTCCAGACGCATGTTGGCCTCAAGCATGGCGAACAGCCGGGTGAACACCTCGAACACCTTGCAGTGGTCTTCCAGACCGGAGAAGGGGTTGTCGATCTTCTCGGCGATCAACGAGCTTTCCTGCACCGCGTCATACACCTCGCGCAAGGTGATTTCGCTGGCCGGGCGGGCCAGGGTCAAGCCGCCGTGGGCGCCGCGCCAGGACTTGAGGATGTTGGCCTTGACCATCAGCGAGACCAGGCTGCGCACGCGCGTAGGGTGGGTCTTGACCCATTTGGCGATGGTCTCGGTGCGCAGCTTCTGCGGGGCGTTGGCGGCCACGAACGACAATATGTACGAGGCGGTGATCAGGCGGGTGGACTGGCTCATGGTCTGTAGAATCCTTTGAAAATTTCCTTGTAGGGGCAACTAACCGGTGGGAGCGGGCTTGCCCCGCGATAGCGATCTTCCTGTCAGATTGCATCGCGGGGCAAGCCCGCTCCCACAGCAAGCCCGCTCCCACAGGCTATCGCAAAAAGCACCCCGGAGGGGCTTGGCAGCGGTGTGTGATTGAGTCTAATGTAATTGTCACGATGACAAATACAAATATTTGCAGCATCGATGCGTGCGAAGTCGGCTGAATCCTTTTCTCTGCACTTCAACAGGGGCAATGCCATGAGCGATAACAACAACAAAATTACTCAAGCGATGCACGACGGCGGCTTGCCGCGTCGCGATTTTCTCAAGTACAGCGCCACTGCAGCCGCGGTGGCTGGCGCCTTCAGCCTTGGCTTGCCGATGCGCGGCTGGGCCGAGGAGGCCACGCCCAAAGCTGGTGGCGTGCTGCGCATGGGCCTGGCCGGTGGCAGCACCACCGACTCGCGCGATCCGGGCACCTGGGCCGATACCTTCACCTTTGTCGGCTTCTCGGCGGTGTACAACACCCTCAGCGAAATCGCCGTGGATGGCAGCGCCATTCCGGAGCTGGCCGAGCGCTGGGAACTGAGCCCCGATGCACGGATCTGGACCTTCACCCTGCGCAAGGGCGTGACCTTCCACAACGGCAAGACCCTGGATGCCAACGATGTCGTCGCTTCGATCCAGCATCACCTCGGCGACAAGTCCACCTCGGCAGCCAAGACCGTGCTCGGTGACGTCGCCCAGGTTCGCGCCGAGGGCAACGATACCGTGGTTTTCGAGCTGCATTCGGGCAACGTCGACTTCGCCTATGTGGTCGCCGACTATCATCTGGCAATCATGCCGGCCAAGGACGGTGTCGCCGACTGGCAGTCTGGCGTGGGCACCGGCGGCTACCGCCTCAAGGGCTTCGAGCCCGGCGTGCGCATGGACCTGGAGCGCAGCCCGGATTACTGGAAAGCGGGCAGGGCGCATTTCGCCAGTGCCGAGCTGCTGGCCATCGCCGATGGCGCCGCGCGGGTCAATGCCCTGGTCACCGGTCAGGTCGATGTGATCAACAAGGTCGACCTGAAAACCGTGGCCTTGCTCAAGCGCAACCCGAACCTGGCCATCGAAGAAACCAAAGGCGCCCAGCACTACACCTTCCCGATGCTGACCGACAGCACGCAGTTCCAGGACAACAACATCCGCCTGGCCCTCAAGCACGCGATCAACCGCGAAACCTTGCTCGCCTCGGTGCTCTACGGCTACGGCCAGATCGGCAACGATCACCCGATCCAGCCCGGCAGCCGCTTTATAAACAGCGCGCTGGAGCAGCGCGCGTATGACCCGGACAAGGCGCGCTTCTACCTGCGTCAGGCCGGGGTCGATTCGCTCAAGGTGCGTCTGCAAGCCTCCGATGCCGCGTACACCGGCGCGGTGGATGCTTCGGTGTTGTTCAAGGAGCAGGCGCGCCAAGCCGGTATCGACATCGATGTGGTGCGCGAGCCGGCCGACGGCTTCTTCAGCAACGTGTGGATGAAGCAACCTTTCACCACCTCGTTCTTCTACAGCAGCCTGACCGCCGACCGCATGTTCAGCATCGGTTACGCCAAAGGCGCGGCGTGGAACGAAACGCACTGGGACAACCCGCGCTTCAACCAGCTGCTCAATGCCGCCCGTGGCGAGATGAACGCGCCGCTGCGCCAGGAGATGTACAACGAAATGCAGGCCCTGTGCCGCGACGAAGGCGGGGCGATCGTGCCGCTGTTTGCCAGCTCCGTGGCTGCCCGCTCCAAGCGCGTCACCCATGGCGGGGTGACTGCGCCGTACGGTGAGCTGGACGGTCTGCGCCTGATCGAGCGCTGGTGGCAGGCCTGAGGGCTGAACCCGCAGTGCCACCTTTCGTTGTGTCTGTTCGAGGAACTGTCCGGTGAATAGTCTTTACAAACTGCTTGTGCAGCGCCTGGCCCTGGGCCTGTTGTCGCTGTTTGCGGTGGCGGTGATCATCTTTCTGGCCGTGGGCATGCTGCCGGGCGACGTTGCCGAGGCCATGCTCGGCCAGGCCGCCACCCCCGAAACCGTCGCGGCGCTGCGGGCCCAGTTGGGCCTGGATGTACCGGCACTGACCCGCTTCGGCCAGTGGGCCTGGCAACTGCTGCACGGTGATCTCGGCCTGTCGCTGGCCAACCAGCGGCCGATTGCCGAACTGATCGGCAGCCGTCTGGCCAACACCTTCAGCCTTGCCGCGCTGGCGGCGCTGGTTTCGGTACCGGTGGCGCTGCTGCTGGGTATGCTCGCGGCGCTGTACCGCAACAGCTGGTTCGACCGCCTGCTCAATACCAGTGCCTTGAGTGCGGTGTCGTTCCCCGAGTTCTTCGTCGCCTACATCCTGATCCTGGTGTTCGCGGTGAAGCTCAACTGGTTGCCGAGCATCTCCAACCTGGCCCCGGGAGCGAGTTTCACCGAAGTGCTGGAGCGTTCGCTGTTGCCAGTGCTGACTCTGAGCCTGGTGGTGATCGCGCAGATGATGCGCATGACCCGCGCGGCGCTGATCAACCTGCTGGCCAGCCCCTATATCGAAATGGCCCGGCTCAAGGGCATCAGCCCGGCACGGATTATCTTTCGCCACGCTTTGCCCAACGCTCTGGCGCCGATCATCAACGTCGTGGCGCTGAACCTGGCCTACCTGGTGGTGGGCGTGGTGGTGGTCGAGGTGGTGTTCGTGTATCCCGGCCTCGGCCAGCTGCTGGTCGATTCGGTGGCCAAGCGTGACATCCCGGTGGTGCAGGCCTGCAGCCTGATCTTCGCCGCGACCTACATCCTGCTCAATACCACGGCCGATGTGCTGTCGATTGCCAGCAATCCACGCCTGATGCATCCGAAGGGGTAAGCCATGAGCCTGATCAAACAACTGCTGCGCGCGCCGTTGAGCGCCAAGTTCGGCCTGCTGGTGATTGCCCTGTATGTGCTGGTGGCGCTGTTCGCCCCGGTATTGGCGCCCTATGGCGAGACCCAGGTGGTTGGCGAGGGTTTCGCGCCGTGGGGCGGCGAGTTCCTGCTGGGCACCGATAACCTCGGGCGCGACATGTTCAGCCGCCTGGTCTACGGCGCTCGCAACACCCTGGGCATTGCTTTTCTGACTACCGTCCTGGCCTTTGCTCTGGGCGGCTTTTGCGGGCTGGTGGCGGCGATCAAGGGCGGCTGGATCGATCAGGGCCTGTCGCGGGTGGTGGACATTCTCATGGCCATCCCACAGCTGATCTTTGCCTTGCTGATCCTCAGCGTGGTTGGCACCACGGCCACTTCGCTAGTGCTGGTGATTGCGCTGCTCGATGCCACGCGGGTGTTTCGCCTGTCACGGGCGGTGGCCATGACCGTGGTGGTCCAGGACTTTGTCGAAGCGGCGCGGTTGCGCGGGGAAGGGCTGTGGTGGCTGGTCAGCCGCGAAGTGCTGCCCAACGCCGCAGCGCCCTTGATCGCCGAGTTTGGCTTGCGCTTCTGCTTTGTCTTCTTGTTCATCAGCGCGCTGTCGTTCCTCGGCCTGGGTATCCAGCCGCCAACCGCCGATTGGGGCAGCATGGTGCGCGACAACGCGGTACTGATCACCTTCGGTGATATCAGCCCGCTGTTGCCGGCGCTGGCAGTGGCGTTGATCACGGTCAGCGTCAATTTCGTCGTGGATTGGGTGCTGCATGCATCCAGTGGCCTCAAGGAGTGCTGAGCATGACCCAAGTGAATAATCAGAAGCCGCTGCTGGAAATCCGCGATCTGCGTATCGAAGGGCACTATGAAGACGCCTGGCATCCGTTGATCAAAGGCATCGACCTTACCCTGCAACGCGGTGAGGTGCTGGGGTTGATCGGCGAGTCGGGGGCCGGCAAGTCGACGCTGGGCCTGGCGTCGATGGGCTATGTGCGCGATGGCTGCCGGATCACCGGCGGTTCGGTGCGGTTCGACGGCATGGAGCTGGTCGGCGCCCGCGCCGAAATCTTGCGCAAGCTGCGCGGCCTGCGTATTGCCTATGTAGCACAAAGTGCTGCGGCGTCGTTCAACCCGGCCCACCGGCTGATCGACCAGCATGTTGAAACCGCAGTGAAGAACGGCGGCATCGACCGCGCCCAGGCCGAGGCCGAAGCGGTGGAACTGTACCGCGTGCTGCGCCTGCCCAATCCCGAGCAGATCGGCCAGCGTTATCCGCACCAGGTCTCCGGCGGCCAGCTGCAACGGGTGATGACCGCCATGGCCATGGCGTGTCATCCGGACCTGATCATCTTCGACGAACCGACCACCGCACTGGACGTAACCACCCAGATCGAAGTGCTGGCGGCGATTCGCGATGCGGTAAAAACCTACGGCAGCGCCGCGCTGTACATCAGCCACGACCTGGCGGTGGTGGCGCAGATGGCCGATCGCATCATGGTCCTGCGCCACGGCAAGCTGGTGGAGGAGGCCGACACCCGCAGCATGCTCGACGCGCCGCAGCAGGATTACACCAAGTCGCTGTGGGCGGTGCGCAGCTTTCGCACCGAGCCCAAGCCTTGCCCGGTGCAGCAACGGCCATTGCTCGAAGTGCGCCAGGCCTGCGCCAGTTACGGCCAGCAGCCGGTGCTGCATGATGTCTCGCTCAAGCTCCACCGGGGTCAGACCCTGGCGGTGATCGGTGAGTCCGGCAGCGGCAAGAGCTCCACGGCGCGCTTGATTACCGGCCTGCTGCCACCGACGGCGGGGCAGGTGCTGTATGACGGTGAAGCCTTGCCGGCCGATTTCCGCCAGCGCCGCAAGGAGCAACTGCGACGGATCCAGATGATCTACCAGATCCCCGACACCGCGCTGAACCCACGCCAGCGTATCGTCGACATCATCGGCCGGCCGCTGACCTTCTACCTCGGGCTCAAGGGCCAGGCCATGCGTAAACGGGTGGCCGAACTGCTGGAGATGATCGAGCTGGACCCTGCGCTGTACATGGAACGCCAGCCGCGCGAGCTGTCCGGCGGGCAGAAGCAACGCATCTGCATTGCCCGGGCGCTGGCCGCCGAGCCGCAGTTGATCATCTGCGACGAGGTGACCTCGGCACTGGACCAGCTGGTGGCCGAAGGCGTGCTCAAGCTGCTCAACCGCATCCAGCAGCAGTTGGGTGTGGCCTACCTGTTCATTACCCACGACGTGGCCACGGTGCGCGCCATCGCCGACGAAGTGCTGGTGATGCAACGCGGGCGCGTGGTGGATCACGGCAGCCGCGATGCCATCTTCAGCCCGCCGTATCGCGACTACACCGGACTGTTGTTCTCCTCCGAGCCGGAAATGGACCCTGACTGGCTCAATCGCCTGCTGGCCAGCCGCGCCGCTCCTTCTACGCTGCAATCTGTTTAAGGAAAACCCTGATGAATGTATTGATCGTTCACGCTCATCCCGAGCCGCAATCCTTCACCGCTGCCCTGCGTGACACAGCTGTGGAAACCTTCCAGGCCCAGGGCCATCAGGTGCAGGTCAGCGACCTGTATGCGATGAACTGGAACCCGGTGGCCAGTGCCGATGACTTTGCCACGCGGGAGAATCCCGATTATCTGGTCTATGCCCTGGAGCAGCGCCTGGGGGTCAAGAGTGGCTCGATTGCCGCGGATATCCAGGGCGAGTTGGACAAGCTGTTGTGGGCAGATCTGCTGGTGCTGAACTTCCCGATCTTCTGGTTCTCGGCCCCGGCCATCCTCAAAGGCTGGATCGACCGGGTGCTGGTGTCCGGTGTCTGCTATGGCGGTAAGCGCTTCTACGACCAGGGCGGCCTGGCCGGCAAAAAAGCCCTGGTGACCGTGACCCTCGGCGGGCGCGAGCACATGTTCGGCGAAGGGGCGATCCACGGGCCGCTGGAGGATATGCTGCGACCGATCTTGCGTGGCACTCTGGCGTATGTCGGCTTTGACGTGCTGGAGCCGTTTGTGGCCTGGCATGTGCCGTATATCAGCGAGGAGGCGCGCAAAGACTTCCTGCACAGTTACCAGCAGCGTCTGCAGCACTTGTCGGATGACCAGCCGCTGGCGTTTCCGCGCTTGTCGCAGTTTGATGAGGCGCTGTATCCGTTGGCTTGATTATCGCGGGGCAAGCCCGCTCCCACAGAGGGCTTGCCCCGCGTCGCACTGCTCGATCCGCTTATCCGCTCTGCCCCAGGAGAACAGAACGACAAACATTAACCAGCGCCTTACCACACGCGTGCATCTTGGCTTGCGAGATCGAGGGCATGACGGTTATTCGGAACTGATCACAACCTTTTGGCACAGCCGGATAAACGACGCCAAGCACATAAACACCTTGAAGATAAAGACGCTTCTGTATCTCGAATAGCGCCTGCTCATCACCGACCACCACCCGGCGTATTGCGGCTGGTGCATCATCCGGCTCGGTTTCTATGCCATCGAGTTTCAGTTTACGTAAGTAGCCACTCAAGATATCCAGATTGCGCCGCTGCCTTTGGTACATTTTCCTAAAAGTATTTGTAGTCGCCCGGTCCGACTGCAGTGTTTCGTCCGTAGCATTGATCTGTCGAAGCACCTCAGCGGCGGCGGCGGTAATAGATGCCGGTACACCGGACGAAAATACTCGATTGGTGGTGTATTCATAGCTGGCGCTCTCGGCCAACGATGTATTGCACACGATGTAACCACCTTGGGCACCGACAGACTTTGCGAGCGTACCCGTCACAATATCAATACAGCCGGGATCCATCTCCCAGTAGTCCGCAGTTCCGCGACCTTGTGGCCCCAGTGCGCCAAGTGCATGGGCCTCATCGACAAGCAACAGACACTTGAAACGCTGCGCAAGCGCCACTAAACCCGGCAAGTTGCACACATGACCACTCATACTGAAGACGCCATCGGTCATGATCAGGCGCCGGTGCTGGCATTTTGGATCAAGATCATTGGCAGTGATCAACTTTCGCTCGAGGTCGTCCATGTCATTGTGGCGAAAACGCACCAGTTCGGCCTCGGACATTGCCGCTCCCTGCAACAGTGTCATGTGACTTTCCGAGTCTGAAAAGATCGTGTCGCCACGGCCCACAAGCATCGGAACTGCCGTCATGTTGGCCATGCTTGCGCTTATCGTCAGGAAAGCCGCCCCTTCACCGGCGGGGCGATACAACTTCAACAGCTCATCCTTGACCTGCTCGTGATGCTCGCTCTCGCCGGAAAGTGGCGCAGAGTCATACGAACCGACGCCATGGGTATCAAGGGCTTTACGTGCCGCTTTGATCGTTTCCGGCCAGAATGACGCACTCAGATAGGCACAACCGCATAACACAAACACGTTATCCGGTTTCGGTATAGCACCTGTTCCCTCGGAACATGTTGTACCAGTAAGAGAAAAACGGTGTGATGGCAGATGTCGGATCCAGGCACCCTTTGGGCCAATCGTAGCGACCCGTAGTTGCGACAAATCTGCCCCCGCGTCTGCTGCTCTCTGAGTGCTGTCTGCCATCCAGCGCGCACTACGAGCAAAAAAATTATTTGCTGTCCGCGAGCCAGCACGCTTTTCAGGTCCTTGTTTCATCGAAACCTCCGTCTTAAGCGTCTACTAACTCGCTTTTGTTTATCTGCTAGCACCTTGGTTCGAGATGTTTAGTCTGTCGTCCGGACAGCCTTCAAAGTGTATTTAGTGCTTCATCAAAGAGATCTGCAACTGGCAGAAATATCAGGTTTGATCGCGATGTTTTTAGCCACCCACCCATTCGGGTTATGGTCGCCACCCGCGAATCACCTGATAGTAAGTCCATCGGCTCACCCTGAGCAGTCACACGACGGAGTTGCTATGCGCAAGGCACTGAAGGTGATGTGCAGTCTGTTGCTGGCGTCCACTGCCACGGCCACCCTGGCCGCTGAAGTGGACACCGGCAACACACTCAGGTTGTACAACTGGACGGACTACATCGGCGAAACCACCCTGGCCGATTTCGAAAAAGCCACGGGGATCAAGGTGATCTACGACACCTTCGATGGCTACGAAACCGTACAGACCAAACTGCTCACTGGCCGCTCCGGCTACGACCTGGTCATGCTCAACGCCTCCCTGGTGCCGCCACTGATCAAAGCTGGGGTGTTCCAGCCGCTGGACAAGCAACAGTTGCCGAGCTGGCACAACCTCGACGCCCAGGTGGTTCAGGCGCTGCAAGGCTATGACCCCGGCCTGAAATACTCGGCGCCCTATACCTGGGGCAGTAACGGCGTGACCTACAACGTCGAAAAGATCAAAGCGCGCATGCCCGATGCGCCGATCGGTTCGCTGGCCATGCTGTTCGACCCGAAGATCGTCTCGCGCTTTGCCGACTGCGGCGTGACCCTGATGGACGCACCCACCGAGGTGAACCCGCTGGCGCTCAAGTACCTGGGCAAAGACCCACGCAGCGCGGCGCCGGCTGACCTCAAGGCGGTCGAAAAGCTGCTGCTGGATATCCGCCCCTATATCAAGAAATTCGACTCGGTGAACTACCTCACCAGCCTGCCCAACGGCGATGTGTGCATGGCCTTGACCTGGTCGGGTGACTACGCCATTGCCCAGGCCCGCGCCGAGGAAGCGAAAAAAGACATCAAATTGTCGTTCTTCATCCCCAAGGAAGGCTCGCTGATCTGGTTCGACAACCTTTACCTGCCCAAGGATGCCCCGCACAGCGCCAACGCCCATCGTTTCGTCGAGTTTCTGTTGCAGCCGCAGACCATGGCCGAGGTGACCAACTACATCCGCTACGCCAACAGCAACGCAGCGGCCACGACCTTGGTGCAGACGGACATCCGCAATGATCCGGCGATCTACCCCGATGACGCTACCCGCGAACGCCTGTTTGCCCAGAAAACCCAGGACGCCCGCGATATGCGCGCGATCACCCGGGTCTGGAGCACGGTCAAGACCGGTTTCTGACTAACCTCAATTCCCATTGCCAAGGAACAGACCATGGCTACGTCCAACAACGCTGTCGCAACTGCATTTGCCCATGATCCGCTGGTGGAGGCCGACAAGGCTCACTACATGCACGGCTATCACATGTTCGACGAGCATCGCGAGCAGGGTGCGCTGAACATTGTTGCCGGGGAGGGCGCCTATATCCGTGACACCGAGGGCAACCGCTTCCTCGATGCGGTAGGCGGCATGTGGTGCACCAACATTGGACTGGGCCGCGAGGAAATGGCCCTGGCCATCGCCGACCAGGTGCGCAAGCTGGCTTATTCCAACCCGTTTTCCGACATGGCCAACAGCGTTGCCATCGAGCTGTGCGAAAAGCTCGCCCAACTGGCACCGGGTGATCTTGACCATGTGTTTCTCACCACCGGTGGCTCGACCGCAGTCGACACCGCCTACCGCCTGATCCAGTACTACCAGAACTGCCGCGGCAAGCCGCACAAGAAACACATCATTGCGCGCTACAACGCCTATCACGGCTCGACCACCCTGACCATGTCGATCGGCAACAAGGCGGCCGACCGTGTACCGGAGTTCGATTACGCCCATGATCTGATCCACCACGTTTCCAACCCCAACCCGTACCGGGCGCCGGATGACATGGACGAGGCCGAGTTCCTCGACTTCCTGGTGGCCGAGTTCGAAGACAAGATCCTCTCGCTGGGCGCCGACAATGTCGCGGCGTTCTTTGCCGAGCCGATCATGGGGTCGGGCGGGGTGATCATCCCGCCCAAGGATTACTTCCTGCGCATGTGGCAGGTCTGCCAGACCTACGACATCCTCTTTGTCGCCGACGAGGTGGTGACGTCCTTCGGCCGCCTCGGCACCTTCTTCGCCAGCGAAGAACTGTTCGGGGTGCAGCCGGATATCATCACCACCGCCAAAGGCCTGACCTCGGCCTACCTGCCGCTGGGCGCGTGCATCTTCTCCGATCGCATCTGGAAGGTGATTGCCGAGCCGGGCAAGGGCCGTTGCTTCACCCACGGCTTTACTTACAGTGGCCACCCGGTGTGCTGCACGGCGGCGCTGAAGAATATCGAGATCATCGAGCGGGAAAACCTGCTGGCCCACGTCAATGATGTCGGCGGCTACCTGGAGCAGCGCCTGCAAAGCCTGCGTGAGCTGCCGCTGGTGGGCGACGTGCGTTGCATGAAGCTGATGGCCTGCGTCGAGTTCGTCGCCGACAAGCGCAGCAAGGCGTTGTTCGCCGATGAGGTGAACATCGGCGAGCGCATCCACCGGCGCGCCCAGGACAAAGGTTTGCTGGTGCGGCCGATCATGCACCTGAACGTGATGTCACCGCCGTTGATCATCACCCATGCGCAGGTGGACGAGATTGTCGAGGTGCTGCGTCAGTGCATTGTCGAGACCGCCACCGAGTTGCGCCGCGAAGGGCTGTACAGCGGTACATGAGGCGTGGTGCCTTGAAAGCAGCCTCTGCGGTGGGAGCGGGCTTGCCCCGCGATTGCGGTTTGTCAGTCACACTGCATCGCGGGGCAAGCCCGCTCCCACCCACCAGAACCCCACAGGTGCAGGCTCGTGCTCCAGCCGTTAGACTGCGGAGCATGAGCCACGCATCCCCTGAAACCCCGATCTGTCTGTCTTTTGGCGCCCTGCAGCAATGGCATGCAGCGCTGCAGAACGCTTTTGCCCATAGCGAAGCGCCGGATGCCCTTGGGCATCTGGCCGCGGCCATCAGCCAGCTGGTGGCGGTCGAGTCGATGATGATCAGCCTCGAGTGCCAGGGCCAGGCGCCGCAGTTGCTGTACCAGCAGGGCATTCCCGAGCAGCATCGCGACGCCATCCTCAATCGCTACTTCGCCGCAGGCTACCTGCTCGATCCTTTTTGTCTGGCGGTGGAGAGCGGTCTGGCGCAAGGTTTCTACCATCTTGAAGACATCGCCCCGGACCACTTCTTCGACAGTGACTATTACAAAACCTATTACCTGGGCACCGGCTGCAGTGAAGACAGCTATTTCATTGCCGATATCGGTGATGCGCGGAAGATTTCCCTGAGCCTGTTCCAGGGCTGCAGCGGTTCGCGCCTGAGCGGCGAGCAAGTCCATCTGTTGCGCGCCGTCGAGCCGATGGTCCGCGAGCTGCTGGCGCGCTTTGCCCGTCATGGCCTGGCGCAAACCGGCAATACCGGCGGGCACAACAGTCTCCAGGCAGCGTTCGACAGTTTTGGCTGCCAGGTGCTCACCGATCGCGAGCGCGAAGTGGCGCACATGATCTTGCGCGGTCACTCGGCCAAGTCCACGGCCAGCGAGCTGGGGATCTCCCCGGAAACCGTGCGCATGCACCGCAAGAATCTCTACCAGAAGCTGCAGATCAACTCGCAATCGGAGCTTTTTGCGCGTTTTATCGACTGGTTGCGCGAGGGCTGAGCCGCAATCAGGCCTGGCCCTCTTTGGGGGACGCGCAGGATAATAGAGGCGCCAATCAAGCGGAGTGCGGGCATGAACGAAGGCTCATTGCTAGGCCTGGGCTTGAGCGCCTTGCAGCGTGACGGCTACCTGTTGCTGCCCGGCGCGCTTGAACCGCGACAGATCGTGCAGTTGCAAGCCGCGATCAGTAGCCTTGTGCCCCAGCACTGGGACTACAACGGCCTGCTGGAACACTACAAATGCGTGTTCAACCGCGACCCGTTGTGGCTGGCCTATCTCGACCTGCCAGGGGTCATCGAGCTGGCCGAAGCGGCGCTGGGCGAGGATTGCCACATCATCGGCCAGACCGCCTGGCGCAGCCATCCCGGCTATCAGGGCATGCCGTTGCACCTGGATTATCTGGTGATGGAGTTGCCGCCAGCCCTGTTGGCCGACCCCGCTTTCGAGCTGCCCATGCAGATCTGTACCGTGCAGTTTTACCTGGACGACATCGACGCCGAGCTCTGCCCGACCCAAGTGTTGCCGGGTAGCCACAGGGCAGGGCGCAAGCCTGCGCCGGGTGAGCAGCAGTGGCAGGGACAGTCAGCGCAGAGCATTCTCTGCCGCGCGGGCGATGCACTGATGTTTCGCAGCGAACTCTGGCACGGTGGCAGCGACAACCGCAGCGCCGATCGCACGCGCTCGATGCTGCAGGTGCACTATGGCCGGCGCATGGTTGCGCAGAAGTTCTCGCCGTACCTGCACTGGCAATTCAACCCCGAAGTGCTCGCCGCTGCGACGCCACGTCAGCGCCGCCTGCTCGGCGAGCATGCCGAAGCCGAATACGACTGACACTCAGGCCACGGCCTTGACCGCCAGGACATTGCACAGGTTGTGATCGATGACATGCTCGGTGGTGCTGCCGGTCAGGCGCTCCAGCAGTTTGCGAGGATGATTGCCCATCACCAGCACGTCGGTACGGTTGTGCGCGACGAAGTCGGCGATGCTGCGGGTAATCGGTGCCGACAGGAAGTGCAGACGTTCCTCTGGTACGTTGTGAAGTTTGGCCAGGTGTTCGAAGGCTTTGTGGATCGACTTGCGCACATCACTGCCGAAACCGGGCATGGTAATCGTGCCAGCACCGAAGTCGGCCATATGGGTATGGGCGCTGTCGCATACATGCAGTAAGTGCAGTTCGGCGTTGCACTGGCGTGCCAGATCGCTGGCGGCTTGAATCACTGTTTCATTGAGGTCGTTATGGGGGTGTTCAGGGTGGGTCGGGTCGACGGCAGCCACCACCACGCGCGGCAGCGGGCAGTGCACTGCCGAGACGAGGTGCACCGGGCACGGGCATTCGCGCAGCAGTTGCCAGTCCAGCGGGGTGAACAGCAGGCGCTTGTAGGCGGGTTCGTGCAGCACATCCTTGATTAGCAGGTCCGGCTCGATCTCCGCTACCTGGTCCAGGGTCGCGCCCAGCAGATCACGGGTCAGGACCACCTCGGTGCTGACCCGGATACCGTTTTCATGCAGCAACGTGGCTTCATCGGCGAGCCACTGGCGGCTGTCTTCTACGCGGGTCTGGTTGCGGTGTTCATCGCCGCTGAGCAGGCCGAGGGTGTCGAGCTCCTCGACAATCGCGCAGATATGCAGGGTGGCCCCGGTGGCGTGGGCCAGGGCGGCGGCACGCTCCAGCGCCGGGGTGTGGCGCATGTCGTCGCCGACCATCAAAAACAGGCGTTGGTACTGGCTCATGGTGCACCTCCGGTCGCGTTGCATTGCCAGCCCCCGAGCTAGAGTTTAGCCCATTGCCTGCAACGCTCCCGGAGCCAGTACCGATGCGAGCCGACCGCTGGTCATTCAGCCGCGGCGGTCCAGCCAGACAGTCTGGGCGTTGCAGAACTCACGCACGCCGAAGTGCGAGAGTTCGCGGCCGAAACCACTCTTCTTGACCCCACCGAAGGTGACGCGCGGGTCGCTGGCGCAGTAGCCGTTGATGAACACGCCGCCGGTGTCCAGCTCCTCGGTGAGCTGGGCGGCCAGTTCCAGGTTCTGGGTGTAGATCGTCGAGGCCAGGCCGAACTCGCTGTCGTTGGCCAGTTCCAGGGCGTGGCGGGCGTCGCGGGCGGTGATGATCGAGGCCACCGGGCCGAACAGCTCCTGGCGGAACGAGGTCATCTGGTCGGTGACATCGGCCAGTACGGTCGGCGCGTAGTAATTGCCCGCGCCTTCGGCCTTGTGCCCGCCCAGCAGCAGGGTCGCGCCTTCAGCCAGGGTGGCCTGGACCTGTTCATCGAGCTCGTCGCGCAGGTCGAAACGCGCCATCGGGCCCAGATAGGTCTGCTCCGACAGCGGATCGCCCATGACCAGCTGACGGGTGGCTTCGACGAACTTCTCGGTAAAGGCGTCGACCACGCCTTGCTCGACGATCAGACGCTTGGCCGCAGCGCAGACCTGGCCGGTGTTGGCGTAGCGGCCGATTACCGCGGCCTTGACCGCTTCATCGAGGTTGGCGTCGTTAAGCACGATAAACGGATCGGAACCGCCCAGCTCCAGCACGCATTTTTTCAGCGCGGCGCCGGCCTGGGCACCGATGGCCATACCGGCGCGCACGCTGCCGGTCAGGGTCACGGCGGCGATGCGCGGGTCCTTGATGGCCTGGGACACACCGTCCGGGGTGACGTTGATGACTTCGAACACGCCCTCAGGCAGACCGGCCTGCTTGATCACGTCGAGCAGCAGGTAGGCGCTGCCCATCACGTTCGGCGCGTGCTTGAGGACATAGGTGTTGCCGGCGATCAGCGCCGGGACAGCACCGCGCAGTACCTGCCAGACCGGGAAGTTCCACGGCATTACCGCCAGGATCGGGCCCAGTGGCCGGTATTCGATGCGCGCCTTGCCGTTTTCCACCAGGGTCGATTCGGCGCTGAGCATGCCCGGGCCCTGGGCGGCGTACCACTCGCACAGTTGCGCGCATTTCTCCACTTCGCCACGGGCCTGGGCCAGCGGCTTGCCCATTTCCAGGGTGATCATCCGCGCCATGGCCGCTGCGTTGTCACGGATGGCGCTGGCCAGGGCAAGGATCAGCCCGGCGCGCTCGGACACGGGGGTACGCCGCCAGTGCGCGAAACCGCCTGCAGCCCGCGTCAGCGCTGCATCGAGGTCAGCCTCGGACTGGTAAGGGTAGTGACCAATGGCTTCGCCGTTGGCGGGGTTGATCGACACGGCATGGGTATGGCTGGAGAACGCGGTCATGGCACTGTCCTGCAAAAATTAGGGAACGACGCCAGCGTAGAGGGCTATTCATGTTTTGAAAACTGAATAATAATGAGTCTTTCGTTCATGATTGGAGAATGATGTGGACCTGGTTCAGCTGGAAATATTCAGGGCGGTGGCTGAGCACGGCAGTATCAGCGTTGCCGCTCAGCATATGCACCGCGTGCCTTCGAACCTGACGACGCGGATCAAGCAACTGGAAGCCGATCTTGGGGTCGAGTTGTTCATCCGCGAGAAGAGCCGCCTGCGCCTGTCACCGGCAGGCTGGACCTTCCTCGATTACACCTGGCGCATCCTTGGCCTGGTCGAAGAAGCACGCTTGACCGTGGCCGGTGAAGAGCCGCGCGGGCCGTTTTCCCTGGGGTCGCTGGAGAGCACTGCGGCCGTGCGTATTCCGGCCTTGCTCGCTGCCTACAACCAGCAATACAGCAAGGTCGAACTGGACCTTTCCACCGGACCGTCCGGGGCAATGATCGATGGCGTGCTGTCCGGGCGGCTGGTGGCGGCGTTTGTCGACGGCCCGGTGCTGCATCCGGCGCTGGACGGGGTGCCGGTGTTCGAGGAAGAGATGGTGCTGATTGCGCCACTGAACCATGGACCGATCAATCGTGCCCAGGATGTCAACGGCGAGAACATTTACGCCTTCAGGTCGAACTGCTCGTACCGTCATCACTTCGAACGTTGGTTCAACACCGATGGCGCGGTGCCGGGGAAGATCTTCGAGATCGAGTCCTATCACGGCATGCTCGCCTGCGTCAGTGCCGGCGCAGGCCTGGCGTTGATGCCACGCAGCATGCTGCAGAGCATGCCAGGTTGCGCCACGGTGAGTGTCTGGCCGTTGTCCGAAGACTTCCGTTACCTCAACACCTGGCTGGTCTGGCGGCGCGGCACCGTGTCCCAGAGCCTGTCGAGTTTCGTCACGCTGCTTGAGTCCCGGCGCAGTATCCCGAGTGCTGATAGCGATTAAATTCGCAGTGAAACAGCAATGTTTGATTAGACTTCAACAACCACATCTCGCAATTTCGCTTATTGGAGCAGCCATGCTTGATTACTTTGCACTAGGGGTGTTGATCTTTGCCGGGCTGGTGCTGTTCTACGGCATCATCGTCCTTCATGACATTCCCTATGAAATCGCGGTTCATCGCAATCACCCGCATCAGGATGCGATCCATGCCACCGGTTGGGTCAGCCTGTTCACCCTGCACGCGCTGTGGCCGTTCCTGTGGATCTGGGCAATGCTCTATCGCGAGGATCGCGGTTGGGGGATTGGCGGATTGGGCGACAAGAGCGCGATAGGCGATCTCGAGCGCCAGGTGTTCGAGTTGCAGCAACGGGTGGCTCATCTGGAGGAAGACCGGGCCAAGGCGGGTGCTGCGCGACCTGATTCCGGCGGGGGAGTGTAAGCCATGGACTTGTTACTGATCCTGACCTACGCCGCCATCTGTATTGCCATTTTCAAGATTTTTCGCATTCCGCTGAACAAGTGGACTGTGCCTACTGCTGTACTGGGTGGGGTGGTTTTGATTGGTGCGCTGATCTTCACCATGAACTACAACCATCCTTATTCAGAGGTGGCGCGTACCTATTTCGTCTCGGTGCCGGTGATTCCGGTGGTCACCGGAAAGGTGATCGACGTGCCGGTGAAAGGCAACGAATCGTTGAAGGCGGGCGATGTCCTGTTCCGCCTCGACCCGGCACCCTTTGAGTACAAGCTCAAATCACTCCAGGCCCAGCATCTGGCGGCAAAGGGTGATCTGTACCGGATCAATGAGCTGATCAAACGCAACTTCGGCACCCGTCGTGAGCTTGAAACAGCGATCGCCCGCGTCGACGACCTGCAGGCGCAGATCGACAACGCCCAGTTCGAGCTGGACAACACCGTAGTGCGTGCCCCCAGCAATGGCTTCGTCACCCATGTGTCGTTGCGCGCAGGCATGATGGCGAGCAAGCTGCCGCTACGGCCGTCGATGGTGTTCATTCCTGAAGAAGGTCACTACTTTGCCGCCTGGATGCGCCAGAACAGTTTGCTGCGGCTGGTGGCAGGTGATGAGGCCGAGGTCGCCTTTGACGGTATTCCCGGCAAGGTATTCAAGGGCCAGGTGAAGAACGTGATTACGGTGATTGCCGAAGGTCAGGTACAGCCTTCCGGCACCTTGATCGGCTACACCGGCTCACCGCCGGCCGGACGGGTGCCGGTGATCATCGAAATCACTGACCCTGAGTACGCCCAGTACAGTGCGCAGGTGCCGGGCGGGGCCTACGGGCAGGCGGCCATCTATAGCAAGCACTTCGAGCATATCGGCATGATGCGCAAGATCCTCCTGCGCATGGCAGCCTGGATGAACTACATCTTCCCGTTCCATTGATGTAGGCAGAGATCAATCGCGGGGCAAGCCCGCTCCCACAGAGGATGATGTTCAGTGGGAGCGGGCTTGCCCCGCGATGCATTCAACGATCGTCCCCTGGAAGCGGCTGAGCATTATCCTCAACCAATGGCTGCGCCACCCAGGACATGAACAGCTCATATCCCACCGCCAGCAACACCGGTCCGATGAACAGGCCGATGATGCCGTTGGTGAGCATCCCGCCCAACGCACCGATCAACACCACCGGCATCGGTACGGCCACGCCACGCCCCAGCAACAGGGGTTTGAGAACGTTGTCGGAGAGGCCGGCAAGGACGGTCCAGATCGCAAAGATGATGGTGCTGACACCGACGCCGTCGTGGGCAAACACGTAGATGACCACGGGCAGGGTGATCAGCAGGGTCGGTAACTGGGTGATCCCCAGCAGCAGTACCAGCAAGGCCAGGACCCCGGCAGCGGGTACGCCCATCACCACCAGGCCGATGCCCACCAGCAGCATCTGGATGAAGGCGATGCCGACCACGCCTTGCGCCACCGCGCGGATGGTTGCCGTGCACAGCGCCGCCAGTTGCGGGCCACGTTGCGGGCCGGAGATGCGGGTAGCGATGGCAACGCCGGTGCGGTGGCCGGTTTCACCTTTGGCCATGATCACGCCGCCGACGATCAGTGCCAGAACAAACACCAGGATGCCCGAACCAATGCCGGCCAGTTGGGTCAGCAAGGTCTTGCTCACGCCTTTGAGGTGTGGAGCTACTTGTGACAGTGCCCAGCTCAGGTCGCCGCTGGCATGCGCCCAGATCTTGTAAAGCGCAGCGCCGATAATCGGCCAGTCGCTGACACTCAACGGCGGCGCGGGGATTTCGATGACTTGATCCTCGAAGCCCTGGATCCCCAACCGGACCGAGTCGGCCACTGAGGTGCCGAGCAGGCTCAAAGGGCCGATCAGACAGGCCAGGCCGACAATCACCAACAGCACCGCTGAGCAGCCGGGGCGGTTGCCGAGCCAGCCGGCCAGGCGCTGGTTCAAGGGGTAGAGGGTGATTGCCAGGATCACCGCCCACAACATCAGGCTCAGAAAGGGTTTGAAAATCTCGAAGCAGAACATCACCAGCACGGCGATCAATCCCGCGCGAATCAGCACATCCAGCAGTTCTCTGCCGTTTCCAAACTGTATTGGTCGAGGGTCGGCCATGACAGATTCCTTGTACGTGGATGAGCTAGCGCACTGATGGACAACGCGTGGCACCGCTGCTGGCCGTTCGGCTGACCAGCTCGGTGAAGCGCTTGAGGTTCTGCTGATGGGCCAGCACCAGATCATCGATGCTCGGCCCGGCCGGGGTCTGGATCACGCTGCGGCAGTTGAGTGCCGCGCCGTTTTTGCCATTGCCGTTGCCATTGACCGCACGCAGGCGCCAGCTGGCATCGAACAAGGCGTACTGCCCGGGCACCGAGTCAAAGCGTTGCACGTCAACCCGCAAGCTCAGGTGCGACTGGGTGCTGCCGGTGGCGAACTGATTGATCAGGGCATTGTGCAACTCGTCCGCCAGGCTTGCGCCCCACCATTCGGTTTCAAGGATCGCCAGGCCGCTATTGCCCTCGCGGATCACTACCTGCGGGCGGTCGACCTGCGGCGGTACGCTGACCCGCTCCAGCTCCAAATCAACCGTGCTGGCAGGTGTGGGTTGTTGCGGCGTCAGGGTGTGGTAGTGGATCGGATCGCTGCGACAAGCTGTCAGCAGCAAGGCCAGGCCCAGCAGTGCGAATTTTGCGGCGTGCGCCATAGTCGATGCTCCTGCGGTCAATTGCGCGACGAGGGTTTGAGGTTGTCCGCTGGTGCATCCTTGGGCCTGCCACGCAGCAACGATTCGGGGTTGCGGCCCAGGTAGTCGGCCAACTCACGCAACGAGCGCGACATACGCCCCAGCTCGTCCAGGGTCTGGGTCAGCTGTTCACGCTGCGGCGAGTCGTCGGCCAGGGTCGAGTTGGCCGATTGCAGGGTCTTGCTGACCTCCTGCAAGGTGCCCTGGACACCCGGCAAGGTGCGGCTGTTGAACTGCGCCAGGCCTTTGCGCATTTCCACCAGGTTGGCATCGAGGTTGTTGGCGATGCGCTCGATCGGCAGGCGGTTGATGCGCTCGACCATGGCCTGGAACTGTTCCTGCAACTGTTCCAGGCTGCCCGGGACAGTAGGGATGGTGATAGGCCGTGCGTTCGGGTCGAAGACCACCTTTGGTGCTTTCGGGTCGAAATCCAGCGCGATGTACAGCTGCCCGGTCAGCAGGTTGCCGCTGCGGGCCTGGGCGCGCAGGCCATTGTCGATAAAGGTCCCCAGCACCTGGGCTGCGGCGTTTTCATCGTCGGGGTTGTGCCTGAGTGCCTTGAGCAGTTTGGTGTGCGCCCGGCCCAGGCGCTGCGGATAGATGACGATACCGACGTTGACCGGGAACGAGCGCTGCTCGACATCGAAGTCCAGGTTGACCGAGACCACCCGGCCGATTTCCACCCCGAGAAACTCCACCGGTGCGCCGACTCTCAGGCCGCGCAGGGCCTGGTCGAAGCGCAAAGCCAGGTACTGGGGTTTGCCGCTGGGCGGGGCGAGGGCGGTCTTCTCATCTTCGAACAGCTCGAACACCTTGTTTTCGCTAGCCACCTGATCATCGGGGTTGAATTGCGGGGCACGGAAGGCGATGCCGCCCACCAGCAGGGACGACAGCGACTCGGTACGTACCGCAAAGCCATTGGCGCCGACTTCGACGTCGATGCCGCTGGCATTCCAGAAACGGGTGTTGTCGGTGACAAATTCGTCGTTGGGCGAGTGCACGAAGACTTCGATGTCCACGCCCTTGCCGTCCTTGGACAGCTCGTAAGCCACCACCTGGCCCACTGGAATCTTGCGGTAATACACCGGTGAGCCGACGCCCAGCGAGCCAAGATCATCGGTGTGCAGAGTAAAACGCTTGCCGGGTTCGCCGTAAGTAATGGGTGGCGGCATCTCCAGCCCTTTGAAAACTTTGGCGCGGCTATTCGATTGTCCGGCATCGGCGCCGATGAAATCGCCGGAAAGCAGGGTGTCGATGCCGGATATACCGCCGGCGCCAATGCGCGGGCGCACCACCCAGAAGGTCGAGTCTTCGCGGGTGAAGTTATCGGCCTGTTTGACCAGGTTCACCGTGGCCGTCACGCTTTTCTGGTCATGGCTCAATTCCACCGTCGTCACGTGGCCGATCACCACGTTGCGGTACTTGACCTCGGTTTTATTGGCGGTCAGGCCTTCGCCGGTCTTGAAGGTGATCTGGATGGTCGGCCCCTGCTGCAACCAGTTGTGCACCACCAGTGAAATGCCCACCAGCACGGCGACAATCGGCACGATCCACACCAGCGAGACGTTGAATCGTCGGGTCTTGACCGTCGACGGGCCTGGTACTGGCGGCTCTTCAGTGGCTGCTGACTTCATCCGTGCACTCCTCGGGTTGACGGCTTTCCCAGATCATCCGGGGGTCGAAACTCATGGCGGCGAGCATGGTGAACACCACCACCAGGCCGAAAAACAGGATGCCCGGGCGCGGTTCGATATCACCCAGGGCCTGGAACTTGACCAGGGCTGCGACCAAGGCCACGACGATCACATCGAGCATCGACCAGTAGCCGATCAACTCGACGAAGCGATAGAGCTTGGAGCGCTCTTTCTGCGCCCAGTTGCTGCCGCGCTGCACGGTAACCAGCAGCAGGCCAAGGGCGACGAATTTGGTCGCAGGCACGGCGATACTGGCGATAAAGATGATCAGGGCGATGTCCCAGGCACCGTGCGACCAGAATTCGATCACCCCGCTCATGATCGTGCTGTCGTCGCCACTGCCGAGCATTTTCGTGTTCATCACCGGCAGCAGGTTGGCGGGCACATAGAACACCAGCGAGGCGATCAGGTAAGCCCAGGTGCGGGTCAAAGAATCGGGTTTGCGCGCATGCAGCGGGGCGCCGCAGCGGTCGCAGTGGTGTACCGCCACACGGGCATCGCAGGCTTTGCCGCAAGCATGGCACAGCACCAGATTGAGTTCCGAGGCCAATGGCGGGCGGTTCATGGCAGGGCATCCCATAGCTCGCGGATATCACGGCCGGCGATGCGGATCATCAACAGGCTCAGCACCGCCAGGGCCACCAGGCCGATACCGGGCAGCACATCGAGCAGGCCGGCCAGTTTGAATACCGCGACCATCGCACCGAGCAGGCAGACTTCGAGCATGCTCCAGGGGCGCAAGGTTTCCAGCCAGCGCATGCACAGGCTGAAGGCCGGCGAACGCTGGCCGGCCAGGGCAAAGCCCAGCACCCAGATCAGCAACAGCAGCTGGAACATCGGGGCGATGATCATCGAGATTGCCGCCACCAGGGCGATGAAGGTAATCGGCCCGTTGGCCAGGGCGCGTACCGAGTCCCAGAGCGTGGCGCTGTTGGAAAAGCCCTGCAGGCTGATACTCATCACCGGGTAGAAATTGGCCAGCAGCCACAGCACCCCGGCAGTGATGCTCAAGGCCAGGCGATGTTGCAGGGTAAGACCGTTGTAACGTTGCAGCACGGCGCCGCAGCGCAGGCACAAGGCCTTCTGGTGTTTGCCGAGGGAGACCTTGTGGTACACGCAGTCGCAATGTTCGCAAATGATCAGCTGATCGGTATCCAGCATGGGGCGCGCTCAGGCTGCGGGCGGTGACTAGGTCAATATAGTCGGCGTGTGAAGATGTTCGCGGATTTTTCGGTAATCCAAGGTCTGGTGATGCACATCGGCTATACCTAACTGGCTCGACACACCCGTATGGAGTGCGCGGAGTACAAATGTACTCCGCTGCAATATTACAGGAGCGCAGCTATGCTCATCCGCCGTGACTTGCTTAAGGCCAGTGCCACACTTGCCGCCGGGCTGGGTTGCCTGAGCGTGGCGGGCCGCGGGTTTGCCCAGAGCGGCGCGATGCTGACACGCACGATTGCGTCCAGCGGCGAAGCGCTGGCGGTGATTGGGGCGGGAACCTCAGGCAGTTTCGAGACCGGTGTCGATTCGCCGCAATTGCAGCAGTTGAGGCAGGTGCTCAAGGTGTTCTTCGCCGGCGGCGGACAAGTCATCGACACCTCGCCCAATTACGGCGGTGCCGACGCCGTGCTGGGCCAGTTGCTGGAGGAGGGTGGTTGGCGCGGCAAAACCTTCCTGGCTACCAAGATCGCCGCTGACAGCCGCGCTGCCGCCGAGGCGCAATGGGCCGGAACGCTGCGCAGCCTGCGCACCGACAAGGTTGATCTGCTGCAGGTCCACAACCTGCGCGACTGGCAGCGCCAGTTACCCTATGCCCGCGAGCTCAAGGCTCAGGGTCTGACCCGTTATGTCGGTGTCACCCACTATGTAGACAGTGGCCTGGACGAACTTGAACGCATCTTGCGCCAGGAACAACTGGACTTCATCCAGATCCATTACTCGGTCAATTCGCCCGCAGCGGCGCGCACAGTCTTGCCGTTGGCCCAGAACAAGGGCGTGGCGGTGTTGATCAACCGTGCCTTCGATGATGGCCGGCTGTTTGCCAGGGTCAAAGACCAGGCGTTGCCCGCTTGGGCAGCAGAGATGGGCATCGGCAGTTGGGCACAACTGTTCCTCAAGTTCGCCATCAGCCATCCGGCGGTGACCACAGTGATCCCGGCCACCAGCCGCCCGGAGCGGCAGCTCGACCAGCTCAAGGCGGGTAGCGGCCCCTTGCTCAGCGACGCCCAGCGCAAGCAACTGATCGAGCAGTTCGCCTGAACGTCCATGGACACTCCCGGTACACGCCTGTTCAATGTCCGCGAAGGTGAAACACCGATCGTCGTGGCGGGGCTGGCATTGTTCTTCCTGCTGTTTACCGGCTACTTCATGCTGCGCCCGGTGCGCGAGACCATGGGTGTGGCGGGCGGTGTCGAGAATCTGCAGTGGTTGTTTACCGGCACCTTTGTGCTGACGCTGATCGCTTTGCCGTTGTTTGGCTGGTTGGCGTCGAAGGTGCAGCGTCGACGTATCCTGCCCTGGACCTATGGTTTTCTGGCCAGCAACCTGCTGGTGTTTGCGGTGCTGTTTGCGCTGCAGCCAGACAACCTGTGGAGTGCGCGGGCGTTCTACATCTGGTTGTCGATGTTCAATCTGTTGAGCATTTCCCTGGCCTGGAGCGTGCTGGCGGATCTGTTTTCCAGCGAGCAGGCCAAGCGCCTGTTCGGGTTGTTGGCGAGTGGCGCTAGCCTGGGCGGCTTGCTCGGGCCTGTGTTGGGCGCTTTGCTGGTCGGGGTGATTGGCCATGCCGGGCTGGTGCTGCTGGCCACGGCCTTCCTGTTGGGCAGCGTGGTTGCCGTTGCGTTTGTGCAGCGTTTCCGGGATCGCCATCCGCTGCCGGCAGACACCGAACTGCCACGCTCGCGGCCGCTGGGTGGCAATCCTTTCGCGGGGGCCAGTGAGGTGTTTCGCTCGCCCTATCTGCTGGCGATTGCGGTGTTTGTGGTGCTGTTGGCCAGTGTCAGTACGTTCCTGTATTTCGAGCAGGCGCGGTTGGTGGCGGAGCATTTCAGCAGCCGTACCGAGCAGACTCAGGTGTTCGGGTTGATCGACACGGTGGTGCAGTTTTTGTCGATCCTGACTCAGGTGTTCATCACTGGGCATCTGGCTCGCAAGCTGGGTGTCGGTGTATTGCTGGTAGCGGTGCCGTTGGTGATGGTGGTCGGTTTTGTCTGGCTGGTGATGGCGCCGGTGTTTGCGGTGTTTGCGGTGGTGATGGTGGTGCGTAGGGTCGGGGAGTATGCGCTGGTGCGGCCGGGGCGGGAGATGCTCTATACCGTGGTGGTGCCGGAGCATAAGTACAAGGCGAAGAATTTTACCGATACGGTGGTGTATCGCGGTGGGGATGCGCTCAGTGGCTGGGTCAAGCGCGGGCTGGATCTGTTAGGGGATCATCCGGGGCTGGCGATGGTGATCGGGGCGGGGATTGCGTTGGTCTGGGCCTTGACGGGGCTGTGGTTGGGGCGGGAGCAACGGAGGCGGGAGGGTGGGAGCGGGCTTGCCCCGCGATGAGGCCTTTGATTGCGCCACCGCCGCCAATGGATAAGCTCACAAACCGCAAAGCCCCCCAAAAAACCTACAACGGCACCGCATACAACTTGAACAACCGCCTGGCCCCCTCACTCGCCCCACCAAGATAAACCCCATAAGCCTGCTCAATCTCCCCAGACCGATACATCCCGCTGATCACCGAATCCACCAGCAAGCGAAAATCCTCATCCCCCCGGGGTAGCACCATCGACACTGGCGCATACTCATAAATCCGTTCGACCAGCATCAACGCCCCCGCTTCAGCATGCCGCGCCAACAGATTCTTCAACAGCATGCGTTCAGAAAAGAACGCATCCGCCTGCCCGTGGACAACCGCCGCGAACCCCGCATCATTGTTCTCAACCGCCACCACCGTCGCGATCACCCCAAGCATCTGTAGTTGCCGCCGAACCCACTGCTCAGTCACCCCACCGGCGACCACCGCAAAGGTCTGGTTGGCCAGCCCACGATTGACCGTCGCCCGCCAGGTCGGGCCGCTATGCGCCTGCTTGCCGTTGAGCACATTGAGCAAAGCCCCCGGAGCGTCCCTGCGTACCACCGCCGTCACCCCGGCGGTATACACCGGCACGGAAAAACTCACCTGCTTGCGCCGTGCCAGACTGGCAACCGTAGGCGTGCAGAGCAGGTTTACCCGCCCTGAACTGACCGCCGCAATCTCATCAGCCAGCGCCACCGGCTGAAACCGCACCTGCAGGTCGGGCAACGCCAAATCCGTTTTCACCTGGTCAGCAACCTTGCGGCACAGGTCGATGGCGTAGCCGCTGGCCTGGTCGCCGTCCTGCACGCTGAAGGGCGCAAAATCCGGCAGGTAACCGAGGGTCAAGGTATTGCTGGCCCGCACTTGCTCCAGCGTTGTGGCCTGAGCGAGGGCGGGAAGCAGGATGAGCAGGCTGGCAACTCGCCGCAGGCTAGCCTTCATAGCCAGCCCCCCGTTCACTCCTGGCCTGTTCGATGATGAAACGCTTGGCCAGGAAACCATAGAGCAGATAACCGAAAGCCAGCACCAGCGCGCCACCGAGTACTGCCTCCATGCCGCATGCATACAAGGCATACAGCGAGTAACCCACCGCCACCAGCAGCACCAGGGTATTGCGGCTGTACACCGCCGGGCCGACCCTGGCCTTGTGCATGATCGCCAGCAGCCCGGTCAGGGCCGTCACGTAGGGGATCAGGTTGGTCACCGCAGCCAGGCTCACCAGCTTGCTGAACTGGGCACTGGCATTGGGCGAGATGGTCGACAGCGCCATCGCCGTTTGCAGCACACCGCAAACCAGCATGCCGAGAATCGGCGCGTTCAGCGCACTGACTTTGGAAAACAGTTGCGGGAACAGGCCTTGGTCGGCAGTCATTTTCGCCGTTTGCGCCAGGGTGAATTGCCAACCCAAGAGCGAGCCGACACACGCCATCACCGCCAGCACCATGATGATCGTGCCGATCAGCGGGTTGAACATCTTCGCATAGACCAAAGCGAACGGCGCCGAGGCATTGGCCAGCTCCAGGTTGGGCACGATGCCCTGGATCACGGTGGTCGACAGCACATAGACCACTGCCGCGCCGAGGGTGCCGAACAGGCAGGCAAGGGGCACGTTGCGCTTGGGGTTTTCCACTGCGTCGAAGGCCTGTGCCGCCGATTCCATGCCCAGAAAGGCCCAGAGGGTCAGGGGAATGGTCTTGCCGATGGCTTCCCCGATAGGCAGCCCGTTCGGATTCCACGCCTGGGAGAACACCTCAGGATCAAACCAGAACCAGCCGATCACGCTTAATCCGGCTACCGGGATGATCACCCCCCAGACCGTGATCGCACCGATCCTGCCGGTAATCGCCGGCCCGCCGAAGTTGGCCACGATGGTCAACCAGATCAGCCCGATGGTACCGACGCACAGCGCCATCGCGCTGCTGCCCAGCCAGGGCATGAAGGCGGTCATGTAGCCCACGGCAGAAATGGCCACGGCCACATTGGCGATCGCCAGCGAGAGAAAATACAGATAGGAGCAGAGAAAGAACCCCGATTTGGCATGAGCCTCCTCGGTATAGGCCGATAGGCCCCCGGAGCGCGAACAATACACCCCGCACTGGGTGAAGCTGTAAGCGATTGCCATCGAGCCGATGGCGGTTACCACCCAGGACAGCAACGATACCGCCCCCAGTTGCGCCATGCTGGTCGGCAACATGATGATGCCGGACCCCATCATGTTGACCGTCACCAGGGTGGTCAGCCCGATGAGCGTCATTTTCTTGCCTGAGCCCGCCATATCCGCCCCCGATGTTGTGATCCATGGCTTATTGGGTATAGGTCATTTGTGCGCCGACCGGAGGGCTGGCAGGGCCGTGCAATGGCTTTTTTGCGTTTCACCGGGATGGCACGACCATTGCGCGGTTGCAGTTGCCGGGAACTTGGGCGTTGCTGCGAGCATCCTAGTTCACGTAGGTACTCGATTTCCGGAGGCACTACCATGCGTCGTTTACTGATCGCTTCTTCGCTTGTTCTCTGTTTGCCCATGGGCGCTGCACTGGCTGATGTGGACGCCAGTGATGTGGCCACTTCGGCGGGGGTTTCCGCTTCGTTGTACTCCACCTTCAAGGACGACAAACGCATCATCCCGGCCCGCGACGATGCCTCCTCGTTCATTGCCAGTGGCGGCGCTATTCGTGGTGTTTACCTGGAGTCGATGATGCGGCGTATTCGCCAGGACAACCCCGACTTGCAGGCCAGCGACGAAGACATCGCCCGGGCGATCCTGATTGAGGATGACCCCGGCAGTGCACGCTGATCCTGATCAGGGACAAGGCCAGCTCCCGGGATGTAAACTGAAATCGTCTGCTTCATCCCCAGAGGCAGGTTCAGGTTGCGGAGTTCATCATGTGCAGATTTTCGCCACTCGGCCTTTGCCTGGCCGTGTCATTGCTCAGCGTGCCGGCACTGGCCGAAACCGTGGTACCGCTCAAGGGCCAAAGCTCGCAGCAGGTCCAGCTGGATATCAACGACTGTCACAATGTCGCCAATAGCGCTTCGACCGCGCCGCCTGTAACGGGTGGCCGGGTCAGAGGCGCGGCGGTCGGCGCCGCGGCCGGTGCGGTAGGGGCCCAGGTGCGTGGTAATCAACACGACGAAGTCTATGACCGTGTCGACGACGATGTGAAGCAGGAGTATCGGCAGAATCGCGCCAAGGAAACTGCGGCCGCCGGTGCCGTGGTCGGTGGTTCGCGTCAGCGCCAGGAGCGGCGCGAGCAGCGCCGGACCAGTGAGTCGACCAATGCCTCGGCTTACACCAGTTGCTTGCAAGGCAGGGGCTATCAGGTTTCGCCCTGAAAGCACAGCTTATTCCCCCGGTGGGAGCGGGCTTGCCCCGCGATACGATGTGACTGACAGATCGCAATCGCGGGGCAAGCCCGCTCCCACCGGGGGGGGCGCTACCAGCCCTTCACACCATGCATATCCGGCAACCTGTGAGCGATGCCTTTGTGACAGTCGATACAGGTAGCCTCGCCTTTGGCCAGCGAGGTGGAGTGCATGGCCACAGCGCGCTTGCTCTGGCGGGTGAAGTCCATGAACTCGAAGTTGTGACAGTTTCGGCATTCGCGTGAATCGTTGGCCTTGAGCCTGGCCCATTCATGCTCGGCCAGCTCCCGGCGCAGGGCGACGAACTTGTCGCGGGTGTCGATGGTGCCGAAGATCTTGCCCCAGACCTCTTTGGAGGCCTGCATCTTGCGCGCGATCTTGTGCGTCCATTCGTGCGGCACGTGACAATCCGGGCAACTGGCACGCACGCCGGAGCGGTTGGTGTAGTGGATGGTTTCCTTGAGCTCGATGAAGACGTTGTCGCGCATTTCATGGCACGACACGCAGAACTTCTCGGTATTGGTCATTTCCAGCGCGGTGTTGAAGCCGCCCCAGAAAATGATCCCGGCAATAAAGCCGCCAAGGGTCAAAAAGCCCAGGCTGAAATACACGCTCGGCCGACAGAGGATGCCCCAGTACTCCTTAAGCAGGGCGAACAGTGCTTTCATGGCGCCTCCTCAAGGTTTCTTCGCGGCGTTGGCGTCGTCTTGCAGGATTTTGTCGATGGTTTCGAAGCTGTTGCCCACCAGCGGCTGCACCTCTTTCTGCGGCACATGGCACTGGTTGCAGAAGTAGCGGCGCGGCGATACCGCCGCCAGGGCCTGGCCGTCGCGGTCCATGTAATGGGTGATGCTGATCATCGTCGCCTGGCTGCGGGCGCTGTTGGCACGGCTGTGGCACGACAGGCACTTGTTGCCGTTCTTGTCGATCTGATAGCCGCGAATGCTGTGGGGAATGGTCGGCGGCTGGTCAGGGTAGTTGCGCTCGCGCTTGAGGTCCTTGTTTTCATCGTTGGCAATCGGTGGCGCCGGCATGCTTTGGGTCAGGGTACCGCCGGGTCGGCGACCGTCCGGGCCGGGGGCATCGAGCGGATAGTCGATTTCGGCAGCGATCACCACGCCAATCGCAGCGAGCAGGCACAACGGCAGGATTCGAAAGGTCATGACGGTGCTCCTCAGGCGACGCTGATCAACTCGATGCGTATGGCGCATTTTTTGTAGTCGGTCTGCTTGGAGATCGGGTCGGTGGCATCGAGCGTGACCTTGTTGATCAGCTTGTTGGCATCGAAAAACGGCACGAACACCAGGCCTTGCGGCGGCTTGTTGCGCCCGCGGGTTTCGATGCGCGCGCGGATTTCGCCACGCCGGCTGATCAGTTTCACTTCGCTGCCGCGCCGCGCATTCAGGGCTTTGGCGTCGTCGGGGTGCATGTAGACCAAGGCATCGGGTACCGCTTTGTACAGCTCTTCGACCCGCTGGGTCATGCTCCCGGTGTGCCAGTGCTCAAGCACCCGGCCGGTGCTCAGCCAGAACGGGTAGTCGGCATCCGGGGCTTCGGCCGGCGGCTCATAGGGCAGGGCAAAGATGATCGCTTTCTTGTCCGGGTAGCCATAGAACTGCACACCACTGCCGGCCTCGACGTACGGGTCAGTGCCCTCGCGATAACGCCAGCGAGTCTCCTTGCCGTCGACCACTGGCCAGCGCAGTCCGCGCTCACTGTGGTAGCGATCAAACGGGGCGAGGTCGTGGCCGTGACCACGGCCGAACTGGGCGTACTCTTCGAACAGGCCTTTTTGCAGGTAGAAGCCAAACGCCTTGGCCTCATCGTTCTTGTACCCGGCTTCCAGTTGCTCGACCGGAAACTGGTCGACCTGACCGTTCTTGAACAGTACCTCGAACAAGGTTTTGCCCTTGTATTCAGGCGCCTTGGCCAACAGCTCTGCAGGCCAGGTTTCATCGGTGGTGAAACGTTTGGAAAACTCCACCAGTTGCCACAAGTCCGACTTGGCATCACCGGGCGCCGTGACCAACTGATGCCAGAACTGGGTACGACGCTCGGCGTTGCCAAAGGCGCCTTCCTTTTCCACCCACATCGCGCTGGGCAGGATCAGGTCGGCGGCCTGAGCCGAGACGGTGGGGTAGACATCCGAGACGATCACGAAGTTCTCGGGTTTGCGCCAGCCGGGCAGCACCTCCTGCATGATGTTGGGCCCGGCATGCATGTTGTTGCTGGCCTGGGTCCAGTACACGTTGAGTACGCCATCCTTGAGCATGCGGCTTTGTTGAACGGCATGAAAACCGACCTTCTCCTCGATGGTCCCGGCCGGCAGCTTCCAGATTTTTTCCGCAGTGGCACGGTGCTTGGGGTTGGTCACCACCAGGTCGGCGGGCAAGCGGTGCGAGAAGGTCCCGACTTCACGGGCGGTGCCGCAGGCGGAAGGCTGGCCGGTGAGGGAGAAGGGGCTGTTGCCCGGTTCGCTGATCTTGCCGGTAAGCAGGTGAATGTTGTAGATCAGGTTGTTGGCCCAGACGCCACGGGTATGTTGGTTGAAACCCATGGTCCAGAACGACACGACCTTGCGTTTGGGGTCGGCATAAAGCTCGGCCAGGGCCTTGAGGCGTTCCGCTGGCACGCCCGATTCCTTGGCGGTGCGCTCCAGGGTATAGGGGCGGACGAAGGCGGCGAACTGTTCGAAGTTGATGTCGCTCCAGGTGTTGGCCTTGTCGGCATTCTTGGCCTGGGTCTCCAGCGGATTGTCCGGGCGCAGGCCGTAGCCGATGTCGTCGGCGCCCTGGGCGAAGCGGGTGTGCTTGCTGATGAAGTCCTTGTTGACCGCACCGCTTTCAATGATGTGATTGGCGATGTAGTTGAGGATCAACAGATCGGTCTGTGGCTTGAACACCATGGGGATGTCGGCCAGTTCGAAGCTGCGGTGCTCGAAGGTAGACAGCACCGCGACCTTGACCTGCGGCTGGCTCAGGCGCCGGTCGGTGACCCGGCTCCAGAGAATCGGGTGCATCTCGGCCATGTTCGAGCCCCAGAGCACGAAGGCATCGGTGGCCTCGATATCGTCGTAGCAGCCCATCGGCTCATCCATGCCGAAGGTGCGCATGAAGCCCATCACCGCCGAGGCCATGCAATGGCGGGCATTCGGGTCGATGTTGTTGCTGCGAAAGCCGGCCTTCATCAGTTTGTTGGCGGCGTAACCTTCCCACACCGTCCATTGCCCTGAGCCAAACATGCCGACCGAGCCTGGACCTTTGTTCTTCAAGGCTTCCTTGAACTTCGCTTCCATGATGTCGAAGGCTTTCTCCCAGCTGACCGGCTGGAACTCGCCCTGCTTGTCGTACTGGCCGTTCTTCATGCGCAGCAGTGGCTGGGTCAGGCGGTCGTTGCCATACATGATCTTCGACAGGAAGTAGCCCTTGACGCAGTTCAAGCCGCGATTGACCTCGGCCTTGACGTCGCCATGGGTGGCTACCACGCGGTTATCGCGGGTGGCGACCATCACACTGCAACCGGTGCCGCAGAAGCGGCAGGGTGCCTTGTTCCAGTCCAGGGTGACCATGTCCGCTTCGGTAATCAGGTTACTGGCGGTGGTATAGATCGGCAGGCCGGCCGCTGCCGCAGCAATGGCGGCGGCCTGGGCTTTGGCGAATTCACGGCGGGTCATGCTCATTCGATCTCTCCTGCTGGGTCGAGGAGTTCGTGATAGATCAACGCCGCATTGAGTACGCCCGGCAAATTGTTGATCTGGTCGATGCGCTGCAAAATCTGGTTTTCATCTACCGCCTCAAGCACCACCACTAACTTTCCGGCGCTACTTTCCTGGTGTAATTCCAGGCCGTCGAGCAGGCTCAAGTTGGCTTTGACTGCATCAAACAGTTCCGGGCGGGCAAGTACTACAAGGCTGGCAATATGTCGGGCTTCGTCCATGCAGTGGCTCCACTAGATAGCGTTGGCGGTCTATCAGTTGGGCGGCCCGGGCGGGCCGTAGAGCATTTGTAAAAACCAGATGATGAAGCCGTAGCCACCGACGATCGCCACCGATAGCAGGGGGAACAGGCAGGCGACAAGGAAGATGAACAGCAGGGCTTCCTTGCGCCGTACAGGTTTTTGTTCTTCAGCCGATGGCATTGGATGCTCTCCAAGCAGACTTGGGTTGAGCGTAGATCACCGCGGTGAAGTGGCTAAATCATTGCAGCTGAATTAGACCGGCGGCATTACTGTTGCAGGCCAAGGGTTTCGACAGTTTGGCGAACGCCCCAGTAATGCTATTAAGAATAATTATTGTTTATTGGCTGGCCCGCACAGCATTACTTCAGACAGGTCTTCAGGAATTGTTCTCGGTCTTGATGCATCTGCAAGTGGGTTTTTCCTGCGGCATACTCCAGACCGGCAAGGCCCATTTTCAGCGCAAGTTCCGGATGCCGCGCCGCATGAAGAATAGCCTCTGCCAGACTGGATGGATTCCCCGTTTCGAAGATAAGCGCGGTGTCCTTGTCGGTAATATCCAGGATGCCGTAAGTGTCTGAGGCGATGACCGGGGTGCCCTGGCTGAACGCGTCGAAAATGATCCTCGGTTGTTCCTGCTTTAGCGTGGGAACCAGCACCCAGTCGTGGTGTGAAACGACCTTGAAGAATTCTTCTCCGTAATTGACGTTGTCTTGATACTTCACGGTGACGCCGCCATGGGGCTCCCTTGCAAAGTGCCGGCAGTTTTCTTCCAGATCGCCCGAACCCATGATGGTGATGTTTATATTCACGTCGTGGGATTTCAATTGCTCGATGGCGGCGAGCACAACAAGCACGCCTTTGTCGGCGACGAGGCGGGAGGGGAAGAGTATGTTCAGTTTGCCATCGGCTTTGTCATTGAATCTGCGCGTGACCGCTTCCGGATTTGTAAAATTGCTTTTATCCACCCAGGTTGCAGGGTTGATAAGTGTCCGGCGTTTCTCGTTGCCGAGAAAATAATCCCGGTAAAATGATTGGGTGAATATTCTCGAATTTGCCGCCCTCAAACAACATCTCAACAGGGTTTTGTGAGCGTAATGTTCAATTGTTTTTCGAGGGGTTTTAGCCTCGCCCTGACCCAGCATCCAGAACGACGACTCGATGACGATAATCCATTGAAAGGGCATGAACGGCTTGAGCAGTAACAAATAAAACGACAAGGGGAACGCCCAGCCGGCACCATCGGAGTGAACGATTTTTGCTTGCTTGCAGGCCTTGATGACAGTGACAAAGTTTGGCAGGAAATTCTTGAGTACCGATAGAATGCCACGGTCATTCTTCAGCTCGAAAAGCCACTTTATATCCAGATCGCTAATGTCTTGCAGACCCTCCAGGCTTCTGCTTTTGACAACCGGGCAGCAGATGCCGAAGCTTTGTATGTAGTTCAAGTGCAGTTTCAGGTCTTTAGCCCACAAAGGGTCGGTAAATATTCTTCCTTGGCTGTCTTTCTTTATCACTATCCTGGTGAACAGGATGTAGGGCTTTTTGATCATATTCCCCTCACATGGAGCTGCTGACTGCTGCAAGTGATCTTCCCTACGGTATCAACCACTTCATGTGATGAACAGGCTGTCAACGAGGACAGCAAAGATGCCATAAACACTGATTTACCTGAGTTTCGCGTTGACGAGCCAATCGTTTGTTTACCCATAAACCTGAAAGCCTGCGCCACCTGTTTGGCCAAATGTGTTCATCCCGACAGTGGGCGCAGGGAACGCAGTCCAGTGTCGTGTGCGGGCCAGCACAATGATGTCCAATTGTCATCGTGACAAACGAAAGGATAGCCATGCCCTACAAAATCGGGAGGGGTCGTCAGCTTTTTTTTAAACGGTACTGCCAGGCTCCCGGTGGGAGCGAGGCTTGCCCCGCGATGCGATATATCTGACAGTTCGCAATCGCGGGGCAAGCCCGCTCCCACCGGGAGCCTGTGAGGCTAGAACTTGACCTTGATCCCGATCATCCCTTCGTAGCCGTGGCTATCGTTATCCAGCCCTTTTTCGTAGCCGGCAGAGACGTGGATCGTAGTCTTCTCGCTGGCTTGGTAGTCCACACCAAGGTTTACCTCAGTCCAAGTGCCGCCCAGATCAGTAGTGAAGGGGACAAAGCCGTCATGGGACGAGAACTCGGTTTTCGGTGAGCTTTTGAACTCGTGCCAGATGCTTGGGCGTACCCAGATGTTGGTGCGGTGCAGTTTGCCTTTGTCGTCCTCACGGAACATGTCTTTGTCGATGCGTACCCCCAGACGGCCTGTCAGCGAATCGACGTCTTCGAAGCGCACCTCGGAGGCGGCGTCGTGGCTGTCATTGATCTTGATCTTGCTGACAATCACCTGGGCTTGCGGCTCGATCTTCAGCGATTCGTCCTTGTTCAGTTTGAACGGATAACCGGCTTCCAGCGACGCGGTGATGCCTTTGCCCTTGGTTTTGAAGCGCGGCAGGTCTTGCGGGTTGGCCTGGATATCGAAGTGATTGAATTGCAGCACACCGTCCAGGTACCAACCTGCCGGGCCAAAGTGCGTCCAGTAGCCACCCAGGCCAACGGCGCGGACCTTGGCATCGCCAGCGGCACTGCCATCGGTGTGGTCGATGTCACCGGCGATCTTGCCGGCGGACAGCGAGATCCCGGCCTGATCGGTACTGCCATCGGTGTCTTCACCGTGGTACAGGTCGATACCGACCTGGAACGCTTGCTGGCTGTAGTCATAACGGCTGCCGTTGTTCAGGTCCTGGTCGCCCTGGCCATAGATCAGGCGGCCCCAGCCCAGCGATGGGCCATAGTCGCTTTGCGCCTCGGCCGGGAGCGGCTCGACCGAATTACGTACTTCTTCGCCCATGCGTTCGTGCAGGGTGTCGACCAGCATGCGGCTGTAGCGCAGGGTCATGCCGGGGATGGCGCTGTACAGCGAGGTTTCCGGGCGGTAGTTGGGCACCTGAGGTGAAGGTTGAGTCGGATTGACGACGGGCTTCGGTGCTGGATCGACGGGGGCAGGGTCAACAGGAGTCGGGTCAACCGGGGTAGGATCAACGGGAGTCGGGTCAACCGGGGTAGGGTCAACAGGTGTCGGATCGACCGGAGTGGCATCCTTGGTCGAACGCAGGTACCAGGCCTGGGCATTGCTGTCGTCCAGACTGGCGCGGTGCAGGGTGTACTCGTACGGGCCAGCCTTGACCCGGCTGAGCAGTCTGAACGCTTGCTCCTGGGTGGTGCCACCGTTGATCGCATCGACGACCTGGATACCGTTGCCTTGAGTCAACGCGCCGGGGCCTCCGGCGTTTTTGATCTGCAGGTTGCTGCTGCCGCTTGCCTGGCCGCCATCGATGACCAGTTTGTCGGAGGGCGATTGATCGTCATACAGGTAGGTATTGAGGGCGATGGTGCCGTTGTTGCCCTGGTATTGATTGGCCGTGAGGGTCTTGTAGCTGCCGCCGGAGGGGGCGCTGAAGTCGATCAGGCTGTTGTCGTTGCTCAGGCTGCTGAGGTTGGAGTTGCCGGTGAGTTTCCACAGGCTGGTGTCACTCATGCTCAGGTTCGAGGTGCTGCCCGATGCGGTGGTGGCGGTACCATTGACCTGGGAGCTTGCCAGGTTGATGGTGGCCAGGCCCGCCTGGTTTGCATTGGCATCGACGTGCAGCCATTGGCCGCTGCCGCCTGCGATCACGTCCTCGAAGTTGATGTCACCGATGCCGTACACGGCGACGGTCGCGCCGTTCTGGTTATGCAGCACTGTGCTGCTCAGGTCGGCCTGGCTTACGCCAGTACTGCTGCCTTGCAGGTACAGGGCTGCAGCATTGCTGCCAGCGGCGCTTACCGTCGACTGCTCGGCGCTGAGCTGGCCGCCGTCCTTGACCAGCATGCCATGGGCGTCGGCGCCCTGGGTGATGACGCTGGCCTGTTTGAGGATTGCCGAGCTCGGGGCACTGTTGACCAGTACGCCATGGGCGCCGACGCCGCTGGTGCTGGCAACGCTGTTGTCGGCTTGTAACTGGCCGCCGCGTTCAGCCTGCAAGGCAGCCGAGTTGTCGCCGTGGGTGCGGATGCTGGAGTCCTTGAGCTCCAGGGTGGCGCTCAGGCCGTCCTTGAAGTTGCGGCTCACCCGGGCACCACTGGCATTGGCACCGAGAGTTTCGATCGTCACGCTGTTGGCTTCAAGCGAGACGTTGCCGGGTTTTGGGCCGCCGATGCCGGCGTACAGGCCAATCGAACGATCGCCTTCAGTCTTCACCGAAACGCCGTTGAGTTGCATGCTGCCACCGTCATCCACGGCGGCGCCGTAGGCCTGCTGGCCTTTGGTCAGAAGATGGGTGCCGTTGGCGATCAGCAGGGCGCCTTCATTGCGCGAGGCCAGGGCATGCGGGAAGGTCAGGTTGGACTGCACGGGAGAGCCGTCGCCGGAGGTGGTCACGGTGCCACCATTGAGGATCACGGTGGCGTTCTGGTTGGCGACCACGCCCATGGCATTGTCGTTGCCGGAGGTATAGACGTTGACGTTGTCGGCGGTGATCGTTGCGTTCCCGGCACTGATCCCGGTCGAGTAGTTGCCTTCGGTGCTGACACTGCCGTTGCTGATCTTGATGTCTGCACCAGCGCCTGCGCTGATGCCATAACTGGTTTTCTGCGAGGTGCGGACCTGGCTGTCACTGAGCACCAGGGTCGAGCCTGCGCCGTCTACCAGCACGCCAGGCGACCAAGGGCCGATGGCGTTGATAGCGTCGACGGCAATCTTGCTTTGACTCACCTGAGCCTGAGCGCCGCCGGTGATGTTCAGGCCGATCGAGCGGGCGCCGAGTACCGAGATATCGCTGTCGGACACCACGGCCGTGCTGCCAGCGCCTTCGACTGACACGCCGTGGCCATAGGTGCCCTGGGCTGCCAGGACGCTATTGTCGATTACCAGGCTGCCGCCGGCCATGGCCCTGGCGGCTGCGCTAGGGTTGGTGACAACGCCGCCGCCAGTGACGCTGACGTGGCTGTCCTTGAGCGAGATGCTGCTGGCTTCGGCGCGCGCACCGCCCATGTAGCCACCGCTGGCGTTCACCTCCAGGCCGCTGCCGGTGATCTTCGAGCCACCCAGGGCATGTAGCACGGCGGTGGTCGAGGTGCTGCCCGCGGCGCTGGTGGAGTTGAAGGTACTGTCGCTCAGAATGATTTCGCTACCACCCTCGGCACGCGCACCGCTGGAAGCCGCGCCACTGGTGTTGACGGTGATGTCATTGGCGCTGATCTGGCTGCCAGCTTCGGCTTTCAGACCATGGCTGATGTTGGTGCCGCTACCTGCGCCGCTGGTGGTGACCGTGGTGCCTTTGCTCAGCGCGATGCTTGCGCCGTCCTTGGCCAGCACGCCTACCGAGCCTTTGGCCAGGGTGCTGATGGCGCCACCGCTGAAGTCGATGGCACTGCCAGTGCCGCTGGCCAGCAGGGCGACGTTGTTGCTGCCAGTGGCGCTACCCATGCTGACCTGGCTGTTGGCGAGGCTGATCACACCGCCGTTTTGCGCGGTGACACCGGTCATGTTGCTGGCGGTGAAGGGCACCCCCAGGGCGGTCTGCGGGAGCATCTCGATACGTACACCGCTGCCGCTGATCTTGCCACCGGCTTCAGCCAGCAGGCCTTTCTGGCCATTGGCGGTAGCACCGGTCACGGCACCGTTGACGACACTGCCTTGCTCGAAGCTGATCTGCACGCCAGCAGCGGCTTTCACCCCGATCGCATTGGCCGCCTTCAGTATGACGCTGGAGCTGTCCGCAACACCGCTGCTGATACCGATGCCATTGGCCACGGTGACGGTGATAGGTGCAGGCACACCGAGTAAGCCCATCAGGGCAACGCGGCCGATGCTCAGGCCGGCGTTCGATGGTTGTGGTTCTTCGCGAAGTTCGGTCGCTATCACCGCGTCTTCTGCTTGCGCATCCTCGATGGGCAGGTAGCACAGACTGCCGAGGATCAGGCTGATGGCCAGGGCCAGACGGTTGTGTGCCAGGTGGTCCAGAGGCAGTGCACTTTCGCTGATGTGTTTCATGGCAACCTCCAAAAATGTATGGAGGAAGTTTCTGCCTAGGCAGCTATTTACTCTGTAGGAGTGGCCTTAGCCGTTTGTAGGAACTTCACTGAAGGCCACGCTGGTCTAGGCTTGTTGATCAGGCCGGCGTTGGCCTGCAAGGAGGCGCCCAATGAGTCGGGTAATGATCGTCGAGCCACTACCGTTGTTGCGTCTGGCCATCGGCCAGGTGCTGCAACGCCTGGGGCATCAACTGGTAGCCGAAGCCGATAACGGCCAGGATGCGCTGCTGCACGCGCGTACTGATGCCCCGCAGCTAATCGTGCTTGAACTGGCGATCAGCGGCCTCGGCGGTCTCGATCTGATCCGCCGCCTGAAGCTGCGCGACCCGGCGTTGCAGCTGTTGGTGTACACCGGGCAGAGCAGCAGTCATTTCGCCCGGCTGTGTGTGCAGGCCGGGGCGGACGGGTTTGTCAGCAAACACGATGAGCCGCTCGAGCTGGAACGGGCATTGAGCGCCGTGGTGCACGGGCGCCGCTATTTCCCTCGGGATGCGCTGAATACACCAGCCCCGGTGGGTGGCAAAGAGCTGGACACGTTATCGGCGCGAGAACTGACGGTGCTGGAGCTGATCAGCGAAGGGCGCTCTAATCAGGCCATCGCCGAGCAGCTGTCGATCAGTTACAAGACGGTCAGCACCTACAAAACCCGACTGCAGGAAAAGCTCCAGGTCGATTCGCGCCTGGCGTTGGCGACCATCGCGCAACGCAATGGCATTGGCCAGTCGGGCGTGATGACGCCGGTCGAACCTGAGCTGCAAGCTGAAATGCTGCATGAGCCGGCGCAACAAACACTGTTGCGGGCCATGCTGGACGCCTCGCCCAATCCGATGTTCGTGCGTGACCGGGAGGGTCACTTGTTGATGTGCAATCAGCCCTTTCTGGCGCAGCACCATACTTCCCGGGAGCGGGTGCTGGGTGGGCGTCTGACGGACGCCTTCTGGTTCACGCCCGAGCAGGGCCGTACCCACCAGGCGCGGTATGAAGCGTTCATCGAAAAAGGTGAACCGTTCAGTTCGCAGAGAACCTTCGAGTTCCTTGGCGAGCCGCATTTTCTGCAGTACTGGGCCGAACCCTGGCGTGATGCCAGTGGCAACGTTGTAGGCATGGTGGGCAGCTTTGAAGACCTGACGGACCGGCAGATCCTCCTGGGTCAATTACGCGATGCCCACGAACAAGCCCGGGCCAGGTACCGGGAAGTCACCGGTTTTGCCCGGGTGGTCCATGAGGATCTGAACGAACCGCTGCAGCGCCTGCAATCCGGTCTTGGCAGCGCGCAATTGGCGCTTTCCGGCCAGGTCGCCTTGCAGCGTTTGAGCCTGCGTCTGCAACAACTGGAGCAGTTGGTCACTCTGGATCAGTTGCGCCCACCGCTGGTGCCGGTCCAGCTGGACATCGTTCAGTGGGTGGAAGCGCGACTTGCGGCTTTCAACGCGCAGCTGCCTGCCGGTGGGACAATCTCGACGCTGGCCCTGGAAGGGGTGACGACCAGGCAGTTGTGGATCGATGGCGAGCGTCTTGGCACGTTGCTCGACAGCCTGATCCGCCACCTGAGCGAGGAGGCCATGCAAACACCCCTGCGCATCAGCCTGACCACGCGGATGCAGATCACTGGTGTGGTCACCCTGAACCTCGCAGTGACGCTCTGCCAACCCCTGGCCCACCGTCAAGGCATTGCTTTGCAACTGTGCCGAAACCTTACCCAGTCGATGGACGGCAGCTTTCGCGACGTCCACGAGAACGGCGAAACGGCGTTTCTGATCGAACTTGAATGCCCCGCAGCACTGCCAGCCTGAGTGCTGCGGGCAGTTCCTTCAGAAAGAAATTAACCTGGTTGTTTTTTTATCACTGTAGGGATGAGCTGAAAGAGCCGTCCTACAGCGGTTTGCCGAACAACAGGTACAAGCGCAGAACCACGACTACCCTGACTGAGGGATTCAGGCAGGAGCAAGGGACATGGGGAAATGGGTAAAGCGCTATTTATGTGTATTGTTCCTGCTATGGACGGTTGTTCACTACCCCGTCAATGCCGCGCAGGATACTGCCGAGAACCTGGCACCACCGGCTGAGCTGAAAGTTGCCAACCGCAGCATTATTACCTTTCACGCGAGCCTGCTCGGAGAAGCACCTGCGGCGCGGGCACAGCGTGCACAGGCAGTGATCAACGAAATGCTCAACGGCACCGAAGACCCTGTCGTGCGCCTCGATACCATTCAGGACAGCTACCTGGTGCTGTTGGGGGAACGCCGTGCGTTCATCGTCACGCCCAAGGATACCGACCCTGAAACATCGGTTGCCGACGCCGCCGCACAAGCCGCGCAACGCCTGAAAAAAGTGGTGGAGGAGTCGCAACAGGCCCGCAGCGTACGCTTTCTGTTGACCGCCGGGGGCATGAGTGCGGTGGCAACCTTGCTGTTCATTGGTCTGTCGCGTCTTGCCGGCTTCGTTCATCGCAAACTGCTCTCACAGTTACCCAAACGCATACGCCGTCATCACGATGTGCTCAAAGTGGGGGAAACCCCGCTACTGGATACCAGCAACCTGTTTCCGCTGATCAGGCGCCTGCTGGCATTGGTGTACTGGACCGTGGTGCTGCTGCTCACCTACGAGTGGCTGACCTTTGTTTTGCAGCGCTTTCCTTACACCCGACCCTGGGGTGAAAGCCTTGATCATTACTTGCTGAACCTGCTCCGGTACGTGCTTGACGCCATCGTCAGCGCGATTCCGGGGCTGGTCATCGCCCTGATGATCTTTTTTATCGCGCGCGGGATCAGCGCCTTCAGCAAGCGGGTGCTGGAACGACTGTCCCGGCCCGGGACCATCACCTGGCTCAACCATGAAACCTTGCAGCCGACTACGCGCTTGACGTCGCTGGCCATCTGGCTGTTTGCCCTGGCGATGGCCTATCCCTATCTACCGGGCGCAGGCACCGATGCATTCAAGGGTTTGTCGGTGCTGGTCGGCCTGATGATTTCCCTTGGCGCCTCCAGTGTGGTCGGGCAGGCGGCAGCAGGATTGATCCTGACCTACACCCGCACCTTGCGTCCCGGCGAGTTTGTACGCATTGGCGAGCATGAAGGCACGGTGACCGAGCTTGGGATGTTTACCACCAGTATTCGTACCGGCCTGGGCGAGGTCCTGACCATACCCAATTCGATGATCACCGGGGCGGTGACCAAGAACTACTCGCGGGTGGTGCAAGGCGCCGGGTATGTGGTCGATACCGTTGTCACCATCGGCTACGACACGCCCTGGCGCCAGGTTGAAGCCATGTTGCTGGAAGCTGCGCAGCGTACTTCCGGGATTTTGCAGACGCCCAGTCCTCAAGTGTTCCAGACGGCGTTGTCGGACTTCTATCCGGAGTATCGCCTGGTCGCCCAGGCAGTGCCCAGCGAACCTCGGCCACGGGCAGAGCTGTTGAGCATGCTGCACGCCAATATTCAGGACGTATTCAATGAATACGGGGTGCAGATCATGTCGCCACACTATCTGGGGGATCCGCAGGACGAGAAGCGTGTGCCCAGGGAGCGTTGGTTCACGGCACCGGCGCAGCAGCCCGGTGAGAAGGGAGAAGGGCGATGATGGTTTAGAGGTTGATGAGCATAGGGCCTGCCCCACGCTGGCATCAGGCGAGATGGGGGCGCCTGATGCCAGCGCAGGGCAGGGTTCAACTACGCGATGACATCGAAGCGCATGTGCTCACCGAGGCCACACACCATCAAGCTGGCATGCAGTTTCAGATCGTCACGCTTGCGGCTTTGCTTGAGCAGGTCCTGAATAACCTTCTTCACTTCTTTTTCGGCCTGTTTGCGTTTCTCGCTGATCAAACCTTGAAGTTGAAGCTGGCCAGTCAGGGTTGTTTCGATATTACTGACCGTTTCCCAGTCTTGATGATCGCGCATCTTTACACGCGCAGTGGTTGAACTGCCATCGTTGGTTTCGGGAATGGAGTAGGTCAGTTGAAAGTCATGATTGGACATGGCACGAGGTCCTTGTGGCGTATGAGTTTGACGCCAGCTGCGATAGCCGGCGCGTCCTCAGGCGTTACACATCCTTGTTGACGCACTGATAACTTATGTTTGAGATTCAAAGTTCAATGTAAGAATGTTCTTACAGTTCTCCAGACTCTCGTAACTATCGAGATGTATATCTTCCGAAAGTTATTGCTGAACATAACTTATTGAACTTTTCTCGTCCACTCGCACGCGGTGCCTCGCCGTCAATCAGCTGCTGTTTTTGGAATAAATCCTAGGCCTTTTTGGAATTTCGCTCGGCTGCTGGCGCAAAGATGCACTAGCCTAAAGCCCGCAGACGCTAAAGCGCCCGGCACAGGGCGAGATCGAATCGACCGTGGAGCAGTGAATGGGGCACGACAAGGCTAGGGACAGTTGGCTGTCCGGATTTCGGCACGGATTGCGTTCAGGTGTGATGCTGATGGTGTTGTCGGCGCTGGTCCCGGCCTGGGCCAACCCGACGTCTGCTGGATCGCCCGCACAGGCCGGTTCGGCCCAAGGTTATGTTGCCACTGCCACCTGCCTTGGCTGTCACGCCGAGCAAGCCAAACAGTGGCAAGACTCCGACCATGGCTGGGCCATGCGCGACGCTACGGCCGCCAACGTACTGGGCAACTTCAAGAACGCGCAGTTCGATGAGGCCGGGGTCAACGCCAGGTTCTTTTCCAAGGGCAAGCGCTTTTACGTCAACACCGAGGGCGAGGAGGGCAAGCCTGCGGATTTCGAAATCCTCTATACCTTCGGGCACTACCCGCTGCAGCAGTACCTGGTGGCTTTGCCCCGTGGCCGGCTGCAGGCGTTGACCATTGCCTGGGACAGTCGCAGCAAGGAAGAGGGCGGGCAACGCTGGTTCTCGCTGTACCCCGGCCAGCGCTTTGCCCCCAACGATCCCTTGCACTGGACCGGCCGTTACCAGAACTGGAATGGCATGTGCGCCGACTGCCATTCGACGCGGCTGATGAAAAACTACAACGACCGCGAAGACAGCTTTGCCAGTACCTGGCAGGAAAAGAATGTCGGTTGCCAAAGCTGCCATGGGCCTGGTCAGGCGCATGTCGATTGGGCAAAAACGGCAAAGCCCGCTGAAAAGACCTATTCCTCAGCAACCGAAACAGGGCTGGCGGTGGATTACAAAGCACTCGGTAGCCAGGGGCTGGTCGAGCAATGTGCTTTTTGCCACAGCCGTCGACAAACCCTTGGCGTCGGCCAGATGCCCGGGCATCCACAACTGGACCAGAGCCTGCCGGCGACCTTGCGCAGGGATCTCTACCACGCCGATGGCCAGATTGATGGCGAAGTCTACGAATATGGCTCGTTTACCCAGAGCAAGATGTATGCAGCGGGGGTAGGCTGCACCGATTGCCATAACCCGCACACCAGCAAAGTGAAGGTCGAAGGCAATGGCCTCTGCCTGCAGTGCCACAATAGCCAGGCGCCGGTCGCCCGTTTTCCCAGCCTGCAGGCCAAGGACTACGACAGCGAGGCGCACCATCACCACCCGGCAGGCACGCCCGGCGCCCAGTGCGTCAATTGCCACATGCCGACGAAAACCTACATGGTGGTCGATCCCCGGCGTGACCACAGCCTGCGTATCCCGCGGCCGGACCTGGCGAGCAAGGATGGCAGCCCGGACGCCTGTACGGCCTGCCATCAGCAGCAAACGCCGCAATGGGCGGCCAAGGCCATCGAAGGCTGGTACGGGCAGCCGCAGCGTCCGCCGCACTATGGCGAGAACTTCCACGCAGTGCGCAGCGGCGAGGGGATCGCCTTCAGCGAACTCAACGCGGTATTGGCCGACAAAGGCAAACCGGCGATTGTCCGGGCTTCGGCCGCTGAGCAGATGGCCGATCTCGGTGCCCGCTCGGTCATCAGCCTGGGCTGGGCGCTGCAGGACAGCAGTGCGCTGGTGCGTGCCTATGCCGTTTCAGGCTTTGCCAGCGTTCCCCCGGCGCAACGCCTGCAGCCGTTGTTGCCGCTACTCAAGGACCCGACCCTGGCGGTGCGCGATGAAGCTGTCAGGGCGTTGGCCGATGTACCGGCAGAGCAATTGCCTGCCGAGTCGCGCGAGTCGTTCAAGACCCTGCTGGCTGACTACGAGCAACGCTTGCGCGGCAACGCCGACCTGCCCGGTGGCCGCCTCAATCTGGCCGTGCTGTTGAGCCGCCAGGGGCGCGATGCCGAAGCGATGGACGAGTATCGCCAGGCCTTGAAACTGGACCCGTATTTCGTTCCCGCCCGGGTCAACCTGGTAACCCTGCTCAGCGCCTCGCAGCAGCTGAATCAAGCAGAACAGGTTCTGCGCGAAGGACTCGCGCTGGAGAAAATGCCGACGGCTGACCATGGCAACCTGGCGTACATGCTCGCCTTGCTGCTGGTCGAGCAGGGCAAGGCCGAGCAAGCGCTGGAGTGGATGCAAACCGCGGCCGTGGCGTTGCCGGACAACACCCGGATTCGCTACAACCAGGGCTTGCTGCTGTCGCGCCTGAACCGTCGCGATGACGCCATCAATGCACTGCGCAGTGGTCTTGAGCAGTCACCGAACGATCCAGACCTGCTGTATTCGCTGATCTATCTGCATGCCCTGGCGGGTGAGCGCAGTGAGGCTTTCGAGTATGTGCAGCGCATGCGCAAGGTCGCCCCCGATGATCCACGTTTGCAGGGGATCGAGCCTTACTGGCAGCAGTGATCGAGCATAGGCCCCAGCTGTGCTGATGCGCATGGGGCCGGTTTGATCAGGTCAGCACCTTCAAAACCGCCACACCGCACCACCGCCAATCACGTGCAAGGCCATATTTTCGTAAGTGCCCGACACCGTCGTGCCTGAGCGCGCCTTGCTCTGCTCTTCATCCAGATCACCGACCCAGATCAGCGTATAGGCCAGGTGCAGGTCGAGCCCTTCGTCGACCTGGTAGTTCACCCCGGTAGCGAAGCGCCAGGTGTCGCCGGCCGGGTTGTCCACGGTACGATCGCGGTCGTCGACCATGGAGCTGTCAAAACCCACACCCATGCTCCAGCGTACTTTGGGCGACGCCTGGTATTGTGCGCCCAGTGACGCATGCCAGGTGTCCTTGTACTTGCGGTCGGCAGTGATGCTGGTGCCGGCGTTATCGGTGTCGACCTCCACACCGATCTCGCCGAACTCGCTCCATTGTTGCCAGCCGAGGCTGGTGAGCAGCTTCCATTGTGCGTCCAGGTCATAAGAGGCACTGGCCAGCACCGTCTGCGGCACTTGCATGTCAAGCTTCAGGTCATCGATGTTCAAGCGGTTCAACGCCACGTTGAGCAACGGATTGCTGACATCATCGATGCGCAGCCGGTCCTTGAAGTGCAGGTCGATCTTGCTGGTGTAGGCAAGGCCGAGCATGACCTTGGGATTGAGCCGGTAAAGCACGCCGACGTTGACCCCGGTGCCGACATCGGTGTCCTTGTATTCCAGCTGGCCGTCAGGCCTGTCTGCCAGCCCCAGCAAGTTGTTGTTGATTGCAGCTTCGGTGCGGTAATAGGCGTACATCAACCGTGGGCCGATGCCCACTGACAGGTCATCGGTCAACTTGTAGGCATAGGTCGGCTGCAGGGATACGCCGATAATCGCGGCTTCCTGGGTGAAGTAGCGGCCGGCCCAGTCATCGTCATAGTCCAGGGCCAGCCCGAAGTTGCCATACATGCCAAAGCCGATACTCGAACGCTCATCCAACTGGTGGCTGATGAAGAAACTGGTGCCGGGCAGATACTCCAGCGCGTTGCCACCTTCGTTGCCGTCGAACTGGTTGCCGCTATCGCGTGAAAAACGGATATGGCCGAGCATCAACAGGCCGTTTGCATTGACTTGAGTGCCCGGCAGCTGAGTCAGTCCCGCCGGGTTGTTCATCATCACGCTGGGGTCGGTGGCCAGCACTGCCGCACCGGCGTTAGCCAGACCGGAGCCTTCCTGGCCTGCTTCATACATGGTGATGCCACCGGCCCAGCTCGTTCCGTGTACAAGCCACAGTGCCGAACACAGGGTGGAAATCTTGAGAGCACGCAGTCGCTGGCTGGCTGTAATGGTCATGGCAGACTCTTTATGGTCAGTGAACGCCTGAAGTGTTGACGTAATCCAGCCTAGCCGCTCAGCCATTGCCAGCAACGTTGGCCGGTCGCTGGCGCGTGCATCACGCACTGCTAGGATCTACCCATACCGGCCAGATCAGGGAACGACACAGTGAGCATACGTGAGCAGATATCCACGCTGGAGGCGAGCGTTGCGCAGCAGGTGCTGGGGCAGGCCGAAACCATTCGGCATGTGCTGCTGGGGTTGTTGGCCAATGGTCATGTGCTGCTCGAAAGCTTGCCGGGGCTGGCCAAGACCCGCACGGTCAAAGCCCTGGCGACTCACCTGGACGCAAAGATGCAGCGGATTCAGTTCACCCCTGATCTGCTGCCCTCCGATATCACCGGCGGGGAGATTCTTCAGCAGACTGCCGAAGGCAACCAGATCAAGTTCCAGCCGGGGCCGTTGTTCGGCAATGTCATTCTTGCCGACGAGATCAACCGCGCACCGGCCAAGGTCCAGGCTGCCTTGCTCGAAGCCATGGAGGAGCGGCAGATCACGGTTGCCGGGCAGAGCTATCCGATGTCTGCATTGTTCATGGTGCTGGCCACCCAGAACCCCATCGAGCAGGAAGGCACTTACCCGCTGCCGGAAGCGCAGATGGACCGCTTTCTGATGAAGCTGCACCTGGATTACCCCAAGGTCGAAGATGAAACCCTGGTGCTGCGCCTGGTGCGTAGCGAAGACCAGCAGGTGAACAATGCCAGCCAGGCGCCGGCGCGTTTGCCTCAAGAGATCGTGTTCGCAGCGCGTAGCGAAGTGGCCGGCATCCATGTCGCCGAAGCCATTGACCGCTACCTGATCGACTTGATCAACGCCACCCGCAAACCGGGTGACTACGATGAGGACCTGGCCCGCTGGATCAAGATTGGCGCCAGCCCGCGCGGGGGGATCAGCCTGGACCGGGTGTCGCGGGCCCATGCCTGGCTGTCGGGCAATGATTTCGTCTCACCGGATGATGTGCGTGCTGTTGTGCACCCAGTGCTTCGCCATCGTCTGCAGCTTACCTACGATGCTGTCGCCGATGGGGTCAGCGCCGATCAAGTGCTTGACCGGCTGCTCGATCGCGTCGCGATCCCGGCCTGATCTCATGCCTGACTTGCAGCCGGATGGCTTCGTCTATGCCTCGCTCAGCCAGCTGATGGCACTGGAGCATCGCGTCCGCGGCCTGAGCTTTCTTGCTCGCCAGCCGTTGTCGAGCATTCTTTCCGGCAATCATGCTTCACGCCTGCGGGGCCGTGGCTTGAGCTTCGATGAATTGCGCCGCTACATTCCCGGTGACGATCTGCGTCACCTCGACTGGCGCGCCTTGCTGCGCTACGGCAAGCCCTTTGTGCGCACCTTCACCGAAGAGCGTGACCGGCCAACCCTGATTCTGGTCGATCAGCGCATGAGCATGTTCTTCGGTTCACAACGCAGTTTCAAATCGGTCGTCGCCGCTGAACTGGCAGCCCTGTCGGCGTGGATAGCCTTTCATGCCGGTGACCGCGTCGGTGGCCTGGTGTTTGACGACCAAGGAATACAGCACATTCGCCCGCTACGCAGCCGGGCACGGGTTGAAGCACTGTGCGCCGCGGTGATACGCAGCAATCATCAGCTGTCGGCCACCGGGCCCGATAGCGAGAGCGAGCACCAGCTCGATACCGTGCTGCGCAGCTGCATTGCGACGGCAGGTCACGACAGCCTGGTGTGCATCATCAGCGACTTCTCCGGGGTTTCGGCGCAGACCCTGCAACTGCTGCGGCAACTCAGTGCCCACAACGATGTGATTGCCATGCAGGTGTACGACCCGCTCGCCCTGGAACTCCCGCAGCAGGGGCGCTTGACCGTGACCCAGGGTCAATTGCAGGTGGAGCTGGAAGTCGGTCAGCGCCAGGTCAACCGGCCATTGGCGGCGTTTCTTTCCGGGCGCCTGCAGGATGTCGCCCAGATGCTGCACCGCAGCCAGGTGCCGGTGCTGATGCTCAGCACCGGCGAAGATCCGCTGCTGCAAGTGCGTCGTGAGCTGGGGCGCCTGACGGACAGGGCACGATGAGCAGGCCATCGCCACCGTCCATCGACCAGCTCCAGGAGCTGCCGTTGCCGACACCTGCATTCAGCTATTTGCCGCAGACCTGGGGGTGGCTGGCGGTGTTGCTGGTCGTCGTGGCCCTTGCCAGCTGGTGGGCCATCTGGCGCTGGCGGCGCTGGCAGCGTGATCGCTACCGGCGTGAAGCACTGCTGCAGCTTGATCGACTGGAGCAGGGGTTGAGCGATCCGCCTCAGCACTTGCAGGCGTTGCGCGAACTACCAGTACTGCTCAAACGGGTGGCACTGTCACTCAGTGATTCGGCCACAGCGGCAGCGCTCAGTGGTGCGCAATGGCAACGCTTCTTGCAGGACCATGGCCGAGCGCCGCTACCGGATGATTTCGCCGCCCGACTGTTTACCCTGGCCTATGCGCCGGACGCCGCAGTGCAGGGCATGACGGACACTGAGATCAAGGCGCTTTTTGCCGCCAGCAGGCACTGGATCGAGGCTCACCATGTGGCAGTTTGACTATCCCTGGGTGGTATTGCTTTTACCGTTGCCCTGGTTGGCTTACCGCTACCTGGGCGTCTATCGGGAAGCACGCAGTGCACTGCGGGTGCCATTTTTTGCTGCCATGAGTCGCGCCATCGGCCAGCAACCTGGCAGCCCGGGGACTGGCGGCGGGCGTTGGCAGTTGCTGCTCAATCTGCTGGTCTGGGCGCTGGTCATCGCCGCCTGTGCGCGGCCGGTCTGGGTAGAGCAAGCCATAGAACATGAACAGCCGATCCGCGACATGATGCTGGCCATCGACATCTCCCAGTCCATGCAAACGCAAGATTATACCGACGCCAACGGCGCTCAGAGCGATCGTCTGACCGCGGTGAAGGGGGTTGTGCGTGATTTCATCGCACAGCGCAAGGATGACCGCATTGGCCTGATCGTGTTCGGAACGGGCGCCTATCCTCAGGCACCCTTTACCCTGGATCACGCCAGTCTTGAGGTGCTGCTGGATGAAGTCGGCATCGGCATGGCCGGCCCGAATACGGCATTGGGTGATGCCATAGGCCTGAGCATCAAATTGTTCGAAAAGGCCAAGGAGCAGGAAAAAGTCCTGATCCTGCTCACTGACGGCAATGATACCGCTAGCGCCATCACCCCGGCCCATGCCGCGCAACTGGCCAGGCAGCAGGGCGTCGTGGTGCACACCATCGGTATCGGTGATCCGCAGGCCAGTGGCGAGGCCAAGGTTGATCTGGCGGCGCTGCAGGGCATCGCCAAGGCCACCGGCGGGCGCTTCTTCCGCGCCGATGATCGCCAGGCCCTGCAAGCGGTCTATGCGACCCTGGACCAGATCACGCCACACCAGGTGAAAACCTTGAGCCACCAGCCCAAACGGGACCTGTTCTGGTTACCCTTGGGCGCGGCGCTGCTGTTGTTAGTGTTGAGTCATACCCTGGCAGCGCTGTTCAGTCGTTTTTCACCTCAGCGCCAACCCGCCGTGCCGTCAGGACGCTGATATGGATATCGACTTCAGTGCCTTCCACTTCCTGCGCCCTCTGTGGCTGCTGCTGATCGTGCCCGCACTCCTGCTGCCATGGGCCTGGCTGCGCCGCCATGATCTCAGGCGTCAGCTCAAGGGCCTGATTGCACCGCACCTGGTTGAACCTCTGCTGATTACCCCGGACGATCAGCAACGCCTGCGCCCGGTGCATCTGCTGGTATTGATGCTGGGGCTGGGCGCGGTAGCTGTCGCCGGGCCGACCTGGACCCAGGACACACCGGATTTCGTCGACAACCGCGCGCCGTTGATACTGGCCATCGACCTGTCACCGTCGATGGATGCTGATGACGTGCCGCCGTCGCGCCTGTCTGCGGCCAAGCACAAACTGCATGACCTGATCCAGCGCCGTGCCGGCGCGCGCACGGCGCTGATTGCCTATGCCGGTGGCGCGCACCTGGTGTTGCCGGCCACCGAGGACCCGGAACTGCTCGATACATTCCTGCAGGCACTCTCGACCGACCTGATCGGGCAATCTGGCAAGGATGTTGTCGGTGTGATCGAGCTGGCGCGCAAACTGCTCGATGCCGAGAAAATGCCCGGCACCCTGCTGCTGGTCACCGATGGCGCTGCGCCGGAACAGTTCGAGGAAATTCCCAAGCGCTTGTCCGGCAGTGATCTGCAAGTTCTGGTACTGGCCGTTGGCAGCCAGGACGGTGGTGTGTTGCTCGATGCCAAAGGGCGCCCGCGGATTGCCGATGACGGCCAGCCCTTGCAAGCGACATTCGATAGCCAGGCACTCAAGCAATTGGCGCAGGCAGCCGACGCGCCTCTGGGTAGCCTGACGCTCAACGACGATGATCTGGACTGGATCACGCTGCACGCTCAGCAGCACTTTCAGGCGGTTCAAGGCGATGAGCAGCAAGTGCACTGGAAGGACGCCGGCTATTGGCTGTGCTGGCCATTGGCGCTGATTGCACTGTTGTGTGTGCGTCGGGGATGGCGGGTGAACTGGCTGGGGTTGCTGCTGATAGTCATGTTCAGTGCACCTTCGGAGCCGGCACGAGCAGGTGCATTGGCCGATGCCTTTTTCACCCCGGACCAGCAAGGCCGCTGGGCCTTTGAGCATGGCCATTTTCCACAGGCCGCAGAGCACTTCCACGATCCGTTCTGGAAAGGTGTCGCAGCCTACAACGCTGCGGACTACCCGGCGGCACTGGCCAGCTTCGCCCGCCTTGACAGTGCCTCGGCGCACTTTTACCTGGGCAATATCTACGTGCGCCTGTTCAAGTTCCCCCAGGCCATCAGCGCCTACCAGCAAGCGCTGCAAAAGCAGGCGGATTTCCCCCAGGCCAAAGCCAACCTGGCCTTGGTCCAAGCCTTGCTGAAGGATTACGAGGACCAGCAAGAGGCCGGCACCCCGGATGAAAAAGCCGACAAGGTGGTGGAGGACCAGACCCCCAGCCAGGGTGGGCAGCAAAAGCAGGTGAGCACACCACAAGCAGCTTCTGACCAGCTGTGGTTGAACAACCTGACGACTTCGCCTGCGCAGTTTCTCAAACGCAAGTTCATGCTCCAGAACGCAGCCCGACAGCCTGCTGGAGGTACGCAATGAAACACCTGCTGTGGGTTCTGCTGGCGTGTGCGCCGGTGTTTGCCAGTGCAGCGCCGGAAGTACGGATACAGAGCCGCCTGATACCGGAAACCGGCGTGGTGGTGGGCGGCACGCTGAGCATGGAGGTGGATCTGCTGGTGGACACCTGGTACACCGCAGCGCCAATCCTGCCCGCGCTGGAACTGCCCGGCGCCTTGGTGACGCCACCCAGTGGCGAAGCACAACACCTGAACGAAAAGCAGGACGGCAAGACCTTCTTCGGCTTGCGCTACACCTACCAGATCACCCCGCAAGTGGCGCAGCCATTCACCATCCCGGCGCTGACCTTCCAGGTTCAGCCAGGGCAGGGCAGTGGCGCCGTTACGCTCAACAGCCAGCCATTGACCTTTGTCGCCAAAGCCCTGGCGGGTGCAAGCGATCAACATCGCCTGGTCGCCAAGTCGGTCACCCTCACACAAACGCTGCAGCGCTCGCATGACCCTTTACGGGTTGGCGACAGCATTACCCGGCATCTGACAATTCAGGCGCAAGGCGTCCAGGCCATGCTGATTCCGCCACCATCCTTTGCTCAGGTGCAGGGTTTGAAACGGTATCTGCAGACGCCCAACGTCAGCGCGCTGAGTGATGGCCGCGGCGGGGTTTCCGGTGGTGTGCGTGAAGACAGCGTGACCTATGTGATTGAGCAGGAAGGGCCGCTCAGTCTGCCGGCCATTGCCTTCGATTGGTGGGATGCCAGCAGCGGTGAAGCCCGTAGCACGGTGGTCGACGCCGTGAGCTTCGAAGCAGGCAAAGGCAATTACAGCGCGCCGTTTTCCATCAATGACGACCTGCGCGCGCTCGGGCGGCAGGCACATGTTCGCCTTTCCGGGCATTGGTTGTTGCTGTCGGCGGCGTTGCTGGCCGGTGCTTGCCTGATCTACTTCGGGCGCCCATGGGCCAGGGGTTCTTTGGTGCGGTACCGGCACTGGAAGGAAACTCGCCGCCGTACCTGGCTGGCCTCCGCAGGCTACGCCTGGCAGTTATTGCGTAAACAGTTAAGCAGCCGCCCACTGCGATTGGACGGGCTCTATCTGTGGGTACGGCGTAGCACTGGTAAACGGACGCTGTCGGCATTTTCTGGGGAAGCGTCCGACGCAACTGCTAATCGCTCACAGGATTTGTTGAGATTTTGCTATGCCCCTACCGCTGAGGGCGTTGATGTGTCAGCGGAACTGCTTCAAACACTGCAGTCATCAAAGCGGCAGTTGACGAAACATAAGGTAGAACGTTCGCACTGTAGATTAAAACCATTGAACCCCTAACGAGTGTGAGACAGGGGCTGCAAGTATAGTATCAGCCGAGCTCCGCGCAACTGACAAAAATGCCAGTTGTATCGTTGAGGTATTTGAGATCTTCTGAGAGGGGCGATGATTTTATTTAAGCCGCTACCCTCAGTCATATAAAGGAAAATTCTCATGAATCAGGATGTCAAGGCACGTCTGAACGGCTTTAGTTTGGAGGTACGGGACCGCTTCAAGACCGGAGAAGTCCCGACTCAGGACGATTTCAAACTTCTGATTGACTATATACATACGCTACATCAGTTACTAGGGCTGGAAACTGCTGATGGCGCACCGGGGGCGGGGCCTGGGGCCGGGCTGACAATAGCGAGTGGAAAAGTTGCTGTTGACCCGATGGCGACTAATCCAACAGCGGGCAAAGGTATTACTGTCAATGCTAGAGCAGTGAGTGTGGACGCGGGGGCCGGTCTCACATTTTCCGGAAATAAGTTGGTGGTTAACACCGCGGAGGTCTATCCAACAGCGGGCAAAGGTACTACTGCCAATGGTAGAGCAGTGAGTGTGGATGCGGGGGCCGGTCTCACATTTTCCGGGAATAAGTTGGTGGTTAACACCGCGGAGGTCTATCCAACAGCGGGCAAAGGTATTCGTGTTTCGGGTACGATGGTGAGCCTGGATGATAACGCTTGGATCTGGATTCTTGGTAATCTACATAATGCAAGTCATTATTGTGAAAATCCTTATATGCGGTGTTTGTTTTTTCAGGCGTATAGTACTGTTGCTGTAAGGTTCTATTATCGCGCTTACGGTAGGACGGCTACTGCATTTAAACTCAATGGTGTAGATGCGGTCCGCGTGGATCACGCGACATCAACTATAGTGTTTAGGGGTGATTTGGCTGAAGGGATGATATTTGAAGCTAGATGCTATCAACATCACGGCGACATCAATATGCCTTATACAGTTAGGGTGCCAGTGCAAAAAATATAGATCCCATACAGCTAATTTTCGCGGTTGGTACCGAGTGATACCAACTGCGGGAATTGGTTAAATTTCAACGATACCCGGTGTTAGGCTCTGAACGGAAAAGTGTCGCACACCACCGCATAGAACAAGCCAACGAGACCGTCGCGGCAGTAACCTGAACGAGAAACAGGGTGGCAAGGCCTTTTTCGGTTTTGCATTACCCCCACCAAAATAACATCCCCTAAAAGTCAGTGCTTTGAGTAATGGTCGCGGCGGCATTTCCTGAGCGTCCATCGCGCCCGCGTGAAGCTATCAGCATTTTCTGAAAATTATCCGACGCAGCTGTAAATCGTTCACTAGACTTGCTGAGAATTCGCTATTCCCCAGTCGCCAATGATGTTCATGTGCCAGCCAGGTAACTGTTCAAGGATGCGCTATGCCTCAAGTCCACCCGATGCGTTGGCTGTTCAGTCTGCTGCTGATGCTACCGCTGCTGGTCCAGGCTGCGGACCCGCTGCCGTCCTGGTACAACGGCGCCTCGCGCCAGGCGATCGAACAGTTTGTCGCTGCCGTGACCACAGAGGGCAGCAAGGACTACGTCGCGCCGGCCGAGCGCATTGCCGTGTTCGACAATGACGGCACCTTGTGGAGCGAGCAGCCGATGTACTTCGAGGTGTTGTTTGCCCTGGATGAAGTCAAGCGCCTGGCCCCGCAACACCCTGAGTGGAAAACCCAGCAACCGTTCAAGGCAGTGCTTGACGGCGACCAGAAAGCCTTGGCCGCCAGCGGTAAAGACGGAATGATGAAAATCATTGTGGCCACCCATGCGGGAGTCAGCACCGAAGACTTTATTGCCCAGACCCGGCGCTGGCTCGCCACCGCAGTGCATCCCAAAACCAGCAAGCCCTACACCGAAATGGTCTACCAATCGATGCTGGAGTTGTTGCAGTACCTGCGGGCCAATGGTTTCAAGACCTACATTGTCTCGGGTGGCGAAGTCGCTTTCATGCGCGCTTTCGCCGAAGAGGTCTATGGCATTCCCCCGGAACAGGTCATCGGCACCACCCTGGATACCCGCTTTGAAGACCGCAACGGCAGCCTGTCGATCCAGCGCCTGCCCAAATTGGCACACAACGATGATGGGCCGGGCAAACCGGAGAGCATCGATGCGCTGATCGGCCGTCGTCCGATCCTGGCCTTCGGTAATTCCGATGGCGACCTGCAAATGCTGCAGTGGACCAAGGCCGGACCCGGCAAGCGTTTCGCCGGGCTGGTGCACCACACTGACGCGAAGCGCGAATGGGCCTATGACCGCGACAGCAAAGTCGGGCGTCTGGACAAGGCGCTGACGACCGCCACCCGCAATGGCTGGACCGTGGTCGATATGGCCCGCGAGTGGCAGCGTGTTTATCCCTTCGACAGTATTGATAGCCAGTAAATGAAACACCGCAGGCGCACAGGGACCCTTTCGCTAACCGGTACCTCTCGTGCACGTAGTCGTGGCCAACGCCAGTAACGTGAGACGGAGAACAGGCCATATGAAGCTCAGTAGAAGGTGGATAACGACAATGTCTCTTGCCGCCGGCGTGGCGATGGGGATGAACCCCGTGCATGCCGCAGACAAACCCAACATTCTGGTGATCTTCGGCGATGACATCGGCCAGACCAACATCAGTGCCTATGGCAAGGGCGTGGTGGGCTATCAGACGCCCAACATCGATCGGATTGCCAAAGAAGGCATGATGTTCACCGATTACTATGCGGAGAACAGCTGCACCGCCGGCCGCTCGACCTTCATTACCGGGCAATCGGCATTGCGTACTGGCCTGTCCAAGGTCGGCATGCCCGGCGTGCCGGTCGGCTTGCAGGCACGTGACGTCACCATCGCCCAGGCCCTCAAGGCCCAGGGTTATGCCACTGGCCAGTTCGGCAAGAACCACCTCGGCGACCGTGATGAATACCTGCCGACCAACCACGGTTTTGACGAGTTCTTCGGCAACCTCTACCACTTGAACGCCGAAGAAGAACCGGAACGGCCGTACTGGCCCAAGGATGATGCGGAGTTTGTCAAAGCGGCTTCGCCACGTGGCGTGATCAAGTCCAGTGCCGACGGCAAGATCGAAGACACCGGCGCGCTGACCAAAAAGCGCATGGAAACCATCGACGACGAAACCACCCAGGCGGCGATCAACTTCATCGACAAGCAGGTCAAGGCCGACAAACCGTTCTTCGTGTGGATGAACACCACGCGCATGCACGCCTTCACCCACATTCGCGAGTCGATGCAGGGGCAAAGCGGCATGGTCGGTAACGACTACGCCGATGGCATGCTGGAACACGATGGCGATGTCGGCAAATTGCTCAAGACCCTCGATGACTTGAAGGTTACTGACAACACCATTGTCGTCTACACCACGGACAACGGTCCGAACCAGTGGTCCTGGCCGGATGCCGCCACCACACCGTTCCGTAACGAGAAGAACTCCAACTGGGAAGGCGCTTACCGGGTACCGGCAATGGTCCGTTGGCCAGGCAAAGTCAAGGCTGACACGATTTCTACCCAGATGTTCTCGGGTCTGGACTGGTTCCCGACCTTGCTCGCTGCGGCGGGTGACACCGATATCAAGGACCGCTTGCTCAAAGGTACTGATGTTGGAGGCAAGAACTTCAAAGTGCACCTGGACGGTTTCAACCAGCTGGATTACCTGACTGGCAAGGCTAACAAGAGTGCGCGTGACGAGTTCTACTACTTCAATGACGACGGCGAGCTGGTCTCCATGCGCTTTGGCGACTGGAAACTGGTGTTCTGTGAGCAGCGTGCACCGGGCGGTTTCAAAGTATGGAGCGAGCCCTTTACCTGCTTGCGGGTGCCGAAAATGTTCAATCTGCGTATGGACCCGTATGAACGCGCAGATGTCGTCTCCGACCAGTACTTCGATTGGCTGGCCAAGAACGACTACCTGATCTTCCAGGGGACCCGCAAGGCGGCAGTATTCCTGCAGACCTTCGTCGACTATCCGCCGAGCCAGCGCCCGGCCAGTTTCAGCATTGACCAGGTCCGCGAGGAAGTGGACAAGAAGATTGCAGAGAAGATGAAGCAGTAAGGCTAACGCTGCTCCCTCAGGTGGGAGCAGCTTCTTGAGGTGGGAGCGGGCTTGCCCCGCGATTGCGGGCTATCAGCCACATCGCATCGCGGGGCAAGCCCGCTCCCACAATGTACCGATAAGGTCAATCGATGCCCTCAGCTGTCAGTTCCCCTCAAGTGCGCTCATCTGTTCCTGATCAGGCCGGTCAACGCTTACCCCTGCATATGCGGGTGCCGGCACTGCTGCTGTGCGTGTCCGGTGCAGCGGCGCTGGTGTATCAGGTGTTGTGGGTCAAGCAACTGTCGCTGGTCGTCGGGGTTGAGGTGTATGCCATCACCGCCGGCATCAGCGCTTTTTTCGCCGGGCTGGCACTGGGTGGCCTGGTGTTCGGTCGCTGGGCCGATCGCCTGCGCCGTCCGGTCAGGCTGTATGCCGGCCTGGAGCTGGCCGTGGCGGTATTGGGTGTCTTGAGCACCCTGGCACTGGCCAATTCAGCTGGATTGTTCGCCCGCCTGGAAAGCCACGTCGGCTTGCTGGCCTGGCTGGTCCCTTTCATTCTCGTAGGCGCGCCAGCGTTCCTGATGGGCGGCACGCTTCCGGTTCTGGTAAGGGCATTGACCCCCGCCCAAGGCCAACTGGCCGAAGCCGGCGGGCGACTTTATGCGGCCAATACCGCAGGTGCCATTGGCGGCACGCTGCTGGCGGCCTTTGTGTTGCTGCCGCAATTCGGCGTCACTGGCAGCGCGCTGGTGGCCGCGTCACTGAACCTGCTGGCTGCAGCGGGTGCCTGGCTGGCACGTCGGCGCGATGAACAGCTCCCTTGCGAAACGCCGATCAGCATGGCGCCACGCTCGCCGGCGGCGCGTCTGGCGATTGCCTTGTACTGCGTGGCCGGTGGGGTAGCACTGGGTTACGAGGTGGTGTGGACCCAGTCGATCGTACAGTTCATGAGCACTCGCACATTTGCCTTCTCCGTGGTGCTGGCCACTTATCTGGCGGGGCTGGTGCTGGGCAGCGCGCTTTACGCGCGCCGTGCTGACCGGATTCGAGACCCCTGGGGCCTGTTCGGCCTGTTGATCGCGCTGGCCGGTTTGCTGGCACTGGTGCAGATCGCCGGTCTGGGCCGTTGGCTGATCATGGCCCAGACCGAGGTCGAAGCGCTGGTGCTACACCTTACCGGCAATGAGCTCGCCGGAATGTGCGCGCGCTTTGCCACAGCGGCGCTATGTGTGGTGTTCCTGCCCACTACCGTCCTCGGCGCCGCCTTCCCGTTGGCCTTGCGCTTAAGCGTGGACAGCACGCAGGTCGGCCGGGATGTCGGCGCGGTAGTCGCCTTGAACACCGTGGGCGGCATCATTGGCGTCATGCTCACCGGTTTCGTGCTGGTTCCCGGCATTGGCCTGGTGCGTACCTTGGTGGTGCTGGCGCTGGTCGCTGCCGCAGTCGGTTGCTGGGTGGTCTGGCGCGGCAAAGTACTGCACAGAGGGATGCGCGCAGCAATCCTCGGCGTGACGCTGGCGACTGTGGTGGTGGGGGTGTTGACGCCGCCGCAACGCCTGGCGGAGCTGCTGCCCGGTGCACGCAACGGTCGCATCACTTTTTATGAAGAGGGCCGGGGCGGCACCGTTGCCGTGGTAGCCCAGCCGCGTCAGGAGCGCAGCTTCAACCGCCTGTACATCCAGGGCGTATCCAACACGGGCGATGCCATGCCGTCGTTGCGCTACATGCGCTTGCAGGCACTGCTGCCACTGTTGATTCATCGCCAGGAACCGCGCTCGGCCATGGTGATCGGCTTCGGCACCGGGATTACCGCCGGGGCGATATTGCGCTATCAGGGCCTGCAGCGCCCGGTGGTGGCCGAACTGCTGCCTGAGGTGCTGGCGGCCGCGCCGTTGTTCAAGGGTAACTACAATGCCGTCAATGATCCGCGTCTGGACATCCGTCTGCGCGATGGCCGTCGTGAATTGCTGCGCAGTGCCGAGCGCTACGACCTGATCACCCTCGAACCGCCACCGCCTTCCGCCGCCGGGGTGGTGAATCTCTACTCGCAGGACTTCTATGAGCTGGCGGCGTCACGCCTGGAGGAGGGTGGCATAGTCGCGCAATGGCTGCCCTTGCCGACCCAGAACCTTGAAGACAGCCGTTCGCTGGTGCGCAGCTTTCTGAACGTGTTTCCCCATGCCTCGCTGTGGACCACGGAGTTCCATGAAATGCTCCTGATCGGCTCACCTGCGCCGCTGGAACTCGACGCGGCGCGGATCAGCCAGCGCTTTTCGCAACCTGAAGTGGCCGCTGCGCTGGCTGAGGTCGGGGTCGACTCGATGAGCGCCTTGCTGGCTACCTGGATCACCGACCGCCAGGGGCTTGAGCGTTTTGCCGGGGATGCCGAGGCGGTGACCGACAACCATCCACGGATCGAATACGCGCCCTGGGTACGCTCCAGGGAAATCACCCGGGTATTGCCGGAGTTGCTGGTGCTGCGCAGCGCGCCGCCGTTGGTCAATGCCGGCACGGCGTTACAGGCCTCTGTTGAGGACGAATGGCAGGTGTTGCGGGGCTTTTATGGGCTGACCCTGCTGGCCTACAACGGCAATCGCCAGGCCTGGGCGCGGGAGGTTCGGCAGTTGATGCAGACAGACGGGCGCAACCCGTATTTCCGCTGGTTTATCACGGGAGGGCAATGAAACTGCAGGGTTTTGCCGGCAATGTATGGAAGCAGGGAGATATTGGGGTAAAGTCAGCGCAGATGGAGCAATCGCATCACGCTGGAGTCAGAGATGGCGCGACATATACCAATAACAATTGCTACCGATCCATTGCAGACATCGCGCATGGCCCGCCTGAAACTTGTCAGTGAAGGCGCCTTGCCGCAGGGCATGCTACGCGAGGAAATTGATGCCTCGTGGCGGCGCAGCCTGGGCCATGGCCTGAGCTGCCTGGCCTCCGATGAGGTCGAGCTGGGCGTACGTCAGCGCTTGCAGGAGCTGCTCGACGGTAACCGTCTGCTGATCGACGCCGCTACACCGGAAATGGAATACCTGGTTGCCCGCCAAGGCAACAGCGGGATGATCATTCTCGGCGATGCGCAGGCCAACATCCTGGCCATCGGTGGCCAGACGACCGAGCTCAACCAGGCCGGCCTGCGCGACTTGCATCCAGGCAGTTGCTGGAGCGAGTCGAGCCGTGGCACCAACGCCATCGGTACGGCTGTGGTCGAGGGCCGCCCGACCCTGATCAACTGCGGCGAGCATTACCTGGACCGACTCAGCCCGTTTTCCTGCACCTCGGTGCCGCTGCGCGATCCTCAGGGGCATGTGATCGGCGTTCTCGACCTGACCCGCGAAGGCATCATGGCCCAGCCTCAGGACAACCTCTCCACACTGATCATGGCGGCCAGCAATATCGAGAGCCGGATGTTCGGCCTGTGCTATCCCGATCAGCTGGTGCTGTCATTTCACAACCGTGCGCAATACCTTGGCAGTGCCTGGCACGGCCTGCTGGCGCTGAGCCTTGACGGCGAGGTGCTGGCGGCGAACGAGCGCGCCTGTGAACTGCTCCAGCTGGCGCGTCCGGCGCTGCTTGGCAGGCGTTGCAGTGAGCTGATGGGCGAACGCACATCAGCCTTCCTCACCCGCCTGTGGAGCGACCGGGTGAACAGCGTGCAGACCGCCAAGGGCGAGTTTTTCTTCCGCGCGGTACACCTACCGCAGCGTGCCGCCATGAGTACGCCGCGAGCCCTTGGCAAGGCGATCCCCGCGCCTAAACCTGCGCAACCGGAAAGCCTGGCCGGCAGCGATGCACGCCTGGCCCGGGCCCTGCGCATGGCTTGCCGGGGCCTGAACAATGATCTGCCGGTGCTGTTGCTGGGCGAGACCGGTACCGGCAAGGAGGTCGTGGCGCGCGCCTTGCACCAGTCCAGCCCGCGTGCCGACAAACCCTTTGTCGCGGTCAACTGCGCCGCCATCCCGGAAGGTCTGATCGAGTCCGAGCTGTTCGGCTATCGCGAAGGCGCCTTCACTGGCTCGCGCCGTGGCGGTATGGTCGGCCGGCTGATGCAGGCTCACGGCGGCACCCTGTTTCTCGACGAAATCGGCGACATGCCGCTGGCCCTGCAGGCGCGCCTGCTCAGGGTGCTGCAGGAGCGCCGGGTCGCGCCGCTTGGCGGCGGCGACGAGCAGGACATCGACGTGGCGGTGATCTGTGCCACCCACCGCGATTTGAAACGCCTGGTACTCGACCAGCACTTTCGTGAAGACCTCTACTACCGCATCAACGGCGTAAGCGTGCAGTTGCCGGCGTTGCGCGACCGTGACGACCTGAGCGAGGTCATCGACAGCCTGCTGGGCAAGTTCGGCGCCGAAGGTGTCGGCCTGGACAAGGGCCTGCGCGAGTTGCTCGGCAACTTCGACTGGCCGGGCAACATCCGTCAGCTGGAAATGGTCCTGCGCTCGGCGCTGGCCATGCGCGAGCCAGGTGAGCAGGTGCTGAGCCTGGAGCACCTGACCGACTGCCTGCTCGATGAACTGACTGCCAGTACGCAGCAAACCGGCAGCATTCGTGAGAACGAGGTGGAGTTGATCCGCGGCGCCTTGGCGCGCCATCAGGGCAATGTCTCGGCAGCGGCCGATGCCCTGGGTATCAGCCGTGCCACGCTGTACCGAAAACTCAAGCAACTGCGCGGATGAGGGGCTGTTGATGGGTGGTATTTTTCTCAGGCTGATCAACAGCTCCGACCCGCAGCTGATGCGCCACGCGCTGGCCTGGTTGTACGGCTTCGTGCGCCCGCACCGGCGAGCGATCGCCGTGTTGCTCGGGCTGTCCCTGGCGGCTTCGCTGCTGGTGCTGGTGCAACCCTGGCTGGTCAAAACCCTGATCGACCAAGGCCTGCTGGCCAAGGACTTCCAGGTGCTCTGGCAGGTGGCGCTGGTCATGATCGCCGTCGGGGTTGTCGGCATGCTGCTGGCGGGCATCAACCGCTACCTGCATACACGCTTGTCAGGACGCATTCTGTTTGCCCTGCGCGATGACCTGTATCGCCACTTGCAGCAGCTGTCGCCGGCGTTCTACGGGCGTAAGCGTATCGGTGACATTCTTTCGCGGCTCGATGGCGATGTTGCCGAGATCCAGCGCTTTGCAGTGGACTCGCTGTTCGCGGCGGTTTCCAGTGTGATTGGCCTGATCGGCGCGGTGACCCTGATGCTCATGCTGTCCTGGCAACTGTCGTTGTTGCTGGCGTTGCTGATTCCCATCGAAGTGCTCTGGTTGCGCTGGATGCGCCGCAAGGTTGAACGTGAGGTGCGCAGCTTGCGCGAGCGTTCTGCCGATGTATCGTCGTTTCTGGTCGAGACCCTGCCGGCAATGAAATTCATCCAGGCGGCCGGGCAGCAGCGCCGTGAATCCGAACGCCTGGAGCACCTGGGGCAGGGCTACATGAGCCAGTTGCTGCGGGTGCAGGTCACTGAGTTCTTCACCCAGGCGGTGCCGGGTACGCTGACCTCGCTGTGTCGCGCCTGCGCTTTTCTGGTCGGCGGCTACTGGGTGATTCAGGGTACCTGGCAACTGGGCGCACTGATCGCGTTCTCCACCTACCTGGGCATGGCGGTCGGGCCGGTACAGAGCCTGCTCGGCCTGTACGTGGCGGTGCAGCGCATGGCTGTGAGTCTCGGGCGGGTGATGGAATTGCAGCAGGAGCCGGTTGGCGTGCACCAGGCGACAGCGCCGCTGCCCATGCCGCAAGGGCCTGGGGAGTTGCGCCTGGAGTCTGTGCATTTCGCTCATGAGCAGCGTCTGGGCAGGGTGCTGGGTGGCGTCGATATCTGCATACCGGCAGGGGTGAAGGTGGCGATCAGCGGCGCGTCAGGTGTTGGCAAGTCGACCCTGATCGATCTGCTACAGCGCTTTTATGACCCTGAGCAGGGGCGCATCCTGCTCGATGGCGCCGACCTGCGTGACCTGGATCTGCTGGCCCTACGCAAGTCCATAGCCGTGGTCAGCCAGGACATCGTACTGTTTCGCGGCACCCTGGCGCAGAACCTGGCCTACAGTGTGCCCGAGGCCAGCCGCGAGGCGCTTGAACAGGTGGTGCGCCTGACTCGCCTGGAATCACTGGTCGAGGCCTTGCCGCTTGGTCTGGACGGTCAATTGGGCGAACGTGGCCAGCAACTGTCTGGCGGGCAGAAACAGCGCATCGCCATAGCCCGCGCCTTGCTTCAGGATCCACGGGTGCTGGTGCTCGACGAAGCGACATCGGCGGTGGACGAGGCAACCGAGCGCGAAGTGATCGCCGCCATCGACCAGCTGTTCGCCGGGCGCACGCGAATTCTCATCAGCCACCGCACCAGTACCCTGGCCGACGCCGACCTGCACCTGCACCTTGAAGACGGCCGCTTGCAAGCGGTCTGGCAGGAGCCACTGCGCCATGGCCGATGAACTGTGCGTGGGGGTGATCGATAGCGGCTGTTCTGTGCAGCAGACCCGCTATCTGACCGGCGGGCGGCGCTTCTGGCTGGAGCAGGGAACGCTGGGCGAAGGCGAGTTGCAGGCCGATGCCCTCGGCCATGGCAGTGCGGTGCTTGAACGCCTGCTGGCGCAGACCGATGGGCTGTCGGTAAAGGTGGCCCAGGTGTTCGACAGCCGGGGGGCGACCTCGGTATTGCAAGTCAGTGCGGCGTTGCTGTGGCTGGTGGAGCAAGGCGTGAGCCTGGTCAATCTGAGCCTGGGCCTGGCGCAGGATCGAACGGTTCTGCGCCAGGCCTGCGCCGTAGCAGTGGAAGCTGGTGTGCTGCTCTGTGCGTCCAGCCCCGCGCGCGGAGGGCCGGTGTATCCGGCCAGCTATCCGGGCGTGCTGCGCATCACTGGCGATGCCCGCTGTGCAGCGGGGCAGTGGTCGTGGCTGGACACCGCGCAGGCAGACTTTGGCGCGGCGGTCGGCGAGGGCGCAGGATCTGCCGGTGCGAGCCTGGCCTGTGCAGCCCTGAGCGGGCAGATTGCGGCCTATCTACACCAGCATCGGCGGGCGACACGCGAGCAGGTGCTGGCGTACCTGCGCGAAAATGCCGCCTTCTTCGGCCCTGAGCGCCGTGGAGGCGGGCATGCCTGAACCGCGCATTCTGATCCTCGGCGCCGGCCCTGCCGGTGCGGCCACCGCCATCGGCCTGCGGCGCCTGGGCTATGCGGTCACGGTGGTGTCCGAGTGGCGTCGTTTCGCGGCCGTTGAAGGGGTTTCGCAGCGGGTACTTGAGGGCTTGCGTCACGCAGGTCTGGGTAGTGCCCTGCACGAAGTCGTCACACCCGCGACGCGGCAAGTGCGCTGGAATGGCCAGCATCTGCAGCTCAATCAAGAGTATCTGCTCGACCGGCAAGCCTTCGACCGGGCCCTGCGCGATGATCTGCAGCGGGCCGGGGTGAGCTTGGTCGAGGGCCGGGTACGCGAGGTGCTGGGCGAGGATGGCCATCAGGTGCGTCTTGACGATGGGCAAACGCTTGAAGCCGAGTTTCTGGTGGAAGCCCGTGGCCGCCAGGCGCCGCTGGCGGCCGACCGCTTGCGTGGCCCGGAGACGGTCAGCCTGCTCAATCTGTGGCAGGGCGAGCCTGGCAATCCGGCTTCGGCCGTGGAGAGCCTCGACGATGGCTGGGCGTGGATGGCTCGTTTGGCCGATGGCCGCTGCTACTGGCAGATCACCCAGAATGCCGAAGGCCTGCCGGGCAAGGCCGCACTGGCCGAGTACTGCGCCGAACGCCGGCGCCGCTCGGAGCTGGTAGCCGAGCTGTTCGATGCGCAGGCCCTGGCGCCGGCAATCGTCCATGCCCGCAGCAGCACCGCCATCCTGGCGGGTGAGTGTGCAGGCGAGGATTGGCTGCGGGTGGGCGATGCGGCGATGGCGGTTGACCCGTTGTCGGGGAACGGGATTTTCCAGTCGCTGTCCTCAGCGTTACAGGCGCCGGCGGTAATCAACACGCTTGTGCGCTGCCCGCAGCGGGCGGCTCTGGCGCGGCGTTTTCATCAGCAACGGATCGAGCAGCTGTTCCTGCGCTTCGCGCGGATCGGGCGGGACTTTTATGCTCAGGAGCAGGCGCGGGCAGCTGGCCTGTTCTGGGCGCGCAGGCGGCAGTGGCCGGATGCGCAGCCGATACATGGCGCCTCCGATTGGGAGGCGGTGCGTGTTGAACGGCGACCGGTGTTGCGCGAAGGGCTGGTCGAGGAAGCCGAAGTCGTGGTGACGGCGGATCAACCGTTGGGCGTGTGGCATTTGCAGGGGATCGAGCTGGCGCCGGTGGTGCGGGGTGTTCAAGACGGGCTTGAACTGGCGCAAGTATTAAGCGATCGCTCGGTGGAGCAGCAGATGATGGTGCGGCGCTGGCTGGCCGAGCAGGGGTATGGCTGAGTACCTGGTGGGAGCGGGCTTGTCCCGCGATGCGATGTGACTGACATACCGCAATCGCGGGGCAAGCCCGCTCCCACCCGGGGGGCGCTTCAGAGTTTGATCAGCACCGATTTCAGTTCGGTGTAGTGCTCGATGGCGGCAGCCCCCATTTCCCGGCCGACACCAGACAGTTTGTAGCCACCGAACGGCAGCGCCGGGTCCAGCGCGCTGTGACAGTTGACCCACACCGAACCAGACTTGATCCGCGGGATCATCCGGTGCACCGCCGCCAGGTCGTTGGACCAGATGCTCGCGCCCAGGCCATAAGGATTGTCGTTCGCCAGACGCACCACTTCATCTATGTCGTCAAAGGGCATGGCGACCAGTACCGGGCCGAAGATTTCTTCCTGCACCAGACGATGACGCTGGTCGACGTCAACGATCACCGTCGGTTTGACGAAATAACCCGGACCAAAACTTTCGCCGCCGCAAGCGATAGTGGCACCCAGTTCGCGGCCAAGGTTGATGTAGCCGGTCACCCGGTCCTGCTGCCTGGCGGAGATCAGCGGGCCCATCTGCACCTGCGGATCAAGGCCGTTGCCGAGTTTCATGCCATTGGCAATCGAGGCGATGTCGGCCACTACATTGTCGAAATGCTTGCGGTGCACATAGAGGCGCGAACCTGCGCAGCACACCTGGCCCTGGTTGAAGAAAATCGCCGTTGCGGCGCCCGCGGCGGCCTCCTGCAGGTTGGCGTCGGGCATGACGATGGTCGGCGACTTGCCGCCCAGCTCCAGGGTCACGCGGGTCATGTTTTCCATGGCCGCCTTGCCGATCTGCTTACCGACTTCGGTGGAGCCGGTGAAGGTCAGTTTGTCCACGCCGGGGTGGCGGGTGAGAGCGGCACCGGCATTCAGCCCGGTGCCGGTGATTACGTTGAATACGCCATCCGGATAGCCGGCTTCCTGCACCAGTTCGGCCAGCTTCAAGGCGGTCAGCGGGGTTTCGTCGGCAGGCTTGAGCACCATGGTGCAGCCGGTGGCCAGCGCCGGCCCGAGCTTCCAGCAGGCCAGCAGCAGCGGAAAGTTCCAGGCGACGATGGCACCGACTACGCCGATCGCTTCGCGGCGGATGAAACCGTGGAACTGATCGTCAGGCATCAACGGCAGCGAAGGCTCCACCGTAGTGCCTTCAATCTTGGTGGCCCAGCCAGCCATGTAGCGCAGAAAGTCGATGGCCAGTTGCACGTCCATGACTTTGGCCACCGTAGCGCTCTTGCCGTTGTTCAAGCACTCGAGTTCGGCCAGCTCCTGCGCGTCACGCTCCATCAGTTCGGCCAGTCGCCACAGCAGGTTCTGCCGCTCACGGGGACGCATGCGGCTCCAGGCCGAGTCATCGAAGGCAGCACGCGCTGCCTTGACGGCGCGGTCGACATCGTCACCGTCAGCGCAGGGTACTTCGCCCAGCACTTCGCCGGTGGCCGGGTTGCGAAAGCTCATGGTCTTGCCACTCTGCGCGTCCTGCCAGTCGGCGCCGATGCGCATCTTCAGTTTGCGGTCGAGAAAAGCCTGGGTACGGGGGAGGATCGGCAGGGTCGACAGCATGGGGCGGCGCCTCTTGTCATTGGATGTGCAGGGCGCTTTCGCAACCACCATGCCAAACATGAGATCCGTCATCAACGTATTGATATTGCTTGTCTTTTTACCCGCCTACAGAAAACTGTAGACGAATTACGGTGTAGCACTTTGAGACAGTATGAGACACCCCTGCAACAGTTCGACCCACTGCGATTCGTCCTTGAAGGTGTTTAACACATTGAAAATAAACGCTTTGCCTGGATTGGCACAGTTCCTGTATTGGTCATTCGCAGAAGCACCTACGGCACCCAGCGTGCAATAACGATAAGAACAATACCGTGGAGGTCTGACCTTGAGAACGACTCGACTCCGGCGACATACCAGCAGCCTGGCGCTGATCGCCGCCGCCTTGCTATGCACCCAGGTCCAGGCCAAAGAGCCCGGCGCCGACCTGCTGCAGAGCAAGTGCATGGGCTGTCACACAGCCGAAGGCAACGACAGCTACAGCCGCATCAGTCACCAGCGCAAAACCCCCGAAGGCTGGTTGATGAGCATCGGCCGCATGCAGGTCATGCATGGTCTGCAGATCAGTGATGATGACCGCCGCACCCTGGTCAAGTACCTGGCCGACAAGCAAGGCCTGGCACCCAGCGAAACCGAAGGTGTGCGGTATGCCATGGAGCGCCGCCTGAACACGGTTGAGCAGTTTGACGAGAAGCTCAGCCAGACCTGCGGCCGTTGCCACTCCGGCGCCCGGGTCGCCCTGCAGCGGCGTCCGGCCAAGGAATGGGAACACCTGGTCAACTTCCACCTTGGCCAATGGCCGTCACTCGAGTACCAGGCCCTGTCACGGGATCGCGACTGGTTAGAGATTGCCCTGAACGAAATGGTGCCAGAGCTGGCCAAGCGCTTCCCGCTGGACAACCCGGCCTGGACCGACTGGCAGAAAACGCGGCCCAAGCCCGAGGTGCTGGTGGGGCGCTGGGCCTTTAGTGGCCATATGCTGAGCAAGGGTGACGTGCGTGGCGAGATGACCCTCGGCAGCGCTCAGGGCGATGGTACCTTCAAGGTCGAAGTCAACGGCCGCTATGCCGACGGCACGCCGTTCCAGGGCAGCGGCTCGGCCATTCTCTACAACGGCTTCGAATGGCGCGGTAACGTCAGGATTGGCGATACCACGATGCGTCAGGTATTTGCCGCACTCGATGGCGAGATGAAAGGGCGCATGTTCGAGGCCGAGCATGACGAACGCGGCTTGGATTTCACCGCGGTGAAGGAGGGCAAGGCCCGTTTGCTGGCCGTACAGCCTTCGTTCATCAAGGCGGGCAGCGAGGCTGAGCTGACACTGGTTGGCAGCGGCTTGTCTGGCAAGCCGGACCTTGGCCCGGGTATCGAAGTGACCCAAGTGCTGGAATCAAGCGCCAACCAGGTACGGGTCAAGGTGCGGGCTGCGGCCGATGCGGCGCCTGGCGCGCGTGAAGTCAGCCAGGGCGGATTGAAAGGGCCGAGCCTGGTGGTCTACGACAAAGTCGAGGAAGTGAAAGTGGTGCCGGCGTTCTCCATCGCCCGCATCGGTGAGAACGGCGGCAGTACGCCGAAGGTACAAGGACGCTTCGAGGCCGAGGCCTGGGGCAAAGATGCCAAGGGCCAGCCGCTGCGTATTGGCTATCTACCGGCGCAGTGGTCGGTCGAGCCATATAACGAAAAGGCCAAGGAGGACGAAGACGTCAAGTTCGCCGGGCAGATGCTCGAGAACGGCATCTTCATGCCCGGCGGTGCCGGCCCTAACCCCGAGCGACGGATGATGACCAACAACGCGGGCAATCTGAAAGTGATCGCCCAGCTGGAGGACGGCGGACAGAAAGGCGAAGGCCACCTGATCGTCACCGTGCAACGCTGGAACAATCCACCGCTGCCGTGATCGGCCGTTGACCCTACGGGCACTGCGCTGCCCGGATTCCAACGTTGATCACAATGCACATCGGGAGGTCGCCATGGGCGCACTTTTGAATCTGGTCGAACGCAATCTGCATGAAGTGCAGGTGGATGCCGACCGCATGCTGTTCCATATCCCCAGCAGTTCGCTGTTTGCCACCGACGCAGTAACAGGCGGAATCATCGACACCTTGCGCGAGCAAGGCTGTTCATCTGAAGAGTTGCAGCAGCGCTTGCAATCACGCTTCAGCGGTGAGGACATCATCGACACCTTGCGCGAGCTGATTGCCCTGGAAGTGGTCAGCGACGGCTCGCCGCTGACCCCGGAAATCGGCCTGAAGCGGGTCGAGCATACGGCGATCAATACCGTGGTGTTGAACGTCAATACCGGCTGCAACCTGAGCTGCACCTACTGCTACAAGGAAGACCTGGACAAGCCCTCGGCGGGCAAGAAAATGGACGTGGAAACGGCCATCGCTTCGGTGGAGATGCTGCTCAAGGAGTCCCCGGACGAAGAGCGTTTCACCGTGGTGTTTTTTGGCGGCGAACCACTGAGCAATCGCAAGCTGATCGAGTACATGGTCGACTATTGCGAGAAGCGCTTTGCCGAGGCCGGCAAGCTTGTCGAGTTCGTGATGACCACCAACGCCACGCTGCTCACCGAAGAGACCGTGGACTACCTCAATGCCCACCGCTTTGGCCTGTCGGTGAGCATCGACGGCCCCAAGACCGTACATGACCGTAACCGCATCACCGTCGGCGGCCAGGGCACCTACGACGTGGTGCGGCGCAAGGCCCAGATGCTGCTGTCGCGTTACAACAGCCGTCCGGTGGGCGCACGGGTGACCTTGACCACCGGTGTCACCGATGTCGAAACCATCTGGGATCACCTGTTCAACGAACTGGGATTTGCCGAAGTCGGTTTCGCCCCAGTGACCTCCGGTGACATCAGCAGCTTCAACCTCACCAGCGATGAACTGGTGCAGGTGTTCGCCAACATGAAGGCCCTTGGCCGGCGTTACCTGGAAGCCGCACTGGAACACCGCAATATCGGCTTCTCCAACCTCCATCAGCTGATCACCGACATCCATGAAGGGCACAAGAAAGCCCTGCCGTGCGGCGCCGGCTTGAAGATGCTGGCGGTCGATCACAAGGGCGAGCTGAACCTGTGCCATCGCTTCACCGGCTCCAGCCTGCCGACCTTCGGCAACGTGCACAGCGGAGTGAAGCAGGTGGAGTTGAACGACTTCCTGTCCCAGCGCCTGGACCGTAGCGGCACCGGCTGCGACAGCTGCCGTATCCGCAATCTGTGTTCCGGCGGCTGCTACCACGAGAGCTATGCCCGCTACGGCGATCCTACTCATCCGACCTACCACTACTGCGAGTTGATGCGCGACTGGATTGACTTCGGCATCGAGGTTTACAGCCGCATCATGGCCGCCAATCCGGCCTTCATCAGCCGCTACATCACTCCGCGGAAGGCGCATTGATATGAAACATCTCAAGCCGCTGAACAACAAAGCGCAAATTCTTGAGCAAGCGGTCGCCCAGGACCGGGTCGAGGAAGTCGTGGCCATGAGTGCGGTCGCCGGTTGCACCGCCACCACCGACCCGGGCTGGGAAGTGGATGCCTTTGGTGGTGTCAGCTCGCTGTGCCAGCCAATGGAAGCCGACCTCTACGGCTGCTCGGACCCTTGCTGGTGGCCAGCCCAGGTGCCCGACATGATGAGCACCTACCAGGACTGGAACGCCCAGGCCAGCAACTCCCAAGACGATTGGCGCAACCTCGGCACTGTGTTTCCAAAAGACAAGTGACCGGCCAACAAGAACAACAAGGGGAAACCGCATGAAACCTGGAGTTTTCGCCAAGCTGGCGTTCACCGTCGCCGCCTGTGCCAGCACCTTCGCAGCCTGGGCCGCCGACAGCAGCGGGCCCGCACTGAAGGCGGGTCACGAGTACATGATCGCCACCAACTACCCGAACAACCTGCACGTGGTCGACCTGGCCAGCGATGAGCTCTACAAGAGCTGCAAGCTGCCGGACGCCTTTGGCCCCGGCACGGCGATGATGGCGCCGGACAACCGCACCGCGTACTTGCTCAACAACCATTTCGGTGACCTCTACGGCATTGACCTGGACACCTGCAAGACGGTGTTCCACGCCAACTTGTCGAACACCCCGGGCGAGGTGGCGCGCTCGATGTTTTCCTTCGCCATCAGCCCGGATGGCAAGGAGGTCTACGCCACGGTCAATCCGACCCAGCGCCTGAACGACCACTACGTGGTCAAACCGCCGCGCCTGGAGGTATTCCGTACCGCAGACGGGTTGGCCGCCAAGCCGGTGCGCAGCTTTCCCATGCCGCGCCAGGTCTTCCTGATGCGCGCAGCGGATGACGGCAGCCTGTTTGTCGCTGGCCCTGACATTTACAAGATGGATGTGAACACCGGCAAATATGAGGTCGCGCTGCCACTGCGCAACTGGCAGCGTCCGGGTTTCAGCGCCCCGGACGTGCTGTACTTCTGGCCACACCAGACCGCACAGCATGACTTCACCATGCTCTACACCGTGTCGCGCTTCCAGGACGACAAGCAGGACCCGGCCACGGCTGAACCGATGTATGGCTACCTGAGCATCGATCTCAAGAGCGGTAAAAGCAGCTACCAGGAGTTCGCTTCGCTGACCGAGCTGTACTTCACCGGCCTGCGTTCACCAAAGGACCCGAACCAGATGTATGGGGTGCTCAACCGCCTGGCGCGCTATGACATCAAGGAACGCAAGCTGATCAAGGCCGCCAACCTCGACCACACTTACTACTGTGTGGCCTTCAACAAGCAAGGCAGCAAGCTCTACCTTGCCGGGACGTTCAACGATATCGCGGTGTTCGATCCGCAGAGCCTGGAGAAGGTCAAGAACATCAAGCTGCCCGGTGGCGACATGTCGATCACCACCACCCAGGTGTTCGTCAGGTAGGCAAGGCCGCCGCGCTGCCGGGCAGCGCGGCGTTAAACCCCGGAATAACAAGAACAAGAGAACACCATGAACGCGTTGAGCCAAACCCAAGGGCGGCAGGACACCAAGCTGCTGCAAATGTGTATCGGGGACGCCTTCGACCTCAGCGTGTCGCGCTTTGCCGAGCGCGAAGCGCTGGTGGTCCGCCACCAGGGGCTGCGCTACAGTTGGCGGACCCTGGCGGATGCGGTCGAGCGCCAGGCTCGCGCGCTGATGGCCCTGGGGCTTGAACGCGGTGACCGCCTGGGTATCTGGGCGCCCAACTGCGCGCAGTGGTGCATCACCCAGTTTGCCAGTGCAAAAATCGGCGCCATCCTCGTCAACATCAACCCGGCCTACCGCAGTAACGAACTGGCTTACGCATTGAGCCAGTCGGGCTGCCGCTGGATCGTCTGTGCCGATGCCTTCAAAACCTCCGACTACCACGCCATGCTGCTGGAGCTGGTACCTGAGCTGGCCGCGAGCGCGCCTGGGGAACTGGCCAGCGAGCGTTTTCCTGAGCTGCGTGGAGTGGTCAGTCTGGCTGACCACCCGCCGCTGGGCTTTCTCGCCTGGCAGGCGCTGCAGGCGCGAGCCGAGGAGGTCAGCGCTGCGGCGCTGGCGGCGCGCCAGGCCAGCCTGCACTACGCCGAGCCGATCAATATCCAGTACACCTCAGGCACCACCGGCTTTCCCAAAGGCGCGACCCTCAGCCATTACAACATCCTCAACAACGGCTACATGGTCGGTGAGAGCCTCGGCCTGACCGAGCACGACCGCCTGGTGGTACCGGTGCCGCTCTACCATTGTTTTGGCATGGTCATGGCCAACCTTGGCTGCCTGACCCACGGCTCGACGTTGATTTACCCCGGCGACGCCTTCGATCCCCTGACCACCCTGCGTGCGGTGGCCGAGGAGCGGGCAACGGCGCTGTATGGGGTGCCGACCATGTTCATTGCCGAGCTTGACCATCCGCAGCGCGACACCTTCGACCTCTCGAGCCTGCGCACCGGCATCATGGCCGGCGCCAACTGTCCCATCGAAGTGATGCGCCGGGTAATCGATGAAATGCACATGAGCGAGGTGCAGATCGCCTACGGCATGACCGAGACCAGCCCGGTTTCATTGCAGACAGCCCCTGACGATGACCTCGAACTGCGCGTGACCACCGTTGGCCGCACCCAGCCGCACCTGCAAAGCAAAATCATCGACAGCGCCGGGCAGTGTGTACCACGTGGCGAAATCGGTGAGCTGTGCACGCGAGGCTACAGCGTTATGCTCGGTTACTGGAACAATCCGGCGGCCAGCGCCCAAAGCATTGACGAGGAGGGCTGGATGCACACCGGGGACCTGGCGTCGATGGATGAACAGGGCTATGTGCGCATTGTCGGACGCAGCAAGGACATGATCATTCGCGGCGGAGAGAATATCTATCCGCGCGAACTGGAGGAATTCTTCGCAAGCCATCCGGCGGTAGCCGAGGTACAGGTGATCGGCATTCCGTGCGCGCGATACGGCGAGGAGATTGTCGCCTGGATCCGCCTGCACCCTGGCCAGAGCCCGGGTGAAGAGCAATTGCGCGACTGGGCCAGGGCACGCATCGCGCACTTCAAGGTGCCGCGGTATTTTCGCTTCGTGGAGCAATTTCCGATGACTGTCACCGGCAAGGTCCAGAAGTTTCGTATGCGCGAGATCAGCATGCAGGAGCTGCACCTGTAGGCCCCGCAGGTTTCAGCGAAAGCCGCAAGTATCCATAGGTATTGAATGCGGGACCGCCGGTCGGTGGTTCTTCCTTAAAAATGAACGATCGGACAATACAGCTCTCTTATTTTCCAGCAGGCCGGTCCTCAGTGATCACGCCGTGCACTCCCTCGTAAAAAATGGACGTTCATCCTCATCTGCATCGTATGGAATGCACGTGGGGATTTTTTTTACCTGAAGCCTGGAGAAACGCTATGCCCTCATCAATGACTCGCTGGGCGAGTCGCTGCATTCTTGAAATACCGGTTTACTGATTCAGTTTGTTCAAGTGAGTTTGATCCTGTAGTTGCGATCAGGTCGTTCGTACGCCTGTTGCAAGGTCATCTGGCACTAACGTATTAAGTGGAGAAGTCGTCGTGGAGATCAATACAATTATTAGCCTGTTCGGGCAGAAAGAATCCATGGAGCTTTTGCGGTTGGCGGTTGTTTATGTCCATCTGATAGCCTGTTGCGTCGCCATCGGCCTGGTGTTTGCCAGCGATGCTGCGATGGTCAAGGGCTTATTGAAAGGTCATGTATCGACGGGCCACGATAACGATCATATGACGAGTCTGCAGAAGTCTGTTGCCAGTGCGTTGATATTCTTGTGGATTAGCGGCGTCGCACTGATAGGTATTGATTACCTGGAAAAAGGTATTAACTATTTTGCCAATCCGAAACTTCAAGCCAAAGTCATTATTGTCTTGTTGCTGACGTTCAACGGCATGTTGTTGCATCGCTATATATTGCCTGCATTGCTGAAAGCCGGATCGCTACTTGATTTGCAGATCGGTGTACGAATGTTTGCCCTGTTCTCCGGAGCACTGTCCGGCGTGTCCTGGCTGTATGCCGCGATGCTGGGTGTCGGTCGGCCGCTGGCCTGGAAGTATTCGCTCAGCGAGTTGCTGATGGCGCATCCGGTGTTGATCGTGCTCGGATTTGCGTCGATGGTGGCATTGACCCAATGGGCACGGAACCGTAGCAGGACGCTGCCGGCTCAGGAGAGTCCATGGCTGCTGGCGGGAATTCATACACGCTAAGCTGATGCTCGCGAACCCTAATCGGCAATGAGATGGGCTTGCGCATCGGCCTGGCGGTAAGACTGGCCGGTGCGCAAACGCCATTGGGTCAACTCATCGGCGTTTTCCGCCACCTGTAGCTGGTGCTCTTCACGGGTAATGGGCTTGCCGGTATTGGCATCCGTCAACGCCAGCGCCACGGGTTTGCCGGTGCTTTGGTCTATCAGCGCAACCTTGTCTGAACCGCTGGTGTGGCGAGCGCCCCAACTCATCAGCGTGAGGATTACCGGTCGCAAGTCCCGGCCTGCTTCGGTGAGGTGGTACTCATGGCGTGGCGGGTTGTCCTGGTAAGGGCGGCGTTCAAGCAAACCGTCTGCCACATCAGCAGGCTCCAGCCGTCACCAATGCACTCAAGGGCATGAGCGATCGGGCACGGCATGGGTTGAAAGCTGGCTCTTTTCATCGGGGCTCACCTGATCGCTGTCGATGGAGAGTGCGATCATACTATCGCGCCGTTAATTTCATAATGAAAGTAACATGTGCGAAGCATCACTCGAAGGTGCCCCACGTACCGAATCGCGGGCCAGGCCCGCGATGACCCTGACAGCGGGATTCTAGTAGTTGAAGGTGTAACGCAGAATCAGCCGGTTCTCGTTGGCACTGTCGGCATACGTGGAGCGGTTGGTGGAGTTGCGCCACTGCACTGCCAGTCCCTTCACCGGCCCGCCCTGGACCACATAAGTGATGTCGGTCATGCGTTCCCATTCCTCGCCCGATTCACCGGTGGCCCGAAGCCCTGCGGCTTGTGCGGTTTTGACCATCGTCGGATCGACGTCTTCACCCTTGGCGTATTTGACCCCCAAGGTCAGCCCGGGAACGCCCACCGCGGTGAAGTCGAAGTCGTAGCGGGCGTACCAGACGCGCTCATTGGCGGCGGTGAAGGTACTTACCAGCGATTCAGCGAAAATGTAGGTATCGGTGCCGTTGACGAATGCAAACGGCGTATCGCCCCAGGCTTTCTGGTAGCCGCCGCCAAGGGTATGACCCTTGAGGCTGTAGGCCAGGTAACTGGTGAGGGTGCGGTTGTCGACTTCACCCACGCCCTTGTCACCGGTCTCGTTGGCATCGAACAGGCGTACATCGGCGATCACCGCGCCGGTCGACAACGGCTGGTTCAATTTCATACCGAAAAAGTTGTTACGGTACAGGTCCTCAAGCTCGGCCACGTGATAGCTCAGGGTCAGCGTCGGCAGTGCTTTGTAGTCGAATGCCAGGTAGGAGTAGTGATCGGCCTCCACCGGGGCATAGCCGGTGGCGGTCAGCGATTCGAAGTCGGTGGAGTTGCGTTGCTTGACCGCATTTACCCGCAGCGCCGAGAAAGTCAGGGGCGCAAAGTCGTTGGAGACCAGGAGCCCACCGCGAAACACCTGCGGCAGCAGGCGGCTGTTATTGCTTGCAAGCAGGGGCATGACCGGGTTGATACCGCCGATGCGCAGTTCGCTTTTCGCCAGGCGGGCCTTGGCGGTCAGCGTCATCTTGCTGTAGGCGTCTTCAACATTGCGCTCCGAGTCGTAGGCCAGCAGGCCCGAGCCGGTACGATCGGGGCTTGAGTCGAGCTTTACCCCGAGCAGGCCGAGGGCATCGACACCAAAGCCGACCGTGCCTTCGGTAAAGCCCGACTGCAGGTTGAGGATGAAACCCTGACCCCATTCGTCGCGTTTGTTCTGGCGTGCGTCGTCGTTGCGAAAGTCGCGGTTGTAATAGAAGTTGCGCAGTTCAAGGCTTGCCTTGGCATCCTTGACAAAGTCCGCCATTACCATCGGGGCTTGAGCGGCGACAGCGGTGGCGAGCAGCAGCTTCACTGGGTGTTTCGACATTACAGGCACCTTTTATTTTTGTTGTTGTGATCAGGGATGAAAGGTTGCGAACGCACTGACCGGCTCCCGACCGGTCACCAAGGTGTTTTCGATGCTGGCAGGGTCCGCGTAACCGAGGCTCATGCCACACACCAGCATCTGTTCAGGCGCAATCCCCAATTGCTCCGAGATGAGGGTGTGGTACTTGAGGAATGAGGCTTGCGGGCAGGTATGCAGGCCGCGGCCGCGCGCAGCGACCATCACGCTTTGCAGGAACATGCCGTAATCGAGCAGGCTGCCCTCACCAAGGCTGCGGTCGATGGTGAACAGCAAGCCCACCGGCGCGTCGAAGAACCGATAGTTGCGACCGTGCTGTGCATGCATGCGCGGCCTGTCGTTCTTGTCGATCCCCAGCAACCCGTAGAGCGCCCAGCCCACTGCCCGTCGGCGTTCGAGGTAGGGCGCCTTCCATTGGTGCGGATAGTAGGCGTACGGGTCTGCATGGTTTGCTGCTGACGCGGGATCGTTGTCGATGCGGGTGATGGCGCGCGACAGACGCGCCTTCACTTCGCCGGTCAGCACATGCACATGCCAAGGCTGCATGTTCACCCCGGTGGCACTGAAGCGTGCGACATCGAGGATGGCCTCAATGTCCTCCTGCGCCACCGGTGTGGGAAGAAATGCCCTGATACTGCGTCGCGTGGTGATGGCCCAGTCAACTGCGTGGCTCACAAGCTGCGCGGAAGCTGGCGGTGGCGATAATCGGTTCATGTTCGTTCCTGCTGGCAGCGTCTGGCGTCAAGGCATGGGTTCAGCGCGAAAGCGCGAGGGCCTTCTTCTCTTGGGTCGATTGCGCCCGGGACTGGTTGATCAGGGTGACCGCCAGGGCACCGATCAGGCCGGCCAGGCTGATGGCCATGAAGTTTTGCTGCAGCGGCAGGCTCAACGAGACCAGCCAGCCAATCAGTACCGGGGCGACAATGGCGCCGATGCGCCCCACGCCGGAGGCAAAGCCGACGCCGGTGGAACGGATCTCGGACGGATAGAAGTCACCGGCATAGGCGTAGGCCAGCAGTTGTGTGCCCAGGGTCGAGGCGCCGACCAGGAACACCACCGCGAACAGTGCCGTGGTATCGCGGGTGTAACCGAGGAGGGTGAGGGCGATGGCACCGGTGATGTAGAAGCACACCAGCACATGCTTGATGCTCAGTTTGTCGCTCAGCCAGCCGCCGACCATGGCCCCGGCAATCGAACCGAGGTTGAACACGATGACGAAATTGAGCGCCGAGCCGAGGCTGAAACCGGCCATTGCCATGAGTTTGGTGAGCCAGGAGTTGAGGGCATAAACCATGAACAGACCGGTCATGAACGCGGTCCAGATCATTACTGTGCTGAACCCGCGCCCTTGCTTGAACAGGTCGCGAACCGGGGTTGCCTGAGTGTTCTGCACGGCAGCATTGCCAGTAACCACCAGCGTATCGGCAACCGCACGTCCTGGCTCGATCTTGCCGACGATCTCACGCAATTCGTCCTGACGGCCGTTCCTGAGCAAGTAGCCAATGGATTGCGGCATGCTCTTGAGAATGAACGGAATCAGCAGTACCGGCAGCCCGGCGACATAGAACACCCACTGCCAGCCATAGCTCTCGATCAGTTGCTTGGCGGTCAACGCCACGAGGATGCCGCCCACCGAGTAACCGGCAAACACCAGGGTGATCAGGCGGGTGCGCAACTTCAGTGGCGAGTACTCGCCCATCTGCGCGGTACATACCGGCAGTACGCCGCCGATACCGAGACCGGCAATGAAGCGGGCAATGCTGAAACTGACCGGGTCGTCGGCCAGGCCCGCCACCGCCGTGAAAATGCTGAACAGCGCCACACAAATGGCGATCATGCGCGGACGACCGATACGGTCAGCCAGCGTGCCCAGGAAGATCGCGCCCAGCATCGTACCCAGCAGGGCCGAGCCGGCCATGATCCCGGCGCTGGTAGGGTCGACGTTCATGTCTTGCATGATCGCGGGCAGTGCCGCGCCCACCACGGCCAGGTCATAGCCGTCGATGATCAGGATGAGCATGCACCAGAAGAGGATGCGCCCATGGAAACGATTGAACTTCGAATCCCCCACTAGCGCGTAGATGTTCACCGATTGCATAGCGTGTCTCCTTCGCTGTTGTTTTTGTTTGTGAAGTGCACAGTCGTATGTCAGCAAGCTGGCCAGGGCAGGTGAGGGCCACAGCGCAACCTGTGGCGAATCCTAGGGCCGATTGGCGGTGCGGCACATGCCCGTGGGCGTCGATGTGTTTGACCGATCTGGGCACATTGACGCGGGCAGGGGGCAAGCGGCAGAGAAGGAGAAGGGGATCAGCTTGCCGATTGAGTCAGAGACTGGTTGGACGCATCAGTACTCGAACGGCGATACGCGCCGGGGCTTACGCCGGTCCATTTCTTGAAAGCGCGGTGAAACGCGCTGGTTTCCTGAAAGCCTGCCTGGGCGGCAACCTCGCAGACGGTCAGGTCCGACTGACCGAGAAAGTTGATGGCCATGTCACGCCTGAGGTTGTCCTTGAGTCCCTGGTAACTGATGCCCTCAGCTTGCAAGCGCCGCTGCAGGGTGGAGCTGGACATGCTCAACTGATTGGCCACTTCATCCAGCGCCGGCCAGTTTTCCGGCGTATGGTTGCGCAGCCGCTGCCTGATCTGGGCACTTAAACTGGCGTCGTTGCGGTACTTGACCAACAGACTTGCCGGCGAGTCTCTAAGGAAAGTGGCCAGGCTCTCGGGCGTCTGGGCTACCTTGAGGTTCAAAAAGCACGCGTCAAAGCAGACCCTGGTCACCGGGGCGGCAAACTCGATGTGCTCACAGAAGCGCATGCGGTAGTCGCTGTCATCATCCGGACGCGGTGAGCGGAAGCTCAGGGCCTGCAACGGAATTCTGCGGTTGCCGAGCCAGCACAGCAGCCCATGCACCAGAATCAGCCAGGTGCCATAGCTGAACAGCCTGCGCTGCACGCCATGGTCGTGGATGATGATCGACGCCGTGTCGCCGTCCAGGTGCAGCTCACCGTAGAGGTCATCGAGCCCCAGGCGCAGGAACGCCAGAATTCGCCGCAGCGCCTGTTCCAGCGACTCACAACCGATGGTTGCGTGGCACATGAGCCGAAAGCTGCCGCGGCGTAGCGGGTGGCTGTCGATTGCGAAGAACTCATCGTCGAGCATGTCCGACAGGGCTACCCACAGCCGTGAAAACGCCGAGGCGCACACGCGAGCATTCGCGGAGCTGAGCAGTTGCGGGTCGATGTGCGCCTGCTGCAGCGGAAGGGATATGTCCAGGCCGCGCTGGGTTGCGCCGTAAAGGGCTTCTCGCACCAGGCTGATGGAGGTGGTTCCTTTATAGGCTGCGAGCATCTGGTCATCTCCATCCGGTGGTAGAACCTGGAAGGAAACTTACCAGATGGTTACAACCGGCGGAGCGCGCATTTTTGCATATGCCAAAGGCGTTTTAGGGCTAGGTTTGCAGCGCCACCGACTTATCACTGCAACGCCGATTCGATCGAGCGCCGGGCGGTGTCCCAGCGCACGCCCGGCTAGTTGAGGGTGTTTGGCGGTACTAGACTTCGGGCCGCAATCGAATAATCCCCGCTACATTCTTCATCTGTCGAGTGCCGTTGACACTCTGGTTGTTGCGGTTGCCTTCGGCGGTCTGCAGGGTTGTGCCGTTACCCGGCCCTTGGCGCACGATGCCAATGTGGTCCAGGGTCTTGTCACCATCGAGCCACTCGAAGCAAACGATGTCGCCGCGTTCGGGTGTCAAATCGTCAACAGCGTGCCAAACCCCCTGGTCTTTGGCCCAGGCCTTCCACATTTCTACAAGCGCCATGGTTGCCTTGTGGCCCGGAGGCTGATCGGGGATGGTATAGCCGGCCTGACGCGCACAGTAGGTCACGAAGGCGGCGCACCAGTTGTAGAAAACCGGTTTGCTGCCGATATGCCCGAGCTTTTGCATAGGTGCGCGCAACGGCTTCAGATAGCGCTCAGCTACTGATGATGCGTCGGTCCAGGACAGGCCCATCGAGGCTTCCGTTTCAGCAATGCTCGCCAGGCGTTCGCGGCTGCCGCTGGAAAACACAACGGTCGCGGCTTTGGGTTGTGGCCTGCCGCCCAACGCAGTCCAGCTGACCGGGCCGGCAATGCCGTCTACGGTCAATTCGTTGATGCGTTGAAATTGCCTGAGTGCCTGTTCGGTCAAGGGGCCAAACTCGCCGTCGATTTTCCCGGGGTCAAAGCCTTTGGCGGCCAATGCTGTCTGCAGCGCTGTAACGGCCTTGCCTTTGGCGCCGTTGCGCAGCTCCCCGGGGAAGTCGCCCAGGCTGACGGGCGCAGGCGCCGGGTCGGGCCCGGTAATCAGCGCAGCCGTGCTGGAGTAATCAAGGTTCCAGGCCTGGCCTGCGAGGCCCTGCGTTGGCGCGCGAAATATCGAAGACCCAGGAAATGCATTCAGGAAACTCTGCAAGGTGGCCGCAGTAGCGGGGTGCTTGGCATCTTCTTCGCTACCCCAGATAGGCAGGATAGGGTTTTTCAGACCGAGGCTTTTATGTGCGGCCAGTGCCTCTTTGACTTCCTGCGCATCGGTGGCGCCATACCTGAACTTTTCAAAGTAAATCTGCGGAAAGGCGATATCGGTTTTGCTATCGAGCAGCTTCCAGGGTACCTCGCTATGAAACCCTGGGTGGCCAAAGGACGTATACCCGAGGAACTTGCTGGCCGTAGCTTCGCGTAAAGAGGTGAGTAAATCATCCAGGGGCGCTTTGGCTTTAGGCGATTTCACCTCTGCTTCGACATCGACGATATAGCCGTCCAGGCCACACGCCATGGCCAAGGCCACGGCTTTTACTTCTTCGGCGACAGGGATCGAGGTGCGCTGATCGAAGTGATAGCCCCAACCGACAACACTGATGCCTTTAGCGTTAAAGGCCTGAACGACCGCAGCGGTGCATTGAAAATCCCAGAAAAAATCGTCGGCGCTGCTGTCGTGCAGGTCGTCGAATACTTTCAGATAGACACGTTTGCAGCCTACCTCGGCCAGTCGATTCAGGTAATCACGATCGATTTTGGCCAGGCGCCAGATCCACATACCAGGAGGGGTATCGACGAGTATCTGTTTGACTTCGTCGGGGCTGAGATTTGGCATGACGGGTTCCTCGAAACGAGAAATTGAAATAACTGCCCGTTAAGAATAGTTGCCCGCCAGCGATACCTGATCCAGTTGTGATAGCGCGATGCAGACAAACGCTTGCCGTTATCATTTTCCATGCTCGCCAGACGCGTGTTGTTTGATGATGTCCATTACCGCAGCAGTCATGATTGCGGTGGAAACGCCGAACATGAGAATGCCATTGGCCGCCTCCAGGGGACTGAGCAGACGCCATTGCTGGCTCAGGACCACGTCGCCATAGCCCAGGGTGGCGAAGGTCACTCCGGAAAAGTACAGCGCGGTGATGAAGTCCTCGAATTCACCCAGCAGCAGGAACAGCAGGGCCCACAGCGCCATTTGCACATAGTTGCCGATGAGCATCACCACCATGACCATCGACAGCAAACGCACGTCATCGCTCCAGGAAGGGCTCAGGTTCATCTTGTGTCGCAGCGACACATAGCGACGCGCACACAGGGCTAGAAACAATGCCTGCAACACAACACAGAGCACGATCACCGGTAGGCCTACCAGAAAATTGATCAGCATGGGCGAGCCTCTTCAGCGGTTGGGTTGGACGCATTTCGGCGTTGCCGGCGCTTATCGAGCAGATGAACCATCGCACAGGCATACAGGGTGACCAGAATGAACAGCCCCATGCGGATGGCGAAGGCGGTGTAGACATCCTTGCCGGCGGCGCTGTCCTGCACCGACTGGCCGAGCAGAATGATCATGGTCGTCAGGCTGTTGAGCCAGAAGCCCGGCTTGTAGTTGCCAGGGCTCAGCCCGTAGAGCTTTCGGGCCAGCACCAGCCCGAACAGCAGCATCCACAGGAAGAACATCCACAGGTTGACGAACAGACCCAGGGCGAACCAGAAGAGAATCGCCATCAGGCCGCCGAGCAGGGTCGAGCCGAGCAGCTCCCGCCCGGCAGTGCGCGCACTGGTGGCGGTGCTCTGCTGGCCGAGGTTGACCGACTTCATGATGATCGGCATGTAGCTGGCCGGATCGATCAGCGCCAACAGGAAGGCGGGCATTACCACCAGCGCGGCGCGCAATGCCAGCCAGCTGATGTCATCGGCCGACAGGGCAGGTGGGGGGGCGGGCGGCTGGGTGCCGACCGGGTCAGGGAGCAGCCAGTGGCTGATCGACACCGCCGTGACGGCCAGGAGCAAGCCCTTGACCAGCGATACGATCACCTGCAGTGCCAGGTCGAATTCGGTGGTGCCGGCCGCGCTGATCATCGTCAAGCCAACCACCATGAAGGTGGCGACCAGCGAATTGCCGCCACTCATGCCATAGCGGAAGACCAGAAACAGGCACAGGCCGACCAGCATCACGCCGGTCACCGCGTAGTAATGCAACAGCGGTATCAACAGCAAGCCGCTGCCGGTGGTCACCATCAGCACCACGGCCAGGCCCAGGCTGGCCTTGAACGGCAGTGGTCGATTCATCGCCGCCAGCATCGTCAGCGCCAGCATCGGTGCGATGAAAGGGATCGGCAGGGCCAGGCCGAAGCTCGCGGCCAGACACAGCGCAGTGCCAGTGGCCAGGCGCAGGGCTCGCCTGGCACGGACTTGTTGCTCAGTAGGCATACGACATCCAGCTCATTACGCGCAGGAACAGCCGGCCGAGCAGGTTCAGCGGGTTGCCTTCGCTGGGGAACGCCATGACCTCGGCCTGGCCACCGACACGGATGCCGCTGATGTCGGCCAACTGGCCGGGCGCAAGCTCGATGATCACGGGGAAACGCTGGGCCGGGCGCAGCCAGTCACGGCTGTTCTGTACTGTGGGCAAGGTACCGGCTGGTGTGCTCTGGCCGGTACTGACGCCATAGCCGATGCTGCGCACATGGCCTTCGAATACCGTACCGGGAAGACTATCCAAGACGATGCGTACCGGGGTCCCGGGCCTGACCTTGCCCAGGTTGTTCTCGGTCATGTCGGCGGTGACCCACACATCGTGGATGGCGATCAAGGTCATCAATGGCGCCCCGGCTGCGGCGAACTGGCCGACATCGGTGCGCAGGTCGGTGACCAGGCCGGCCGAGCGGGCACGAACCGTACTGTTGGCCAGGTCCAGTTCGGCCTTGTCTACATTGGCGATGGCGCTGAGCAACTGGGCATTATTTTCGTCGCTGCCACCTTGGGTTTCACGGGCGCGTTCTACTTCTGCCCGCGCTGCAGCAACGTTGGCGACGGCTGCATCGAGGGTGGAGCGGGAAATTTCCAGCCGCCGCAGGGAGATGGTTCCAGGGTCTTCCTTGTACAGGCGCTCGAGGCGTTGCAGGTCCTTGCGCGACATGACCTCGTTGGCCTGGGCGGCTTTCAGGGACGCCATCTTCGAGTCGATGCCTGCGGTGTTGGCGCCGATCTGCTTGCGGGTGGTCTGCAAGTCGGCACGCGCGCGGTCGACAGCGATCTGGTATTGCTGCGGGTTCACTTCGAACAGCACTTCGCCGGCCTTGACGTCCTGATTGTTGCGCACGTTGACTTTGGTGACCCTGCCCGCGACCTCCGCCGCCACCGGAACGACAAATGTCTGCACCCGTGCCTGTTGCGTGTAGGGGGTATAGCGGTCGGCCAACAGGTACCAGACCAGGCTGAGGACAATCAGCACAGCAACCCCATTCACCGCTTTTTTTGTCGGATCGGCCGCAGGCGGCGGTGCGGTTACTTCCTGTTCTTGTTGGCGGTCACTCAATTGACACCTTCCTTCGCTTCATCGAGCAGGTTGCCCCAGTCGGTGCGTTGCTGCATCTGTTGGCGGGTGGCGGGATCGAGCAGCGGACGGTCACTGTACCAACCGCCGCCGAGGGCCTTGTACAGAGCGATCAGGCTGTTGACGGCGGTGTTGCGATTGACCAGGTAGTTATCCTGTTGGGCGAACAGGGCAGCCTGGGCATCGAGTACCCGCTGGAAATCCGAATAGCCTTCACGGTACTGGGCATTGGCCAGGGATACCGAACGCTCGGCTGCAATCGACGCTTCGCTGAGGATACGGTCGCGCTCCAGGGCCTTGACCAGACCGGTCGCGGCATCGTCGGCCTCACGCGCCGCCTGGCGAACGCTGTCCTGGTAGACGACGATCAATTGTTGCAGGCGGGCATCCTGGATGCGCACGTTGTTGGTGATCCGGCCATGGTCGAACACGTCCCAGCGCAGGCTCGGCCCGCCGACCAGGTCCAGGGTGTTGGACGTGCCGTCCAGAGAGCTCGCGGACCAGACGATACTGCCCAACAGGCTGATGGAGGGGTAAAGGTCGGCCTCGGCAACACCGATCAGCGCTGACTGGGCCGCGACTTGCGCTTCTGCAGTACGAACATCCGGGCGGCGTAACAGCAGGTCGGCCGGTACCCCCTGCAGCACGGCGCGGTCGACCAAGGGCACCATACCGGTGTTGGTATGGAGTTCCGGCATCGCGCCGGGCGGGCGACCTATCAAGGTGGACAAGGCATTGCGTGTGCTTGCGACCTGCGCCTCGAAATCGGGGATGGTGCTCAGGGTTCCCAGGTACTGGGTCTTGGCCTGTTGCAGATCGAGCTCGGCATTATCACCGCTGGTGAAAAGGCGTTCGGTGATCTCATAGCTGCGCTTCTGCAGTTTGGCGTTGTTCTTGGCGATGAGCAGGCGCGCCTCTGCGGTACGCAGCGCGTAGTAGGTTTGCGCCACCTGAGCGTGAAGCAGCACCAGAACGTTTTCATAGTTGCTCTGGGCGGCGAACCAGGCTGCATCGGCCGATTCGATGGCGCGGCTGAAGCGGCCCCAGAAATCCAGTTCCCAGCCGATGTCGAAACCCGCGCTGTGTTGCCACAGATGGCTGTCCTGCGGGTTGTCGCCGCCCCATTGGCGACGCTTGAGGTAGACGCTGTCGGCGCTGATCTGCTGGAATTGCGGGTAGCGGTTACTTAACGCGATGCCCAATTGCGCGCGGGCTTCCATCACCCGCAGGCCGGCGATTTCCAGGTCGGCGTTGTGGGCGTCGGCCTCGGCGATCAGGTGGTCGAGCACTGGGTCGGTAAACACTTGCCACCACTGGCGGCTATCGGGTTGCACACGTTGCTGGCTGGCAAGTTCCAGGGCCTGAGTGTTCCAGTGCTCGACCCAGGCCTGGGTCGGTGACTGGAAGTCCGGGCCCAGGCGCACACAGCCGCCCAGGCTCAGGGCGCCACACAGCAGCAGCCGGCTCATGCGCGCAGGACACGACATCAAGCGCACTCTCCTCAGCCTGGTGGATGCTCGTTCGGTGTCTCAAGTCGCGGTTGCTCATCGCGCGGTTGTTCATCCAGCACGTCGATTTGCGGTTGGTCCTCGACCCATTGCCAGAACAGTTGATAGGCGACCGCCAGTGCCACCGGCCCGATGAACAGGCCGATGAAACCGCCGCTGACCATCCCGCCCAAGGCGCCAATCAGGATCACCGGCATAGGCACATCGACGCCGCGGCCCAGCATCAATGGCTTGAGGATGTTGTCGGCCATGCCGGCAATCAGGCTGTAGATGGTGAACACGATGGTGGCAAGCGAGGTGCCTTCAGTGGCAAAGACATAAGCGATTACCGGCAAACTCACGAGAATCACCGGCAACTGCATGATCCCCATCAACAACGCGAGCATGGCCAGCAACCCGGCACCGGGCACCCCCATGAGCACGAAACCGACCCCCACCAGCAGCATCTGGATAAAGGCGATACCCACCACGCCCTGGGCGACCGCGCGGATGGTCGCGGTGCACAGTTCAATGATGCGCGGGCCGCGCTTGGGGCCGGAGAGGCGGGTGGCGATAGCGATGGCGCTGCGTTCGCCGTTTTCGCCGTAGGCCATGAGCACACCGGCAATGATCAGGGCGCCGATGAATAGCAGAAAGCCCACGCCAACACCGGCCATCTTGCCCAGCAAGGTCAAGCCGACCGTCTTGATGTAAGGCATCAACTTCATCAGCACGCTGCTCATGTCGGTCGCCGACTGCATCCAGAAGGTGTAGAGCGGTTTGCCAATGAGGGGCAGGGTGGCGATCTTTTCGTTCGGCAGCGGGATTTCCAGGCTGTCGGACTTGAGCACGGCCAGGGTGCCTTCGATCGAATCACTGATCGAAGTGCCCAGCAGGTAAATCGGTACCATCAGCAAGGCAAGGGCGACAACTACGATCAGGGTAGCGGTGCGACCGTCCTTGTTGCCCAGCTTGCGCTTAAGCATGTTGTGCAGCGGGTACAGGGTAATGGCCAGGATCACTGCCCAGAGCATCAGATTGAGGAAGGGACGGAATATCTCGAAGCAGAACAGCACCAGCACCGTGATCAGTCCGGCGCGAATCAAAACATCGAGTAACCCACCGGACAGCGCCCTTGCAGAAATGTTTGTGCGCAACATTGTCTAGCACCTCGCGATTCGTCACCAGCATCGGGATACGCTTAGGCAGCATAGACGTAGATTTGCCGGGAGATCCAAGCTGATGCAACGAAGTTATGAACCACTGCGCCGCGCAGGCTCAGCCGTGTCTTCGAGGAAAGCCCGCGAAATGGGCAGTGCGGGCACGAGAGGGGTAGGGAATACAACTTCTGGTTGCGTAGTCGCGAGCGAACACATATAACTCAACTAAATGACTATTTAGCATAGTTATTCCTTTTGGTGATAAAAATAAGGGCAGGGTAGCTCATGCGTGATCTCTAACGTTCACGCCTGCACGCTAGCGTTCAAGAATGAGCTAGGGATAGCTCAAATGACGGAGAATTTTGATGCAGCAGCACCTTACACCTTGGATGATCGAAAGCGCCTACCGTTATTTAACGGCCGCAAAACACCTTAGACGCGGACATGACATGCTGGATACGGCGCAGATTAATGCTGCACTTGGCATGGAAATCTTGCTTAAAAGCTTCGTTTCAAAGCCCAGCGGCAATCTTGGCCAGGCCAATGAAACCTATGAACTCGACTACAACGCGATCAAGGCCGCTCACGAGCATTTGAAAGCCGCAGAGAAAATTCCGGCTTATCGGAAAGACAGGCCACCTAATAAGCATGATCTGTTGACGCTGTTCTATGCGATCCCTGAACCGATCAGGCAACGTGTTCGCCTTGATCGTCATGAGCATTGGATCGAGAGATACCGCGACGTTTTCACCAATGCGCGTTATCGATACGAAAATGGTGCGCCGAAAGGTTCCGACGATATTCTGATCGGGATCCTGGATGAGCTGGTTGATAACGTCGTGGATTGGTACCGCGAGCTGGGCAGCCAAGACGTGTTCATCGTTTTTCATGGAATGCCGCCGCTGGAGCTACCGGATTCCAATCTGGAGCCAGAGACCCTGTGAGCAGAGCTTAAAATCTGACCCGCCACCGGCCCCGGGCTTCTATAGGAAGCTTCGCATAATGTATATTATGTTAAACGAGGTGCTATGTCATAGATGTTCATAAGCCGCTATCCCCGTTCACCTATCGCCGACCCTTGGTTCAAATATCGCCGAACCCGTTTCCGCTCAGAGGCTTAGCCCGGAAATCTCGAACCTGACCCACACGACGCATCTCGTGCGGCTTCGGTATTGCCAACCAATGAGTGGGCAGGCCGACCAGTACATGTACCGCGACCAGCACCAAGCAGGTTTCTCTCCAGCCGATCCAGGACTCCAAGGCGGCCACTGCGGGCCACCCGACGGTGCTGGCAAACCCTCCAATCAACGTCAGTCCCGTGATCGCTCCCCTAGCCCGTTCTCCCAGCGCCGGAGGCTATGGCCAGGCCAAGTAGCGACCAAGCTAGGTAGTAGAGCCACAAGGTGCTTGCCACAGACATCACCAAGAGCCCTGCACTCAGCATCAAAGAGCTGAAGACAAGTACAGCACGCCCTCCGCGCCGATCAATCAATCGACCGGCAAGAGGTGAGCAAATGCCAGCAACCAGCATGCCCCAGGACAGGCCACCTACGACGGACGATAGAGACCAGCCCATGTCACGTGCAATGGGGCCAGCCAGTACTGCCGGCAGGTAGAACGTCGACCCCCACGCCAAGATTTGGGTGATGCCCAAAGCGAACACCAACCGTATGCGGTTCACGCTAACGGGCAGGTGCGATTCAAGTCGAATCACGGCAGTCCATTTTAATAGTTGTTAGTGACAACCAAGATGGTCGACCAGGCGTGGGTAGGTCAATCTGATGGTCGGAGAGTTGACGAAATCAATCAGCGCCCATATTGTTGCAGGTAACAACCAATTGGAAAAGACATGTCCAACAAACTTGACGACGATCTGAGCCAAGATGCGGAAGCCCTTTATGAAGCGGTGAACCAGTTGGTGCGGGTCTACCAATTCAGGGATCGCGACCGCATCTGCTGCTACGACGTTTCCGTCACTCAGTGCTACGCCGTTGAAACGTTAGTGAAGCAGGGACCGCTACGCCTCCAGGCGTTGGCAGAAGAGATGTTCTTGGACAAGAGCACCGCCAGTCGTGTTGTCGATACGCTGGAGCGCAAAGGTTACGTCTCTCGCGTAGAAGATCCGGAAGACCGTCGGGCCGTCCGCGTCCAAGCCACTGACGCCGGCGCCGACTTGTATGAGCGAATTCGAGCTGATCTGATCGCTGAAGAGAAAGCAATGATCAGCAGCATGGCACCCGAGGTACGGCAGGGAGCATTGACGCTTCTGCGTCAATTGACCCGCGCCGCTGAGATCCGTTGTGGCTTGGCTAACGACTGTTGCCCAGTCCAACCGAAAGAAAAATGAAGGGGGAAACCCCTTTTTTTACCCATATTGTTGTTACTACCAACAGAAAAGGAAGCTAGATGCATATCCGCCTCGCTCAACTCGGTGATGTTCAGACCATCGCCGACATTTACAACCAGGGGATCGAAGACCGCAGTTCCACCTTTGAGACCCAACCGCGTACCGCCAAGGATGTGCTGCCCTGGGTTACCGATATGTCTCGCCATCCGGTACTGGTCGCGGAGCTCGACGGTGCTGTGGTGGCCTGGGCAAACCTGAGCAGCTATCGAGCGCGGTCTTGCTATGACGGGATCGCCGACTTCTCGATCTATCTGCGGCGTGATGCCCGGAGGCGCGGCATCGGTAAAGCATTACTAAACGCATTACTGAGCGAGGCAGAGGCACGTGGATTCTGGAAAGTCCTCTCCCGCATTTTCACGTTCAACGAAGCGAGCCTGGCGCTCTGCCAATCCTGTGGTTTCCGAAAGGTCGGCGTTTACGAAAAGCACGCCCGCCTTGAAGGCCGCTGGTTGGATTGCGCCATCGTTGAACGAGTCTTCCCCTCCAACCAACCTGACACAGGAGAACGAGCATGAGCCAATCTAATCTTCCCATCGTAATCATCGGCGCCGGCCCCGTGGGGCTGGCGGCTGCTGCGCACGCATTGGCTCGGGGCATGGACCCAATCATTTTTGAAGCAGGCAGCCAGGCTGGAGAAAGCATCAGCCAATGGGGCCACGTCAGTATGTTCTCACCCTGGGAGTACAACGTGGACAAGGAGGCCGCAAAGTTACTGGCGGCAACGGGCTGGCAAGCGCCTAAATCCGACACGTACCCCACAGGACGTGAACTGCTGGATTACTACCTGCTTCCGCTAGCTGCGCTGCCGGTTATCAAGGAACGACTTCATTTGAACACCCGTGTCACTGCTGTCACGAAAGTCGGCGCCGACGTACAGAAAACCAAAGGCCGCGCAGTTGCCCCGTTCCTGGTGCGTGTTCAGGGGCCGAAGGGCGAGCAAGACATCCAGGCTCGCGCAGTCATCGATGCCTCGGGCACGTACGAGACCCCCAACTGGATGGGCGCCTCTGGCATTCCGGCATTGGGAGAGCTGAGCGCTAAAGCGCGAATTGCCTATGGCCTTCCAGATGTGAGTGGCAAGGCACGCAATCGTTACCTCGGGCGCCGAGTACTGGTTGTCGGCGGCGGACACTCGGCATTCAACGCTCTTCAGGATCTGGTCCAACTGCCCGGTACTCAGGTTTCGTGGGCGATCCGCGGACACTCACTAGACAAAATTCTAGGGGGTGGTGCCAATGACAAATTGGCCGAACGTGGCAGCCTGGGTCTGCGAATTCGTGCATTGCTCGAACAAGGAAAGATCTCGCTGTACCAGGATATTTCCATCAGCCAGGTCGACACCACCGAACAGGGTCTCGTCGTGCACAGCAATGGCCAACCTCTGCCAGAGGTGGATGAAATCATCGTGGCCACTGGCTTCCGACCAAATCTGCAGCTTCTAGGCGAACTACGACTGGCAATTGACCCCGCCACTCAAAGCCCTGTTCAGTTGGCTCCGTTGATCGACCCGAACGAGCACAGCTGCGGTACCGTTCGCCCCCATGGCATCGATGAGCTATCCCATCCTGACGAAGGCATCTTTATCGTGGGCATGAAGAGCTACGGTCGTGCTCCGACTTTCTTGATGATTACCGGGTATGAGCAGGTCCGCTCAATCGTGGCTGGGTGCGGATTCCACGCCATCCGGCCACCCAGTCCGCTCTCATCTGGCCAGGCATTCCAGGGCCATCTGGCCACCTGTTCCACGGCCATCCGGCCGGGCAGTCGGAGCGCAGCGACGCAGGGGTGGCATTGTTAGTCCGGGTTGGCTGGCGTCGTCAATTTCTGCGTCCGTTTGCGCATTGATTCACCCTTCAGATTGATCCGGTAAGCGTTGTGCACCAGGCGGTCGAGGATAGCGTCGGCCAGGGTCGGATCGCCGATCAGTTCGTGCCAGTTGTCCACCGGCATCTGGCTGGTAACGATGGTCGAGCGCTGGCCGTAGCGGTCGTCCAGTAGCTCCAGCATGTCGCGCCGCTGTTCGGCGGTGAACGGGGCCAAGCCCCAGTCATCGAGGATCAGCAGGTCGGTCTTGGCGTAGCTGCTCATCAGCTTGGCGAAGCGCCCGTCGCCATGGGCCAGACCCAGTTCTTCCAGCAAACGCGGCAAGCGCAGGTAACGCACGCTGTAGCCTTCTCGGCAGGCCTGGTGGGCCAGGGCGCAGGCCAGCCAGGTTTTACCGACACCGGTGGGGCCGCCGATGATCAGGTTGAGGCCGTCGCGTAGCCACTGGCCGCCGCTCAGTTGCAGGATCAGCGCCTTATCCAGCCCGCGCGGGCTGCGGTAGTCGATGTCTTCGAGGCAGGCGTTGTGCTTGAGCCGGGCCTGGCGCAGGCGGCTGCTCAGGCGCTTGTCGTCGCGTTCAGTCAGCTCGCGGTCGACCAGCAGGCCGAGGCGTTCCTCGAAGCTCAGGCTGTCGATGTCCGGGGTTTTCAGTTGTTCGTTCAGCGCCTTGAGCATGCCGTGCAGGCGCAGGGTTTGCAGCTTGTCCAGGGTCGGATGGGGCAGCATGGTGGGATTCCTTGTGTTCAGTGGTAGTAGCCGGGGCCGCGCAGGTTGGCGTGGTCGTCCGGCAGCAGGGGCAGGTGCTGCTGGGCCAGCGGCAGGTTCTCCAGCCCCTGGCGCAGGATCGATTCGAGGCTCTTGTAGCTGCACGTGCCGAGGCTGATGGCGCGACGGCAGGCCAACTCCAGGCGCACTTCGCCGTGGGTTTTGCCCAGGCGCAGGATGCCCAGGCAGGCCCGGTAGCCCTGCTGCGGATGGATGCGCCGTTCGAGGATGTGCCGGATCACGCCGGCGGTGTTCGGCCCGGTCTGCTCGGCCCAGCGGATCAGCCGTTGTGGCGTCCACTCGGCATGCTCGCGATGGCTCTTGGGCATGTGCTCGGCCTGCGTGCTGTGCCGGCCCTTGTGCATTGAGCGCAGGTGGCTGGCCACTCGCTGGTTGGCGTGGAAACACTCGACGGTGCGCGCCGTCAGGCGCACCTCCAGCTGCTTCTTCACCAGTTGATACGGCACCGAGTAGTAATGCCCATCGACCTCGACGTGGTAGTCGATGTGCACCCGCGCTTTCTTCCACTCGGCGTAGACGTAGGGTTGCTCCGGCAGGGGGCGCAGCGCCGGACGATCCAGGCTGTCGAAGGCCGTCTGGCGCGAGCCCGGCAGCTTCTTGAACGGGCGTTGGTTGAGCCGCTCCAGCAACACGGAGATGGCGCTGTTGAGTTCGTCCAAGGAGAAGAACTGACGGTTGCGCAGGGCCGCGAGGATCCAACGCTCGACCACCTGCACGCCGACTTCGGCCTTGGCCTTGTCGCGCGGTTTGCGTGCCCGCGCCGGCACCACCGCCACTCCGTAGTGCTCGGCAAGGTCGCGGTAGCTGGGGTTGATGTCCGGCTCGTAACGATGGGCCTTGCTCACCGCGCTGCGCAGGTTGTCCGGCACCACGATCTCCGGCACGCCGCCGAGGAAGGCGAAGCAACGGGTATGCGAGCCTAGCCAGTCCGGCAGCTGCTGCGACCAGGTGGCTTCGGCGAAGGTGTAGCTGGACGCGCCGAGCACCGCGACGAACACCTGCGCCTGGCGGATCTCGCCGCTGTGGCGGTCGATAACCGGCACCGTCTGGCCGGCATAGTCGACGAACAGCTTCTCGCCGACGCGGTGCTCCTGACGCATCACCACGTCCAGCTTGCCCTGCCAGGCCCGGTAGTGCTCACAGAACCAGCTGTACTGAAAGCCCTGCGGCTGGCTCAGGCGGTACTCCTGCCAGAGCAGCGCCAGGGTCACCCCGGGGCGGCGCAGTTCGGCATGCACCCATGCCCAATCGGGTAAAGGCCGCTTCTCGCTGGCAACCGCCGGGGCCGGCGGGAACAGTTGCTGCTCCAACTCGGCATCGGACAACGAACAGGGCCAACTGAGACCACTGGCGGCAAAACGATTGAGGTAGTCGCCGACGGTGACACGACCGACCTGCACGCTGACCGCAATCTGGCGAGCTGATAGTCCGACCTCGAACTTGAGACGTAGTACTTCGCGAATCTTACGCATGGATAAACGCTCCACGACGACCTCTCTGCTTCGAAAAAGAGGTCGATGGTAGTGAAGAAATCCTGCGTAGCTGCCTGCCCGGTTGAGTGGCCGGATGGCCGTGGAATCAGTGGCCGGATGCGCGTGGAATGGGTGGCCGGATCAGCGTGGAATCGGTGGTCAGATGCTCATGGAATGGGTGGCCAGATGACCGTGGAATCCGCAGGCTGGGCTTGCGGGCGACTGGGATGCTGCACGGCGTGTTGAGCTTGAACTTCCTGAAACCGGTGTCTGCAGCCTTCAGTTCGAGGAGCAAGATCAAACTTCCAGCTGCTGCGCGCCCGAACCCGCTACTCAGGCCAGTTGCTGTGGATCAACGGAACCTTTGACAGCGCCTTCAGCCCAGCAGGCGAGCTGCTGCACGCCGGTAAGCCTCACCTAGGCAAGACCCCTGCACCTGCTCCTTCGCCCTGCCCAAATTCAAACCTGGCGGGGCGAAGCTGACGGGTGAGGCAAACGCCATCCATTCAGGTGTTCAAGGAGTCTGGGCATCAGGTAAGCCGCATCGGCCCCTACCCCCCGTAGTGTCGCCGAGGCGAAATTTCTTTGCTTAGGTAGACCTACGAAGTACAAGCCAGGCACCTGATTTGCCACGCCGTTTCTCTGCAGCACACGTCCTTGCTCGTCAGCGACTGGGAGCTGTGACAGAAACTCCAGGTTTGTTTGGAAGCCCGTCGCAAAGATCAGCGCATCGACCTGGGTCGTGCTTCTGTCCGGCCAGACAACAGCATCGGATAGCACTTCCTGGAACATTGGCCTGCGCCGGAATCGAACGGAGTTGAGAGCCTTCCGGTACTTACCGGTGTCGAGTACGGGCGTGCTCTGGTCACTCAACCATCGTGTTTGCTCTAGCTTGGTGAATTTCAGCCAGGTATGAAAATCGAGCCCGAGGATTCGCTGCGGGAAGAAACGGATTTTCTCGCGGGTAGCCAGCACTACCTCAGCGACGCCTGCAAGCTCATAGGCGATCTGAACAGCTGAGTTCGCAGCTCCAACCACTACAACGCGCTGGCCAGCAAAGGGCTCTGGCGTTCGATAAGCCGAACTGTGCAGACAAGTCCCCGAAAAGCTCTCCAGCCCTAGAATACTGGGCGTGAACGGACGGCTAAATCCTCCCGATGCGACGACCACAGAACGTGCGCAGAAGGTCGCCCCAGTGTCGCAGCGAACCTCAAATACCTTTTCCTTCTGCGCTACGCCCATCACTCGGGTTCCGCCCTGAAAAGGCAGTCGAAACTCGCCAGCGTAGGCCTCCAGGTACCTCACCACCTCGTCCCGTAGCGGATAGCTCTTGGGGTCGCCAGGAAACGGCAGTCCTGGCAGCGCTGAGTATTCCGCCGGCGAGAACAACTGCAAGCTGTCGTAATAGTTACGCCAGTTTCCGCCTGGGAGTGTCTGCTCATCGATGATGAGAAAATCCAAGCCGTGTTGCTGCAAGTGCCAACCAAGCGCCAAACCTGCTTGGCCTCCCCCAATGACAATTACATCCAAAGTACGACTCGATTCATTCATATGTGCACACTCATGCATATATCAAGAGAAAAAAAGCCAAACTACGGGCAGCACAGCGAAACAAGACCCTTGGTTCGCTGGAGGAGTATCTCCAAACGTTCAACGATCGCCCCGCCATTCACTTCATAGAAAACCTGTCTGCCCACTTTGGTGGCTTTCACTATGTGAGCGTCGTGCAGCACCTGTAAGTGCCTTGAGATCACGGAGCGCTCCTGCGGCAAGGCTTTGGCGATTTCGCCGACATCCGCCCTCCCTAGCTGAAGCACGCGCTTGAACACCGCGACCCTAGAGGGTTCGCAGAGAGCTTTGAAGAAGGCTTCATCCAGCGACTCGATGGCAGCATCGATAGCTTGGGCGCGGAGATTATCGGTAGTCATCATGAGCGCAATATATGTGCATGAAGACGCACATGTAAAGCCACCCATCATCGCAAGCTTGCGATACATTCGGAAAAGCGTATATTCGGAAAACCATATACATGCAGAGTACCTAGTGATGACTGGCAAGATCCGCGTCCTGTTTGTTTGCACCACCAACGCTGCTCGCTCCCAGCTCGCCGAAGCATTGCTCCGACACACAGACCCTGTGCGCTTCGAGGCTTTCAGCGCAGGTACTCAGCCTGGCGAAGTCGACCCGCGAACCTATGCCGCCCTTGAGCACCTCGCCATCGACTCCAGCGCCCTGCATAGCAAGTCCATCGACGAGTTCGCCGGTGAACACTTCGACTACGTCATTACCCTCTGTGACAAGGCCGCCCAGGAATGCCAAGCGCTTCCGGCATTTGGCGAGCAGCTGGTATGGAGCTTCGAAGACCCTGTCACCAGCGAAAAACACGACGCCTTCCGCCACACGCTTCACGAGATTCATGAGCGCATCAAGATGTTCGTCCTCGTGAAAACCAAACACTGAGAACCGCTATGACTGACTCGCTGACCCCTACCAAGGTTTTCAAATGCCTCGCCGACGAGACCCGCATTCGGATGATGTTGCTGATTGCTCGCGAGGAAGAGCTCTGCGTCTGTGAACTGACCTGTGCGCTGGAAGAAAGCCAGCCCAAGGTTTCCCGCCACCTGGCGCAATTGCGCACGTGTGACCTGCTGGAAGACCGCCGCCAGGGTCAATGGGTTTACTACCGGCTACATCCCGAGCTGCCCGCCTGGGTACGCGAGGTCCTGGCAACGACGCTGGAGGCCAATCGCGAATGGCTGAGCACCAGCTCCAAACGACTGGACACCATGGGTGACCGCCCGCAGCGCGTGGCCTCCTGCTGCTGATCACTGCCGAGAAAAGCCGATGAAAGTTCTGTTCCTCTGCACCGCCAATAGCTGCCGCAGCATCCTGTCCGAAGCCGTGTTCAACCACCTGGCCCCGACCGGTATGAAGGCCTTCAGCGCCGGCAGCCAGCCCAAGGGCGAGGTGCATCCGTTGTCCATCGCCGCGTTGCAGCGCGCCGGTATTTCCACCGATGGTCTCAGCAGCAAGTCCAGTGATTCACACGCCGAGTTAGCCCCGGACTTTGTCATCACCGTCTGCGACAAGGCCGCTGGCGAAGCATGCCCCGTGTTCTTCGGGCCGGCAGTAAAAGCTCATTGGGGGCTTTCCGATCCGTCGGACCTACAAGGTAGCGCCGCCGAACTGGATGAGGCTTTCGACGCCACGTTTGAACACATCAAGCGCCGCATTACGGCATTTCTCGCATTGCCTTTCGAACAACTGGATGCCGCCCAGCTCAAGGCCGAGCTGGCGCGCATCGGAACGCTCTGACGTTAAGGGAGATTCATCATGAGCAAGAGCCGCCTTTCATTCCTCGATCGCTACCTAACGGTCTGGATCTTTTTGGCCATGGGCCTTGGCATTGGCCTCGGCAGTCTCTTCCAGGGACTGCCTGCATGGCTGAACAGCCTGTCGGTTGGCTCAACAAACATCCCCATTGCCATTGGCCTGATCGTCATGATGTACCCACCATTGGCGAAGGTGAAATACGAGGAGCTGCCACAGGTCTTCAAAGACAAGCGCATCCTCGCCTTGTCGCTGATTCAGAACTGGGTGATTGGCCCGGTGCTGATGTTCGGGCTGGCTGTCGTATTCCTCTCCGACAAGCCCGAGTACATGACCGGCCTGATCCTCATCGGCTTGGCACGCTGCATCGCCATGGTGCTGGTGTGGAACCAGATCGCGGGCGGCAATAACCAGTACGTTGCGGGCTTGGTCGCCTTCAACAGCATTTTCCAAATCCTGTTCTTCAGCGTGTATGCCTGGATCTTCCTGGGCCTTCTGCCGCCGCTGTTCGGCCTGGAAGGTAGCATCATCGAAACCAGCTTCATCGAAATTGCCCAATCAGTACTGATCTATCTGGGTATCCCATTCCTGGCTGGCTTCCTGACCCGCAAGATCCTGATCAGCCGTAAGGGCTTCGCATGGTACGAGGAGCGCTTCATTCCGAAGATCAGCCCGCTGACGCTCGTAGCGTTGCTGCTGACCATCGTCGCTATGTTCAGCCTGAAAGGCGACATGGTGCTGCAACTGCCTCTGGATGTGCTGCGCATCGCCATCCCACTGACCATCTACTTCGTGGTGATGTTCTTCATCAGCTTCTGGATGGGCAAGCTGCTGGAGGCCGACTACCCACGCACCACCGCGCTGGCATTTACCGCTGCCAGTAACAACTTCGAACTGGCCATTGCCGTGGCCATTGCCACTTTCGGCCTTGCCTCGCCGGTAGCGTTTGCCACCGTCATCGGGCCATTGGTGGAAGTACCGGTACTGATCTCCCTGGTCGGCGTTGCCTTGTGGCTCAAGCGTCGCTGGTTCGATCAGCCATCTGGTGCCTTGTCCCAGGAGTGAAATCATGACCGAACACCATATCCCCAACATCGACAGTGATCTGATCGATCTGCCGTCTTCCGAAAAGCTGGCTATCGAGAAGCAGTCCACTCACAAACCGCGAATCCTGCTGCTGTATGGATCGACCCGAGAACGCTCTTTCAGCCGCCTTCTGACCGAGGAAGCAGCCCGCCTGCTAGAGCACTTCGGTGCCGAGACGCGGATATTCAATCCGTCCGGCCTGCCGCTGCCGGATGACGTACCCGACGACCACCCCATGGTCAAAGAGCTGCGCGACCTGGTGCTCTGGTCGGAAGGCATGGTCTGGTGTTCGCCAGAACGCCACGGTGCGATGACCGGTGTGTTCAAGTCGCAGATCGACTGGATTCCGCTGAGCATGGGGGCCGTGCGCCCGACGCAGGGCAAGACCCTCGCGGTGATGCAGGTTTGCGGTGGCTCGCAGTCGTTCAACGTGGTCAACCAGCTGCGCGTGCTCGGCCGCTGGATGCGCATGTTCACTATCCCTAACCAGTCGTCAGTGCCGAAGGCCTATCTGGAGTTCGACGAAGCGGGCCGCATGAAGCCTTCTGCGTACTATGACCGCGTCGTCGACGTGATGGAGGAGCTGGTGAAGTTCACCCTGCTTCTGCGTGATCGTGCCGACTACATGGTTGATCGCTATTCCGAACGTAAAGAGTCCGCTGAAGAACTGTCGAAGCGCGTCAATCAACGCTCCATCTGAGGCTTTTGAGCATGCAACTGCACCCGTATTCCGTGCTGACTACTCCACAGTTGATCGGCCAACTGATCTTCACCCCGTGCCCTGGCACCAAGGACACGTCGGTCTCCCAGGCTCTAGCGACACTGCGCGATGCCGGTGCGAGCGCACTGGTAACCCTGATGCCGGATGAAGAGCTGCTGCAGAACGAGGTCGATCTACTGCCTGAGGAATGCCAGCTGTTGGGCCTCGAATGGTTCCACCTGCCGGTGGAGGATGATCAGGCTCCCGGCGAGCCCTTTGCTGCCGCCTGGGAAACCCATCGCGAGCGCCTGAAAGAGCTGGTGATGGCTGGCAAATCGATCGCTATTCACTGCAAGGGTGGCTCGGGCCGTACCGGCTTGTTCGCAGCCCGCCTGATGATCGAGTGCGGTGTCCCTGTGCACGAGGCCATCGCTCAGGTTCAGGCCCTGCGCCCGCGAGCGATTCAAAACCCTGCACACGTCAGCTACATCAATCAGTTCATCAACACCCTCTGACCGCTCGCGATCCGCGACTAGAGAACAAGAACATGGCAATCAAAGTAGGCATCAATGGGTTTGGCCGTATCGGACGCTTGGCGCTGCGCGCATCCTGGGACTGGCCGGAATTCGAATTCGTACAGATCAATGACCCGGCCGGGGACGCTGAGACCCACGCCCACCTGATCAACTTCGACTCGATCCACGGACGCTGGCACCGCGAAGCAGGTGCAGAAGGCGACTCTGTGGTGATCGATGGCAAACGCATCAAGGTCACCGCGAACAAGACCATCGCCGACACCGACTGGTCGGGCTGCGACCTGGTCATCGAGGCCAGCGGCAAGATGAAGTCGGTAGCCGTGCTCCAGGCTTACCTGGATCAGGGCGTCAAACGCGTGGTGGTCTGTGCCCCAGTGAAGGAAAAAGGCGCGCTGAACGTGGTGATGGGCGTAAACCAGCACCTGTTCGAGCCGGCTCAGCACCGCATTGTCACCGCCGCTTCCTGCACCACCAACTGCTTGGCTCCGGTGGTCAAAGTGATCCACGAGAACCTGGGCATCCGCCACGGCTCGATCACCACCATCCACGACCTGACCAATACCCAGAGCATCCTTGATACCCCGCACAAGGACCTGCGCCGCGCCCGTGCCTCAGGCATGAGCCTGATCCCGACCACCACCGGTTCGGCCACAGCGATCGCCGAGATCTTCCCCGAACTGCGCGGCAAGCTGAATGGTCACGCCGTGCGCGTACCGCTGGCCAACGCCTCGCTGACCGACTGCGTGTTCGAGGTGGCGCGTGAAACTACGGCTGAAGAGGTCAACTTGCTGCTGAAGGCGGCTGCCGAAGGCCCGCTGAAGGACATCTTGGGTTACGAAGAACGCCCACTGGTGTCCATCGACTACCGCACCGATCCGCGGTCTTCGATCATCGATGCGCTGTCGACCCTGGTGGTCAACGGCACCCAGGTGAAGATCTACGCCTGGTACGACAACGAGTGGGGTTACGCCAATCGTGCAGCGGAGCTGGCCCGACTGGTCGGCACGGCGGAGTAAACGGCGATCATGAAGGCGTTGTCAGCCCTGTCTACGGAAGTGCGTCAGTACCTGCTGGTTACCGGCAACTACTGGGCCTTCACCCTCACCGACGGCGCATTGCGCATGTTGGTGGTGCTGCACTTTCATTCGCTGGGCTATACGCCGCTGCAGATCGCGGCATTGTTCCTGTTCTACGAAGTGTTCGGCGTGATCACCAACCTGGTGGGCGGCTACCTCGGCGCCCGCCTGGGTCTCAATCGCACCATGAACATCGGCTTGGGCATGCAGGTCCTGGCCTTGCTGATGCTCACGGTGCCAGCGGCCTGGCTGACGGTGCCTTGGGTGATGGCAGCCCAAGCCTTGTCCGGCATCGCCAAGGACCTCAACAAGATGAGTGCCAAGAGTTCTATCAAGCTCTTGGTGCCAGATAGCCAGCAAGGCACCCTCTACAAGTGGGTAGCCATCCTCACCGGCTCGAAGAACGCGCTCAAAGGCGTGGGCTTCTTCCTAGGCGGTGCACTGCTCGCGCTGCTCGGCTTCTCCATGGCGGTGCTGGCCATGGCGGCGGTGCTGGCATTGATCTGGATAGGCAGCTTGCTGCTGCTAAAGAAAGACCTGGGCAAGGCCAAGGCCAAACCAAAATTCCGCGACATGCTGTCCAAAAGCCGGGCGATCAACATCCTCTCGGCCGCACGATTATTTCTCTTTGGCGCTCGCGACGTCTGGTTCGTCGTAGCGCTGCCGGTCTACCTGAGCACCACATTTGGTTGGGACTTCTGGTTGGTCGGCGGCTTTCTTGCCGCCTGGATCATCGGCTACGGTATCGTGCAGTCGTTTGCCCCCAGCATCACCGGCAAGAAGCGCGGTCATGTGCCCGACGGGCGAGCTGCCTTTTCCTGGGCTATCGCCCTAGCCGGACTACCCGCGCTCATCGCTATGGGCCTGTCTTCAGGTTGGTCAGCTCAGGTGGTGCTACTTGGTGGGCTGATGCTGTTCGGCGTGCTGTTCGCCGTGAATTCATCGCTGCACAGCTACCTGATCGTCAGTTATGCCAAGGAGGATGGGGTATCACTGGACGTCGGTTTCTACTACATGTCCAACGCTCTGGGACGGCTGGTCGGCACGCTGCTTTCCGGCTGGGTGTTCCAAGCTTATGGCCTGGAAGCCTGCTTGTGGGTATCGAGCGTATTTGTACTGGCTGCCGCACTCATATCAATCGCCTTGCCCAGGCACGGCGAGACTCCACAGCAGCCAAGCTGACCAGCGACCATCAGGCGGGGGCTCTCATGCCTCCGCCTTTACCAGTAACTGCTCGATTTCAGCGACTGTACTGCGGGCTGTACGGGTAACCCCGATCAAAGTCGCCGACGCCGATCCCGTCCATTCGCCATAGCCCACCAGCCACAGCCTGGGTTCGTTCACAGCGTGAGTCCCCTCCACCGCCACGCGCCCTTCCTCGGTAACTACCCCAAGGCTGGCCAGGTGCCCCAACGCCGGTTTGAATCCGGTGCACCAAATCACCGCATCGACTGCCGTCTCCGAACCATCGGCCCAGACCACTCCATCATGCGTAAAGCGCACAAAGGGACGCACTGCGTGCAGTACGTCCCGTTCACGCGCCTCGACCACAGGCGGCACCATCACGACATCACCCAACCCTCCGACAGGCTGATCAATGACTCGCCCTTCCATCTGGGCTCTCCAGCGTTCCGTGGCTCTCTCGAACAGCACACGGCCGTCCACATCGTCAGGCAAGAAAAGCGGATCGCTTGGCGTCACCCAGGTCGCGTCCGCCACTTTCGACACTTCAGCCAGGATCTGAGCCCCAGAGTTGCCGCCCCCGACAACCAGCACACGCTTCCCCGAGAAGGCCTGAGGTTCAACATAGTGGGCGGAATGCAGCTGTTGGCCATGGAACAACTCGGCACCGGGGTACGCGGGAATATTGGGGTTGCTCCAGGTTCCTGTGGCACTGACAACGGCTTTGGCATCCCAATGCCCCTGCTCCGAATGCACACGCAACGCGCCGGCGACGCGCTCGACAGAGGTAACCCGCACGGGCCGTTCGATGGGGAACTGATAACGCGCTTCATACTGGGTCAGGTAATCAATGACATGCTCGCGAGAGGGATAGCCATCCTGTACCGACGGCATCATCCAGCCGGGAATGGAACTCCAAGTGGCCGGAGAGAACAATCGCAGGGACTCCCAGCCATGACGCCAGGCCCCTCCGCCCCCCTGCTCGGCATCAAGAATAATGAACGAGAGCTCGGTGCGACGTAAGAAATACGCTGTAGCCAGGGCCGCTTGCCCACCGCCGATGACGACCACATCCCACAAGTGCTCTGCATGAGCTTTCATCCAGACGCTCCTACGAACCAGTAATGGGAGTCTATCTTTTCACGAATCTGAGGGTGTGACATAGAGCAGGAATGTAGTGGTCTAATGAAACCGGACACCCATTTAGGCGAGAATGCTCGCCACAGAGAGGTGTCTGATGACCAAGCAACGCCGTACCTTTACGCCCGAGTTCAAGCGCGAAGCTGCCAGCCTGGTGCTCGATCAGGGCTACAGCCATATCGAAGCCGCCAGGTCGCTTGGGTTGGTTGAATCAGCCCTGCGGCGCTGGGTCAACCAGCTCCAGCAAGAACGAGTCGGTGTCACTCCGACCAGCAAGGCGCTGACGCCCGAGCAGCAAAAAATCCAGGAATTAGAAGCCCGAATCAATCGGCTGGAACGGGAAAAATCGATCCTAAAAAAGGCCACCGCGCTCTTGATGGCCGAGGAACACGAGCGTTCGCGTTAATTGATCAACTTCGTTCTGAGGAGCCTGTTGATCTGTTGTGCTCGGTATTTGAAGTCACCCGATCTTGCTATTACACGTACTGCCGCAAACGTCGATTTCCAGACGTTGAGCGGCTGGTTTTGCGCAGCCGCGTGAATGAGCTGTTCACTCAAAGCCGCAGCGCGGCGGGCAGCCGAAGCATCATGCTGATGATGCGCGAGAACGGCATAGCGATTGGGCGATTCAAGGTGCGCAAGCTGATGAGCGAGATGAAACTGATCAGCAAGCAACCCGGCTCACACGCCTACAAAAAAGCGACGGTTGAACGGCCGGACATTCCGAACGTACTGGATCGGGAGTTCACCGTGTCGGCGCCAAATGAGGTCTGGTGCGGTGATATCACGTATATCTGGGCTCAAGGTTGCTGGCACTATTTAGCGGCTGTAATCGATCTGTTCGCCCGCCGCGTGGTGGGCTGGGCGTTTTCATCGAAGCCCGATGCCGACCTGGTAATCAAGGCCTTGGACATGGCCTATGAGCAGCGTGGCCGGCCTCAGAACGTGCTGTTTCACAGCGACCAAGGAAGCCAATACGGCAGCCGAAGTTTCCGTCAGCGACTGTGGCGCTATCGCTTCAAGCAGAGCATGAGTCGGCGTGGCAACTGCCACGACAATACACCGATGGAACGGTTGTTCCGCAGCCTAAAAACGGAATGGGTACCGACCGTGGGCTACATGAGCGCTTCGCTAGCACAGCAGGATATCGGCCGGTTTTTGATGCAGCGCTACAACTGGCAACGGCCACATCAATTTAACAGCGGGCTGGCGCCCGCGGTGGCCGAGGAAAAACTTAACGCAGTGTCCGGGACTAGTTGACCACTACAGCATTTCATTAATACTCGGCTAGCATCAGCAAAAAAGCGGCGTGTCCACCGAAATGTGCTGTGGGTGCGGGTACCTATTTCCAGTCCATAGGTTTCATAGCGCTGAAGCGCATGTTGGAGGTGGACAGGGATAGGACGCGGTATGGCGACTCTAGCAGCTGCAGCACACGCTCAACGTTGGCGGTCAAGCTTTCCAGGGCTTCCATCGACCTGGACGGCTCAACCACCTGTACCATCCGACCGTGGCTAACTGGTGTTGTTGGATCGTCGTAAGCGTGTCGCGGCGCGAGCTAGATTCGCCGTGGAAGCAGGTCGGATCGGCGAGGCTAAGACGGCCGCGGAAACCGAAGTCTATGAACATAGAACGATGAACAACCACATCTATTTCGACACTATTTAACCAGTAAAAATAGGCTTGCAAGCGACTTATGAACATCTGACATCGCCCACTTGTTAAATTAGGTGCCATGTTAAAAATGTTCATGAGTTTCGTGTCCAATCCCACATACCTCCGGTCAAATCCCCACAAACCCCCGTTTTCCAGAAAATCAAAAGCTTGGGTTCCATTCATAATCCTATCTCTGCGCATGGCCCTTCACTAACCTCCGGTTGACCCTATCCGACCCTCAACCCCATTCGACCATGACATCCACCATGGCAATGCTGCAGCTTTCTGCTACAGGTGTACGGACCGGAGACATGGTTTACACGTGTACGGGGACATGGTTAACACTTCCTGGCGAGCCAACTTTGCCGGGAAGCCATCATGCCTTGGAATACGAGAGACGCCATGAGCCTGAAAGAAGAGTTCGTTGTCTTGGCCCAGCAACCCGGCTGCAACAGAAGAGAGTTGTGCCAACGCTTTGGCATCAGCGCCCCAACGGGATACAAATGGCTTAAGCGCTACGCAGCGCATGGGAGTCAGGGGCTTTTGGAGAAGTCCCGCCGCCCGATTACAAGCCCTGATCAGACGCCACCCGCACTGGAGTCGTCCGTGCTAGAGCTTCGCCAGCAACATCCTGAGTGGGGTGGACGCAAGATCAGTCACAAGCTTGATTGCCGTATTGCTCCGAGTACCGTTACCAATGTTTTGCATCGCCACGGACTCATTCAGCCTCCCGAAAAGGAGGTGCAGCTGTTTGCGAAGCGCTTTGTACACGATGCCCCCAATGATCTTTGGCAGATGGACTTCAAGGGGAATTTTCCGACTCAAGAAGGTCGATGCCACCCTCTGACTGTGCTAGATGACCACTCGCGCTTCAACTTGGCGATTCAGGCCTGTGCGAATGAGCGCACAGTTACGGTACAGGAGAGATTGACCGAAGTTTTCCGTCGCTACGGGCTGCCGGCCCGGATCAATGTGGATAACGGCCCACCGTGGGGCTCGCCGCGTAATCCGGGGGAAATTGCGATGTTGAGCATATGGTTGATTCGCCTGGGCATCAGGGTCAGCTTCAGTCGTCCCCACCACCCACAAACTAACGGCAAGATCGAACGCTTCCATCGTGCACTCAAAGCTGAAGTGCTCAACGGGCGGCATTTTCGCAGCATTGCTGAGACCCAGAATGCCTTTGACCACTGGCGTGAGATTTACAACCACCAGCGCCCTCATGAGGCCCTCGAGTATGAAGTGCCCATGGAGCATTACCGTGTAAGCCCTTGGGCTTTTCCGGAAAAACTATCGGAGTTTGAATACGGCCCGGACGACGTGCTTGTAAAGGCCTATCACTGTCGATTCCGCTTCCGAAAACGTTACTTCAAGATAGCCAAGGGCCTAACTGGTTATCTTTTGGCAGTACGCTCACTTCCTGGTAGCGAAGATCTGTTCAACGTCTATTTCTGCCATCACCTGGTACGAACCATCGACGTGAATCAGCCTGATTCTGGTCGATAATGTATAAACCATGTCTCCGCACGTGTGTAAAGCATGTCTCCGGTCCGTACAGCTACAGGTTAAAGGAGCCATCACTCATTCGTCATGACTCGGCCGTTCATCCCATTCCCGATTTTCCCTCCCTACGTTTACTGGAGGCCAAATCAGCTTCGATCCTTTCCTACGAATCTAGCTGTGGCTGATCGGCTAGCCCAGATAGACTTGGCAGCCCATCCCTTCATCAACATCTGGTACGTCGACAGGTTGAATCGCCCCGGGTTTCGTAGACACCTCTTTGCCTTAAACTGAGGCCAATTAGGAGGTGCCATGAGCAACCCGCGTTACCCCGAAGAATTCAAAATCCAAGCGGTCAATCAAGAGAATAAAAATGAACGGCTGTTTCTGGCCGTTTTCTGCCGGTCCTCACCGGCAGCTATGGGTTGTCGATTGCTGCCCTTCGCGATAGGCATCAATCGGCCAAAAGCGGAAATCCATGCAGGTAACTAGACTGTCGCTAAGCCAGTAGCTTTTTTTGATCCAGGTCAACTGTCGCAAAGCTGCCAGCGCTAGTGTCTAGCTTACTTTTGCTACGGGTTGAGCAGATGACCAGGTTCCGGAACCATCAACGCACGTTGCTACGCATGGCCTTGGTGCTGTGGGTACTGGCGTTCGGGGTTGCGGCCAGCCATTGCTGCCTGTCCTACTCAGAGCATGACCACGCACTAGCCCATACGGACGTCTCAGCCAGTCTGGAGGGGCATACGCACCAGTTGCATGCCAGCGGCTGTTTACAATGCTGTGACGACAGCGTATCCGCGCTCAATCTGGCGCCGAGGTACCTTCCGTTCGGCCAGGTCCTCAGGGTGCTTCTGCTCACGCTTCCCGTTCTCTTCCTGCCTGCCGTCATCCCTCCGCGCTTCGGCACACTCGCCATGCAACGGATTGCGCCGCCCCGGCCGCCGGCACGCCTGAGCTTCGTCCGCTTCAACGATTGACCCACCACTCGTGCACCCGGGCTACCGGGCACACAGCCTTGCTGCGCCTGCACGACCAGGTGCGGCTGCGCTTCATTTCACCCTTTGAAACACCTGGAGATCGCCATGCACATCACAATCAAATCACTTGTCGCCGCACTACTGATAGGCAGTCCACTGCTTGCCGTGGCTGTCGACGAACATCACCCCGAGCAGGCTCCGGCGAAAGCCGAGAGCACGTCGGCGCCGACCCAGGGCCAGGAGCAGGCCATGGCCGAACAGATGCAAAAGATGCAGGCCATTCACGACAGGCTTGCTGCCGCCAAGACCCCGGAGGAGCGCCAGGCGGCCATGCATGACGGCATGCAGGCGATGAGGGAAGGCCTGGGCATGATGCAGAACGGCTGCGCCGGAAAAGGTATGGGCCAGCACATGAAGATGATGGATTCGAAGATGATGAACATGATGATGCAAATGATGGATCAGCAGGCCGGCATGATGGGTTCGCACTCGGACATGAAGGGCATGCCCATGCAGCAACGCATGGACCAGCCGGCTCAGAAACCAGCCCAGTAATCACACGGCGCGGCTCCGGCCTTGGCCTGTAGGGCGCAAGCATACCCAGGCCAAGGTGGGGCTCCGCCCTGGAGAATACTCATGAACGTTTCGTCTTCATCCCATCAGCCGCCATCTTTCTGGCGCACTAAGCCCAGCATTGCCCTGGGTATGTTGCTGGTCATTGCCTTGTTCTACCTAGCGCGTGAGCACTACGGTCATATCTCGCAGCTGTTGCCGTACGCGATCTTGTTGCTGTGCCCCCTGATGCACATGTTCGGCCATCACCACGGCGGCCACGGCCATCATGGCGGAAAGGACAATGCCCCCAAGGATGATGAAAGAGGCTGACTTATGCACGGTAATGAAGACACACATTCATCACCTGGAACCGAAATCTCCTCCGGCGAAGTGAAAGGCCCCGTTTGCGGGATGACGGTCAAAAGTGACAGTGCCCATCAACTGCTGCAGTACGCCGGAGAGTCCCACCGGTTCTGCAGTGAAAAATGCCTGTCGAAGTTCAAGGCGGCACCGGAGCGGTATGGCGCTCTGTGCCGGAGGAGACGAACAGCCTCCCGACGGCTGCAGGTGAAAGCTGGTACGCCTGCGCGATGCGCCCCGAGATACGTCAGCTCCGTTGTCCCATGGCTCCACGCGGAACTGGGTCGAGCTGTTGATTGCCAGCCCGGTGGTGCTCTGGGCGGGTTGGCCATTCTACGTGCGCGGTGCGCTCGGTGCTCCAGTTTAGCCCCAGGGTCGATGGGCGCGATCCCTGGCAGCCGATCAGCTCGATTAGCCCGATAGCAGCCAAGCTGACCAGCTCCCATCGTTCGGGGGATTCATGCCTCCGCTTTTACTCGCCGATTATGACCCCATCCCACAAGCGCTCTGCATGAGCTTTCCTCCGGACGCTCCTACGAACCAGTAACGGACCAAAGCACTACAACCGGACTCGAGCACCGCAATGCTTTTATAAGCCAGGCTGGCCAAAGGTTTCTTTCTGCCAGGCTCGTTGCAACAGCTTCGTGACTTCATCGTCTGAGGTTTGCGAAAAATCCGCATACCAATAACCGATTGAAACCAGCCATTGAAGTGTCAGCGGACAGATCATCTCATCAACTTCACCCCGTAGTTGCTCCACCGTCTCCAGCGGGGCCACTGGAACAGCAACAACAATACGACACGGCGCATGGGTACGTACCGCATGAATTGCGGCTAGCATCGAGGTGCCGGTTGCCACTCCATCGTCAATGAGAATCACGACTTGATCTTTCAGATACAAGGATGGCCGGTTACCTCGATATACCTGCTCGCGACGCAGTAACTCTTGTTTTTCCCGGGCGAGAACAGCACCGAAACTGGCTTCATCGATCGGGTGAGCGCGTAGCGCTTCTTCATTCATGATCTGCACACCGCCACTGGCAATAGCGCCCATCGCGAACTCAGGTTGTGATGGAAGGCCTAGCTTGCGGACCAGCATCAGGTCCAAGCGAACATTCAGTGCACAGGCAACTTCGTACGCCACTGGTACACCGCCACGCGGCAACGCGAGGATTATCACGTCGTCTCGATTTGCGTATTTAAGCAGTGGTTCAACTAGTCGGCGTCCGGCCTCGACCCGGTTCACAAAGGTGCTTTGCGGGGAAGGACTGTTCGTCATTGAAATCTCCTGCGGCGATGCTGCCCTTACATACGGCTTTTGCCAGCCTTTTACCAGGCTGAATGGGCTGTCATTACAATCCAGCTTGCTCCGTTTCATCCGTTCAGGGTTGATTTTGATCAAATGTGGAATGACAGGCCCTCGTTCTCAAGGCACGTTTACAGCAGAAGTTGCCTACTTAACTTATGTCAGAAAATCACACAGCCTCTTCGCTATGCTTATTGGCGACTCCGCCGGCTCCCCTGCCCCCTTCGTCGGGCCAGGAGCTGCGGCATCGGCTATGTATCGACCTTACCGGAGATTGCCATGTCGCCACTTCCCCAACGACTGCGGGTCTATGACAGCGATGAACTGGCGGGCGTATTGCAAGTGATGGCGCGCCAGGCTGCGGCATTGCTACCAGCCACACAGACTGTATTGATTGGTATCCAACGCCGTGGTGAGCCGCTGGCGCAGCAGTTACAGCATTACCTAGCGCAACTGACCGGCGGGCCAGCCCTGCCGCTCTACCCGGTCAAAGTCAAGCGATACGCCGATGATCTGACCGTGCTCCACGACCATGCGCAGCTTACCGAAAATCCCGCCCTGAATACGCTGGATCTTGCCCATACCACCGCGTTGGTAGTTGATGACGTGTTGTACGAAGGTCATTCGCTGCTGCGTACCTGCGCTTATCTGGCGCAACTCGGCGTGCGTCGTTTGCACACGGCGGTATTGGTGGACCGGCATGTATGCCATCAGCCGATCCGTGCCGATATTGTCGGGATTCACCTGCAGGTGGCTCCCCAGGACATCATCGAATGCAATGTCCCTCCCTATGAGGCTGAATTCTGCATAGAAATAGTGCGCCATGGTGTCGTCTACTGAACCACGGGTATCAAGCAAGCGCTTCCTTCGACAGCTTTACGGCGAGCACGCTACATGTTGCCTGGCCAACCACTCGCTCCGTGGTATCTCCAATCAGCTTTGCCCATCGCTTGGGTTGCACCACACCCATGACCAGCACATCGATCGCCAATGCCTCGACTTGCTCCATAATGATGGGCACGGGGGCACCTTGCAGAAAGTACCGATGCGAAAGGGAAATACCATGTGCGTCTGCCAAGGCATCAAACGGCGCTTGTAGTGCTTCGCGCAAGGGCTCGATCCAGGGTTTGGCGAGACTGGCATTGGCCAGCAGTGGAGCAGGCAGGTCGTACACGGACATAAGATTAAGTTCCCCCGTGCACTGCAATGCCAGGCTCTGGGCCGTGCGAATCAGTCGCTGATTGAATGCTTGCTGCTCCGCCCCAGGGTCAGAGACATCCACGGCAATCATAATATTGCGCGGCATCGCTGGAGCATTGGGCGCAACGAAGTGGATCAGCCCGTCATAGTGACGTAATAAAGTGTTGTCAAGCGATGAATGGAAGGCCCGCGCGAGCAACGATGCTGGATGGCATCGAGTAATTACCATGTCTGGATTGAATTCTGTGATGTAGTCCAACACCAGGCGACCCGAATCCTCGGCCTGCATCACCACGCAGGTCAGTCGCACGCCATCGTCTCGCTGCTCCTCCATCAGGTCGTTCAAAGACTTATTGAAATGCTTGAGTGAGGCCTCAGCTACTTGTGGGTATTGCAGTTCATGGTGCAAGCGCAGTTCAGCGGGCTCAAACACCCCCAACACTTGAAGTGCCGCTCCACTGGCTTTGGCTAGCGATACTGCCCGATGCAGTGCAGCTGATCTCGGATCGACCTCTTCGAGGATCAACAATAGCTGGCGGTACTGGCTCATTCGCCACCTCCTGCGAGGGAATACCCCGAACAATACAATTATCGGGGCTTGTACTGCGTTCCTCTTGATAAAAATCAAGGCTGCGCAAGCTGACAAGGTCACGCTGAATACATACCCCCGCATTGCAACCAGCCCCATGCTCGCTGGAGGTCACCATGAAAACCTTCTCACGACTGCTACTGATCTGCCACCCAGAACTTCATGCATCCGTGGCCATGACCCGCGCACAGGCGTTGGCCAAAAGCACCGCAGCAACGCTGCACCTGGTAGTTCTCGGTAAGCTGCCTTCGCGGGTTACCACGCTGAACCATGCCTTGCACCGCAGCGCCCACCAAAAAGAACAGCAACGCTCCCAGGCTTGGTTGGACGAACAGGTGCATGAACTACGCAATCTAGGTATCAAGGCCTATGCTGAGGCAGTGGATGAGGATGATCCGCTGAACGACCTTATGCGCCTGGTACGGTTGCATCATATCGATATGATCATCAAGGACATCACCTATGAGACGGCCTTGAGCCGTGCCCTGCTCAAACCGCTTGATTGGCAACTGTTACGCCAATCCTCAATACCCTTGCATCTGGTGGCCCACGCCGAGCACCAGCTACCGACCCGGGTACTTGCAGCGGTGGACTTGTCCCAGGATGACCCCGCCATGGAGCAACTCAATACCCGGATCCTCGAGTCGGCAAAAGCAATGGCACAGCAGTGCAAAGCGCAATTGCACTTGCTGCAGGCCTACGACTGGAGCCGAAGCTTTGTCGCCTATGCCGCTGGGCCCATCGCGTGGAGTGAGCAACTGCTGGATCAAATGACCGGACATGCCAACGAGCGCATGCATCAGCTCGGCGCACGGTTCGGCATTGAAGCAGGGCATCAGCACATGATCAAAGGCCCGGCAACCTGTGTCATCAGTGACTATGCCAACCAGAACGAATTCGATGTAGTGGTGATGGGTACCCTTTATCACGAAGGGATCACCAGGATTGTCGGCAGTACGACAGAGCAGGCGCTCTACAAGGTGCGCTCCAGCATCCTGGCGATCCACAGCTAATCTGTCAGTGGAGCCAAGCATGAATAACAGCCGTCCACTCTTGTTTGCCCTGCAGGGCAGTGAAGCCTATGCAACGGGTGTGGCCAAGCGGCTCGGGTGGCAGTTGGCGTCGCACGAAGAACGCGATTATGAAGACGGCGAGCACAAATGCTGGCCAACAGCGACGGTCAATGGCTACCGGGTCGTGCTGATCCATTCACTTTACAGCGATGACCGACAGAGTGCCCATGACAAGCTTTGTCGCCTGTTGTTCTTTTGCAACGCGCTCAAGGATGCTGGTGCCTGCCAGGTGAAGGTTGTAACCCCTTACCTGTGCTATGGACGCAAGGACCGCCGGGTAGAAACCCAGGACGCCACCATCACTCGCTACGTAGCGGCCATGATGGAGGCCTGCGGCGTGGACCAGCTGGTCGCGCTGGATGTCCATAATCCGTCGGCCTTTGATAATGCTTTGCGCATCCCGGCGTGGAACCTGCAATGCACGGAGTTGTTCGCGGCGCATTTCGCGACGATTGTCGACAACGCACCGGTGGTGGTGGCGTCACCGGACACTGGAGGCATCAAGCGGGCCGAACTGTTTCGCCAGGCCCTTGAACGCCTGCTGAAACAACCGGTAGGCGGCGCCCTGATGGAGAAGCATCGTGATCAAACCTCCCTGACAGGTACGCACCTGGTTGGCAATGTATCAGGTACCACTGTCATCGTTTTTGACGACCTGATCAGCACCGGCCAAACCTTGATCCGTGCCGGCCAAGCTTGCCGCAATGCTGGCGCCACTCGCCTGTTCGCCGCCGCGACCCATGGCTTATTCACAACAGGCAGCCAATTATTCGACACCTCACTGTTCGAGCGCATCGTAATCACCGATAGTGTGCCGCCCTTTCGCCTGCAGTCAGCCGGTATGCACCCTCAGCTTGAGGTACTCGAGAGCACCGCACTAGTGGCAAAGTTACTATTGCAAGGAGCCTGATACAGTTCGTCTGCCCCACGCACTATGTATCAGTACCGACCTGAACGTTGCCCCCATCTGTTGTCGCCAGACCTGCTCCTTTTTGAATAAAGCGTAGCTAACGTCGGTCCAGGTAACGGAATAGTTCTTCTTCTTGGTTGAAATGCAGGCTGACCAGCGTGTCCAGACGAATCAACTGATGCTGGATGGCATCGGCGGTCACGGAGGGAGGGCTAGTGCCGAAATCACTGCTCATGCGAACCAGTAACTGGATCAGCCGGAAAATCTCTCGATGCGTGTGGCTCATGGCGAACAATGGGTCCTCCCCCGGCAGGCTTCGGCCCAGCAGCGGGTACAATGTACGTTCATCATCGCGCTCGTGGCGGACCAGCAACGTTTGAAGCGCCTCGACCAATGTGCGCAGGTCAGCATGAGCCTGATCGGGGGGCCGAAGGGCGAAGTCGCGAGCCATTTGACGAAGAGTGCTCAATACACCGGCCAACTGCTGGTGCTCGCTCTGCAACTGGTCGATGTACTCCATGGCGATACCTGCCCGCCTGCGTCCTTGGAGGGGCCCCAGGGCCCGCAAGGCATTGAGAATGATCGCTACATCGATGCCTTCCTGAACCACCGCACCAATCAAGGGAGGCAGGTAGCCCACTGCAGCGACGATCATGGCCAGCGCTGACAGGCCCATTCCCACCCACACCCCTTGCCGGGCGATATGAACAGCATGCCGGGCAATATCCAGTGCTTCGACCAGACGATCCAGGCGATCGACAAGCAGCACCACGCCGGCTGCCTGCACAGAGGCCGTCACTCCGCCTGCACCCATGGCGATACCCACATTCGCAGCTGCCAACGCCGGCGCATCGTTGATGCCATCACCGATCATTGCAGTACTGCTGATGCGGCAACCTTCCTGCACAAGCCGCACTTTGTCTTCGGGGGTCAAGCCAGCACGAAGCTCGTCGATTCCGGCCGACAAGGCAACCATCTCGGCAGTTTGCAGGCGATCACCGGTGAGCATGACGATCCTGTCGATGCCGCGCTGGCGCAGGCGCCGCAAAGTCTGGGGCGTTTCCCTGCGCACCTCGTCGACAAACCTCAGTAAACCCGCCAACCGCCCCTGTACAGCAATAAAGCTACCGCTGCAGGCCAGGTAATCCATCTGACGCAAGCAGGCTGCAGCCCAGTCGCTGACCCCAGCCTGCTCTTGCACATACTCCAAAGCCCCCAGACGCACCTGCTGGCCGTCCACCTCGCCGCATAGTCCCTCCCCTGGGCTTTCCTGCACCCGTTGAGGTTTTATTAGCGGCAAATGATGCTCATGAGCGGCATCGACAATAGCTCTGGCAATCGGGTGGGTGGACGCCTGGGCCAGCGAAGCGGCAAGCCCTAGCAGATGCAGTGGCTCGTCCTGGCCATTTACCTCGATCGCCTGCAGGCCGGCATGGCCGCTGGTCAGCGTACCGGTCTTGTCGAGAAACACCTGCTCGATACCCGCCAGGGATTCCAGGGTCAGGCCATCCCTGATCAAGATCCCCCGCCGCGCCGCGCGGGATATACCCGACAAAATGGCGATCGGCACAGCCAGAATTAGCGGACAGGGAGTGGCAACCACCAGTACCGCAAGCACCCGTAAAGGGTCATCACTTAAAAACCAGGCGAACCCGGCAGTCAGCAAGGTCAATGGGATAAACGCCAAGGCATAGCGGTCAGCCATGCGCACGAAAGGCGCTCGCGACTGTCGCGCAGCCTCGGCCAGGCGCACGATACCGGCATAGGTACTTTGGGCCGCCGTATGCGTGGCGACCAGCAGGAACGGGGCGCCGGCGTTCGTGACCCCACTGAGCAGTTGCTCACCGGCATGGCGCGTGACGGGCAATGATTCACCCGTCAGGGCAGATTCATCCAGGTTGGCGACAGGGCTCTGCAATCGGCCATCCACCGGCAGCACCTCACCCAGCCGGACCAGTACCGTCTGCTCTGGCCTGACTTGCTCCACGGGAACCTCGCGTAGCCCATCGGCTTCCTGGATCGAGGCGTAGCGCGGCGCTCGCTCAATCAGGGCCCGCAACTCACGCTCAGCGTACTGCTTGCTGAAGGACTCCAAGGTTCTTCCGGTTGCCAGCATGAGGGCCACAACCGCCGCCACGAGCATCTGCTCCAGGGCAAGGGCGGCGGCGATCGACAGCAAAGCGATCAGGTCTACCCCTGCTTCTTTTCGAGCCAGGCGCTGAATGATTTCAGTCATCAGCACCGCCCCCATCAAATAGCTTCCAGCCGCCCAACTGATCGCGGCCCACTCCTGGCGCTGCGCAACGTAGGCACCTGCCCCGACCATCAAGGTCAAGGCACACACCGCCAACAGCAAAGGGTTGTGCCATTTGTCGAGCACAACACGCCAGCGTTGCGCTTTCATTGTAGAGGCTCCAATGGCGGCGTCGGTTGTCTGCTACTTGTGTTTACTCTGCTTCTTCAGCCGTTGAAGCTGCTCGTTGTTCTGGTTGGCAATGCGTAGCGCCTCAGCAGCCATCGCCTCTACCCTCTCGAGTCTATTGTCAACCTGATCCGCCCTGAGTCTCGCCGTCGCAGCATTCGCTTCTGCAGACTCCAGACGCGCATCGATTTCCTCGGCGTTTCGATGACTACAACCGGAGGTGAACATCAGCAAGAGGGCATAGAGCCCTATCAGCAAGAACCTATACATGATGATGCCCTCACGTGACAGGTACATAGCGTATGTGTCACGAGTATCTGTCACTGTGCGCCCACGCATCTGATTTTTGTCAAGCCGACTGGGCCTTGGCTACGCAATATCGACCCTATAGCGGGTTTGACCTAAGTCAATCGCGGCCAGGCAAGAGCGGGTAAAAACTTGATTAAGGGCAACTTGCTCATACCCCTTTCCGAGGAAGCAGGGCACCATCATGAAAGACCTGAACCTTCGTAAACTCGTTCTTGAAGAGCTGGAGTTCCAACCTGACATCAACGCGGCCAATATCGGTGTAACTGTCGAGGATGGCGTTGTGACGTTGTCAGGCCATGTCAGCAATTATGCCCAGAAAATCGCCGCTGAGCGCACGGTCAAGGCGATCAAAGGCGTACGGGCCCTCGCTGAAGAAATCGAGGTCAGGCTGAACAAAGGTGAAGGCACGGCGGATGACACCATTGCCAACCGCGCGTTGAAGATCCTCGCCTGGAGTTCGGACGCCAATGTGGACGCAATCAAGGTCACTGTACGACACGGCAGGATCACCCTTGAGGGCGAAGTGGACTGGCAGTACCAGAAGGAAGTGATGGAACACGCCGTATGGCGTTTGTCGGGTGTGGTTGGGGTGGACAACCTGATTACCCTGCGCCCGCGGGTTAATGTGGCCGATATCCAACGGAGTATCGAGGACGCGCTCAAACGCAGCGCCGAGGTGGATGCCAGTCATATTCGAGTCAAGGTCAATGGCGACGTGGTACGGCTCGAAGGCAAGGTTCATCTGTTGCGGGAGCGGCAAATCGTGGAACGGGCCGCTTGGTCAGTACCGGGGGTAAGAAAAGTCGATGACTACCTGTTGATTGCCTGACTCGACGGGGGCGAAGCCGGCAAACAAACCCGCCCACCGGCTCTTTCGCCTCAGGAGCACGACCATGAAAAAAGATCAGCCATGGAAGCTCTATTACCTGGCGATCGCACTCGCCGTGCTCGCCTTCATCCAGTTCGGCCTTTTCACCCGCCCGACGATACAAGCCATACCGTACAGTCAGTTTCTGCAATTGCTGGAAGAGCAAAAAGTCAGCGATCTACGGGTCGAACAGAATCGCATCGTCGGAAAGCTGGTCGTTCCCATCGATGGTCATGATCAGTTTTCCACGGTGCGCGTCGCCCCGGCATTGGCCGAGCAACTCGGCCGTGCGGGCGTCACCTTCACTGGCGCCTCCGACCGCTCCAGCACCGGGCCACTGCTGGAATGGCTGTTGCCATTGGTCATTATGCTGGTGGTTTGGCATTTCCTATTGCGTGGGCTGGTCGATAAGCAAGGGCTGGGAGGCTTCATGACCGTGGGTAAGTCACGGGCCAAGGTATACGTTTCGCACGATACCAAGGTGACGTTCGCCGACGTGGCAGGTATCGACGACGTCAGGGACGAGCTGACTGAAATCGTCTCGTTCCTGAAAAACCAGGCGTGGTACTCACGCCTTGGTGCCCATGTTCCCAAGGGCACGCTGCTGGTCGGCCCACCCGGCACTGGCAAGACGCTGGTTGCAAAAGCCATCGCAGGCGAAGCGGCGGTTCCATTTTTCTCGATCTCCGGTTCGGAATTTGTAGAAATGTTCGTTGGCGTCGGTGCCGCCCGTGTACGTGATCTTTTCGATCAGGCGAGAAAGGCCGCGCCTTGCATCATCTTCATCGATGAACTGGACGCATTGGGGAAAATGCGCGGTATCGGCGCATTGGGCGGCAATGATGAGAAAGAGCAGACGCTCAATCAGCTGTTGGCGGAGCTGGACGGTTTCGATCCACGCGAGGGGGTGGTTCTGCTGGCGGCGACCAACCGCCCGGAGGTGCTGGACCCGGCGTTGTTGCGGGCGGGGCGTTTTGACCGGCAGATATTGATCGACCGCCCTGACCGTAACGGCCGCCAGGCGATTCTCAAAGTTCATCTGCGCAAGATCGTCTGTGCCCCTGGCCTGGACTGCGAGCGCATTGCAGAAATCACCCCTGGCTTGACCGGTGCCGATTTGGCCAATCTGGTGAATGAGGCTGCTATTGTCGCCACGCGCCGCGCCAGTGACAGCGTCGAACTCCAGGACTTCACCGTCGCTGTCGAGCGCCTGGTGGTCGGGATAGAACGCAAAAGCAACGTGTTGCGCACTGATGAGCGCCAGACCGTGGCATACCATGAAATGGGACATGCCCTGGCCGCCAGCAGCCTGCCGGCGATGGATCCGGTGCATAAAGTGTCAATCATTCCCCGCGCTGCAGGCTCGCTGGGTTACACCCTGCAACGCCCCACCGACGATCGTTTTCTGCTCAGTCGCCAGATGCTCAAGGACCGCATCGCAGTATTAATGGCTGGGCGTGCCGCCGAGGACTTGGTCTTCGGCCAAATCTCCACGGGAGCCGCCGATGATCTGGGACGTGCCACTGATATTGCCCGCCAATTGATCACACGGTTTGGCATGAGCGCTGAACTCGGCCAGTCAGTGCTGGAGCGTCAGCAAGCCACCTACCTTGGCGACTCAATCCACAAGCATATGGACAAAGACTACTCGGAACAGACCGCCCGCGAGATTGATCTGGGCATCCGTGCCTTGCTTGACGAGGCCTACGGCAGAGCCAAGACGCTGCTGGCACAACGGCGCGCCGACCTGGATGCCGGAGCCCAACTGCTATTGGCAAAAGAAACCATCACCCCTGAAGAGTTTCCCGCGCTGATGCCAACACGATCCAAAGCACCTAAAAATCAATTGCTTGATAAGCAGGGTTGATCTGTCACTTGAACCTTCATCGCGGGCTAAGCCAACAGTCGTCTGGCGTGCCCCCGGCGTCAAACAGTGCCCGCAGGTGTCCATTGCCAGTTCGTCACTTCAGGCATGTCTTCACCATGCTCGATCAGATAAAGCTTGTGCTTCTCCAAGGCCGACCAATAGCGCGCCCTTGCCTGCTCCAGTCGGTCGTGCAGACGCGGTACCCGTTCGAAGACATCCAGCACCAGCTGGAAGCGATCTAGGTTGTTGATGACAGCCATATCGAACGGCGTTGTCGTTGCCCCTTCTTCACGAAAGCCGCGCACATGAAAGCGCTCGCTGTTTGCGCGCTTGTACACCAGTCTGTGTATCAAGGCCGGATAGCCATGAAAGGCAAAAATGACGGGTTTATCCTGGGTAAACAGCGCGATGAATTCGTGGTCAGGCAACCCATGCGGGTGTTGCTGCGACGGTTGCAGCACCATGAGGTCGACGACATTTACCACTCTGATACGTAAGTCGGGCGCGTACTCGCGCAACAAGGTCACGGCGGCCAGTGTTTCCAGCGTCGGCACATCGCCCGCGCACGCCATCACCACATCCGGGTTCTCGTCGTCCTGGCAGGCCCAGTCCCAACGGCCAATGCCCCTCTGGCAATGGCGGGTCGCCGCGTCAATGTCCAGCCATTGCCATTCCGGTTGTTTGCCCGCCACGATGAGGTTGATGTAGTTGCGACTGCGCAGACAATGATCGACGACAGACAGCAAACAGTTGGCATCGGGCGGCAGATAGATCCTTGCAATGTCGGCTTTCTTGTTAGCCAGCAGATCGAGGAAGCCAGGGTCCTGGTGCGAAAAACCATTATGATCCTGGCGCCAGACATGGGAGGTAAGCAGGCAGTTGAGCGAGGCAATGGGCTTGCGCCATGGCACTTCGGCCGCAATTTTCAGCCACTTGGCGTGTTGAATGATCATCGAGTCGACGATATGAATAAAGGCCTCATAACAGGACAGCAAGCCATGCCGCCCGCTCAAGACATAGCCTTCGAGCCAACCTTCACATACCTGCTCGCTCAGTATCTCCATAACCCGGCCATCTGGAGCCAGGTGGCAGTCGTCGGAAGACAGCAGGTCTATCCAGACCTTGGCCGTGATTTCATAGACGGCGTCCAGGCGATTGGACGCTGTTTCGTCGGGGCCGAAGAGGCGAAAGTTATGTGCTACCAGGTTGTTTTTCATCACATCGCGCACATAGGCGCCGAGCACACGCGTGGCCTCGGCACGTAAGCGCCCTGGCGCCTCGAGGCGTACCGCGTAATCGCTGAAACACGGTAAGTCCAGTGCGCGAAGCACCACGCCACCATTGGCGTGGGGGTTGGCGCTCATGCGTCGACGCCCTGTGGGAGCCAGCGCTGCGATCTCGGGCAGCAGTGCGCCATCAGGGTCGAACAACTCATCGGGACGGTAGCTTTCCAGCCAAGTCTGAAGCTGTAAAAGGTGCTGTGGTTTGTCGAGCCCGGCGAGCGGTAGCTGATGGGCGCGCCAAGTGCCCTCCACCTGAAGGCCATCGACGAACTTGGGTCCTGTCCAGCCTTTTGGCGTGCGTAGTACCAGCATCGGCCAAGCAGGTCGCTCCAGCGGTTGCCCCGTGTTGGCTTGCCGTGCCATGCGCTGGATCTCGCGGATCTTCTCCAGGATCGTATCCAGTGTTCTGGCCAACGCTCGATGAACCTCCAAGGGCTCCTCGCCTTCGACGAAATAGGGATCGTAACCATAGCCATACAAAAGGCTGGACAGTTCGTCTTCGCTGATTCTGGACAGCACCGTCGGGTTGGCAATTTTGTAGCCATTGAGGTGCAGAACAGGAAGAACCGCGCCATCCCTGGCCGCATTGAGAAATTTGTTGGAGTGCCAACTGGCCGCCAGCGCGCCCGTTTCGGCTTCGCCATCGCCAATGACACACGCCACGATCAGGTCAGGATTGTCGAATGCGGCACCATAGGCATGTGCCAGCGAGTAGCCCAACTCGCCGCCTTCGTGAATGGATCCCGGGATTTGTGCAGAAACATGGCTGCCGATACCATACGGCCAGGAAAACTGCCGGAACAATCGATTCAAACCCAAGGTGTTGCGTTCCACTGCCGGGTACAGCTCTGTATAGGTACCTTCCATGTAGGTCTGGGCCACGATAGCCGGGCCGCCGTGACCTGGGCCGGCAATAAACATGATGTTCAAATCGTGTTGCCTGATCAGACGATTCAAATGGGTATAGAGCAGGTTCAACCCGGGCGCTGTACCCCAGTGACCCAGCAGCCTGGCCTTAACGTGGCTCAGCTTCAGGGGAACTTTTAACAGCGGATTGTCTTTGAGGTGGATTTGTCCGACCGTCAGGTAATTTGCCGCACGCCAGTAGGCGTCCAGCAATTCCAGTTCTTCAGTGCTCAGAAAATCCTTCATGATCAACCCCTATGCGCCTGGTTTGCTGCCATTCCAGCCAAAGGACGGGAGCGTCCTGCTCCCAGAGCGACCTACGTCCGTCTGCTATTTGCCGCTTTTGATCGGAATCACTTTTTCCGGCTGAATCGCTTCGGCGCGCTTGGGCAAACGCACCTGCAGCACGCCCTTGGCGAACTGGGCATTGATCTTTTCGGCATCGACCTCGCGCGGCAACTGGAACACCCGCTCGAAGCTGCCATAGTGACGCTCGGAGAGGTGATACTCTTTGCGCTTTTCATCGACTTCTTCGTGTTTTTCCCCGCGGATGACCAGGTTGCCATTGACGAGTTTGATCTCGATATCCTTGTCGTCCACGCCAGGCAGCTCGGCACTGATTCGGTACTCTTCCGCCAGTTCGCTGATATCCATCGCAGGCAAGCCATGAGTGAACAGATCGCGCCGCCAGAAAGGCTCGACATCAAATGGCGTGTGGCTGAAAGGCATACGCAGCGGTCGGCGTCCGAAGTCCTCAAACAGACTATCAATCTGACGCCGTAACTGCTGGAACGGACGCCACAGCTCAGCGGACTCGGTACTCGATGGCATCGCTTTGCCTGGCTGGCTGGAAACAGACGTTACAGGTACTTTTTTGGCTACTTCGGACATGGTGACCTCCTCGGCTCAAAAAATGGTTGTCTCCCATGGAGACGTCTTAATGCTGCATCTGGCCCAGCCTCTGCGTTTGATCTTTATCAAATTCGGTGACGCAGCCATCAAGCGACATTTTGACCAAGATCAAAGCAGTCACCTGCAGCCCTTCTAACTTGAGTAAATGACGACGCAATGGGTGATGCCACAGCCGAGGATCACATGGTGCGTAAAGAGGTTGGCCGGGTTCGGTTGCTGCAACAGCTGCCTGGCCGGGGTGCGATACAGTGCCTTCGACTAGCGCTCCCGTATAGGGAGCAGACAGCAGTGATGCCCGGCCAGTACTGCCTGCTGAGCAGTCATGAGCGCATTCAACCGTGCAGTTATGTCAGTGTTCCCGGACGCTCTCGGGAGTTTCTGGTGGTAACGTCCAGAGCAACCCCTCTGGAGGTGGATGGTGAGTGGTTGTCCTACTCGGGCCCCATCGGCTCGGGATGGCCGGTGCCCCTGCTGGGCAGGCGACTACTGGCGATCACTCGTGGGTACGGCTTTCTGCCGCTACTCTGCGTACTCGACGAAATCTCATGCTGGCTGCCTTGGGTAGAAATCCACTTGCTGTACGACGCAGCCAGTTTGACGTATCTGCCAGAGGAGTATCGGCATAGGCTGGCCGCTATGAAGGTGTTCAGCAGGACCCTATACCCCTTTGGTTCGCAAGCAGAGCTAAAAAACTACGTGGTAACGCTCAAACCCGATATGGTTTATTGCTGTGCCCCCTCGCAACTGGCCTTTCAGCTTGCCCGACGCTGTATTGAACAGGGTGTCTGCGCGCAGCGAATCTGGATACGGGCGGATCATGTGGGAGTGTCTGCGGATAGACCGGTGAGCCCATGGGATGGTCCAGTGCACCGTTTCGACCGGGTGCTGGCGGCCCGATACTGAAGCCCCCTGCCCTGCGGCTGCACTAGCGCCCCAGTTGGCAGAGACTTTCCAGACCCTGTAGATTGATAATACGCACTTCTCGACCTAGACACGCAATTAATCCCTCCTGGTTGAATCGGCTGAATAACCGACTGACCGTTTCCAGGGTCAGGTCCAGGTAGTTGGCGATGTCGCCTCGGGACATGGGTAAACTGAAGAGGTCCGGGCGCAATCCTCGCTCATGATAACGGGCAGACAATCCTAGCAAAAACAATGCAAGACGTTGCTCTGCGCGTCCGTGACAGCAGCGCAGGTGTTCGTCTTTGCTCTGTATACCCAGGCTGAGCATGTGCAGCAGTTGGTAGCGTAACCCCGGAATATGACCTGACAGTTCCATCAATTGGTCTAGCTTGATTGAGCAAACCATTGATACTTCCAGCGCCAATGCAAAACTTCGATAGTGGCTGGCGCCAATAGCGTCCAACCCCAGCATTTCCCCTGGCAAAATAAAGCCTGCGACCCTTTCGTTACCCTCGGCATCAAGCAGGTAATTCTTGATCGCGCCCGAACGCAGTGCAAATACCTGGTCCATAGGTTCATCAGCCGTGAACAGGTGCTCGCCCTTCTTCAACGGGCGATTGCGTCGAACGATACGCTCCAACTCATCCACTTCATCCAGCGAGAGACTGGCCGGAAGACAAAGTCGACTGAGGGAGCAGGCAAGGCACTTTACCTGAGGCCTTGCGGTTGGACTTGGCGCGCTAGGCATGCTGCCATCTCCACACTTCTCGTGCGGTCATCTTTTAACTGTAGGTGTTCTGGAGCATAAATCGAAGCGGTCCGATTAAAGGACCCGCCCAGCGTCCGCAGATCACTTGTGCATTTGACAACGATCAAGTCCAGCAAGCGATTTAGCGTTAAAAAAACCTCGCAATCTCTTATTTGGCCCGCGAGGAGACCTGCCATGGCAGCTGAAATTACACAACAAGCTCACACTTCAACATTTCCTGTCACATCCGGTGAACACTGGATCGAAGCGTTGGATAACGGCACCCATGTACTCATCAGGCCTTTGCAAGCCAAAGACCGGCAACGTGAAATAGCATTCATCGAGCGGCTGTCGCCACAGTCTCGTCATTTCCGCTTTCTCTGTCAGCTCAAAGAACCCAGCGAAGCAATGCTTGATCAGTTGATGACCGTTGATCAACGCCAGAACATGGCCTATGTGGCCTTGGCACATGTCGACGGTGAACTACAAGAAGTCGGCATCGCCCGCTATGCGGCCGCCCCCCGCGCGGGTGAGTGCGAATGCGCGGTGACGGTAATGGATAGCTGGCAACACCATGGTTTGGGCAGGTTGTTACTACACCATCTGATCGACCATGCGCGCGCCCAAGGCTTCAAGTTGATGTACTCGATCGACGCTGCGGCTAACGTGGCGATGCGGGATCTGGCCCAGGCTGCCGGATTCTCGACAGTAAGGGACCCGGACGACACTAGCCAGGTTATTCACCGTTTGTCGCTGGCCTGAGGCACTATCATTGCAGTGGGTTCCTCGGGCAGCAGGTCCAGTTGTTCGAGGCACCTCTGCTCATCGGTTTCGGTCACCCCCTTGAACGCGGTCACTTCAAGCACCGAAGTATCGAACAAAGCCAGGCGAATCACTCCATTGCGATCAAGGAAAACTTGTGCGAGACACTGGCACACGGGCTTGGCTATCATCGCAACCAACGGCCCCCCGTTCGGGGTATCGATCTGTGCCTGCAGGTTTGCCTCGCAGGCATTGACGATGTGTTCTACGGAGCGCCCGGCCAGCCACAGTATGGAAGTACCAAGCAAGGCCAGAAGTACCAGTGTGCCCAGCAGGACATTGGACTCCCTGGCAGCGGCATTGAGCAATGTCAGCTTGCGCTGCCAGCCAGAGGAGCCCTTGGCAAAGATCGTTTCGCCCACGCTACGGGTGAACCTGCGCTGTACGGCCAGGCCCACGATCGCGCTGAAAACTGCCAATGACAGCATAACCAAAGGTTCATGGATGGTTAGTAGCGACGCAGGCTGGAATGCCCTGTAAAGGGAAGCCGATGTCATGAAGAAAACAATGGCCGCCACCCACCCGAGACTGCCCCTGGGGCGCCTCAGCCAGGCCGTCAGTTTTGTCCGTGCTTGAGTGTTCATCGGCGCGCTCCTCTCTGCCTGGCTACTCTATTGGGTCCAGTGCAACCGTTTCGCGGTATTCCGGGACCCAAACCTGCCATCCGAGCTCAATGCTGATACGTCGACGCAACGTATCAGCGGCATGAGGTTCGCCATGAATGACATAGGTTTGCCGCGGCGGCCTGGTGAAGCCGCGTAGCCACTGCATGATTTCGTCCGCATCAGCGTGGGCGGAGAGATTTTCCATGGCGAAGACTTGGGCACGAATAGGTATATCTTCGCCATGCAGGCGAACGCTACGCGCGCCGGCGACGATATCGGCACCGCGCGTGCCTCCGGCCTGGAAGCCAGAGAATAGAATGCTGTTGCGTGGATTGGGTGCCAATGCCCTCAGGTGATGAAGTACCCGACCTCCGGTTGCCATACCGCTGGCGGCAATGATGACTGCCGGTTCGCGCAACTGGTCAAGACGTCTAGATTCATCGACCGTGCGGATGATATGTGTACCCTGGCACATCGCCGCGCATTCCGCAGCAGTCAGGCGATGTTCCCTTGCGAAGTGCTGATACAGGCTGGTGGCATCAGTGGCCATTGGACTATTGAGGTAGACAGGAATATCGGGGATAAGCCTGTCGCGTTTCAGCTTGTACAGGTAGTACATCAGCAACTGCGCGCGCCCGACGGCAAACGACGGAACCAGCGTGATACCGTGGCGCAGAGCCGTCTTGTTGATCACTTGCGCCAGGTATTGCTCGGTCGACTCCGTGGGATGAGAACGGTCACCATAGGTGGACTCCACCAGTAACACATCCGCCGTAGGAATCAGCTCGGGCGCCCGCATGATCGGGTCCTGGGGACGTCCAAGATCACCGGAACACACCAGTGTCTGCCCTTGCGCCGAAATCTGCACGGTGGCCGCCCCGAGAATGTGCCCCGCCGTGCGGAGCAGAAGGTCCATACCCTCGGCAATGGGTGTGGACTGGTGCAGCTCCACCGGCCGAAACAGGGTTAATGCCCGTTTGGCATCCTGCTCGGTATAGAGCGGACGAGCCGGCGAGTGCTTGGAATAGCCATGGCGGTTGGCGTGATCGGCTTGCTCTTCTTGTAGGCGCGCGCTGTCGAGCAACAGGATTTCGGCCAAGGCGCAGGTGGCTGGGGTGGCGTAAATTGGCCCTCGGTAGCCCTCTCGTGCCAACACCGGGAGGAAACCGCTATGGTCCAGGTGAGCGTGGGTAAGCACTACTGCGTCGAGTGAACGCAGTGCCGGGTGCAGCGGCTCCCAGTTACGCAGGCGTAATTGCTTGTAGCCCTGGAACAGCCCGCAGTCGATCAGTACCCGGGTACGGTCTCGGGTCAGCAGGAATTTACTGCCGGTCACAGTGCCGGTACCACCCAGAAAAGTCAGTTGCATGGTGTTGGCTCCCAGGTCTGGATCAGGCAAGGATGGACGGCCAATACGCTACAGGGCAGCTTGCTGACGATCCGTTCAGTGGTATCACCCAACAACTTGTCCAGCCCCTTGGGCTGTACTACCCCCATCACCACAACATCAATCTCCAGAGCGATGACCTGCTCACGGATTATCTGCACCGGCGACCCTTCAATGAAATGCCGGCAATCGAGCGGCACGCCCAGGGTGTCAGCCAACGTCTCGAAGGGTTGCTGCAAGGTGTCGCGCAATTCTTGAACCCACGCCTCGGCAACATTGATATCGGCGACGAAAACCCTGGCCAGGTCGTATGCCGACAATAGATGCAGTTGAGCATTACATTGCAAGGCCAGCGTCTGGGCGACCCTGATCAGTTCCTTGTTGAATACTTCTTGAAGGGCCTCGCTGTCGTGCAGGCTCGTGTCCACTGCCACCAACACATTCTTAGGCAAACCTGCCGCCGATCGTGGCAGGAAATGCGTCAGTCCACGGACGCCTCGCATCAACGCGCAATCGAGCGGGGTACTGAACAGACGCGCCAGCGCTGGCACGGCCTCGCCGTCCTTGATCACCATATCGGGGGCGAATTCAGCAATATAGTCGATAGCCTGGCTGCGAATGTCGTCTGCTTTCACCGTCTCGTATGTCAGGCGAATAGCACCGGGCCGTTGCCGCTCAAGCATCTGTGCTAGCTGTTCGCGAAATTGCGCATATTGGCGCTCTATTTGCGCCTCATTTAGACGCTCCTCCTGCAGCGTGTGCTCCTCGACGGGCTCGAACAACCCAAGAACATGTACCGCAGCGCCACTAACCTGCGCCAATGCCAGTGCCCTGCGCAAGGCGGCCGAATGCTTGTCGACCTCGGTAAGCAGTACAAGTAGCTGTCGATACTGGCCCATTGCAAACCTCCAGCCGGACGCGGCGATAATGGTGTCTGCCATTGATCATCGAAGCCTTTGACCCTCGTTGCTTGATGCAGATCAGAAAAATCGCGTCTGTACGCCGATTTGATCAAAGTCAGGTCCTGATTGACGCGGCGCGGTACAAAGACTCCAGGCAGCATTCCCGACGTCCCTGGAGGGCGACATGAACATGCAACCAAGCGACGATGTATTTGCCAGTGAGCATTGGGTGGAGCACCTTTCGGACGGTACCGCCGTACTGATTCGCCCCCTGCGTGCGCAGGACCATGAGCGCGACAAGCGTTTTATGGGCGCACTCAACTACGAAGTCCGGCGCTTTCGTTTCCTTGCAGGGTTCAGTGGGGGAGTGCCGAACATGGCCGTGCAATTGATGGATGTCGATTACCGCCAACGCATGGCCTATGTCGCCCTTACCCATAAGTCTGGCCAGTTATGCCAGATAGGTGTAAGCCGCTACGCGGCGATACCCGGTAGCAGTAATTGCGAGTGTGCCGTCGCCGTTTGTGAACACTGGCAGCGCAAGGGCCTTGGGCGCCTGCTAATGGGGCATCTTATCGACGCCGCCCGGCGCAATGGCTATCAACATATGGTATCGCGAGACTTGTCGAACAATTACGCCATGCACCGGATGGTGAAAGCCTTGGGGTTTACCTCACGCTACATAGGCGGTGATGTCACCGAGCTCTTCCACGAGCTGGATCTGCAAAAATGAACAAAGGCCCCGTTCAGGGGCCTTGCTCATTAACCAAGGGAGTGTTCTGGTGAGATAACCAGTACGCTGGTGGGCAACTTGTACAAGACCCTCTCCGTCGTACTACCGATGAACGCACCGATACCACGGTGGTGGTAACGCCCCATTACCACTACATCGATGTCATGATTTTCAGCAAACAACGTCAACACCTTGGCTGGATCGCCTACCCGCAAATGGCGGTGCTCCGCATTGATACCATTGCGCTCGGCCAGGTCCTGAAATGCCTCGCTTTGAGCTTCGTGCAGGGTCTGGGCCAAGTTCGAATCGAACAGGAACGAATGCTCCCCGTAGCCGTCTGCCTCCTGGTACATGGCACCAAGGTCATAAACATACAGTAACTCCATCTGTGCATTGCATTGCAGGGCCAGTTTCAAGGCCTCGCTGATGAGCTGATCGTTGAATCCCTCATATTGATCTTCAGGTAGGGACAGGTCGACCGCTGCCACTATTTTACGCGGCAAGGCATAGCTGGTTTTCCGCACGAAATGCACCGGCACCGGACACTCGCGCAACAGCTGTACATCCAGCGGGGTGAACATCGCCCGCATCCACCATGATTCGTGTTCGAGTTCCTTGACTAGCATGGCAAACGGTTGCTCACGCAAATGGATCAATATTTCATCCAGCGCATGCTGTACCCAGACCACCTCGGTGGTCACCGTCAGGCCCGCACGCCGCATAGGCACCGCTTGGGTCTCCAGCCACTCGCGGTGCTGCTTTACGTACCCCTCGCGCATTACCGCCAGGGCTTGCTCATTGACCAGGCCAGCCGTGGCCAGGCCTTCGAGATAATCGAACGCCACGATGTGCAACGCCATGCCTTTGGCCTTGGCCAGGGCTGCAGCGCGATCGAAGGCTGGCGCGTGACGCATCAGTGGGGAAGCAACCAGTAAGAGTCTTTGCGTATTGGTCATGGCACACCTCGGTGGCGGAAATTGGTTATTCAATAGTGTTCTGCGCTTCGCCCACGCACTTGATCTTTATCAAAACCGCGACTGCCGACAGCGCAGACGTACGGTCGCAGGGTTCTGCACACAATTTGACGCGGATCAACGTTTCGCCGGTTTTTCGGCGCACGCTATTGAAAAATAAAAAGTGTTACTTCGCGTTCCGGAGGTATGGCCATGGCTCGCATGAAAGCTGCGGTATTCGTCGATAAGAACCGAATCGTACTGGATGAAAAACCTATCCCTGAAGTCGGACCGCTAGATGCCTTGGTCCGTATCACCACGACAACGATATGCGGTACCGATGTGCACATCCTGCGCGGCGAGTACCCGGTCGCCAAGGGTTTGACCGTTGGTCACGAACCCGTCGGGATCATCGAGAAACTCGGAACGCAGGTCCAGGGTTTTCATGAGGGCCAGCGGGTGATCGCCGGCGCCATCACCCCTAGCGGACACAGCAACGCCTGCTTATGCGGCTGTAGTTCCCAGGACGGCGCTGGCACCCTTCATGGTTTCAAGGCCATCGGCGGGTGGAAATTCGGCAATGTCATCGATGGCTGCCAGGCCGAGTTTGTTTGCGTGCCTGATGCCATGGTCAACCTGTCCCCTATCCCCGCCTCGCTCACCGACGAACAGGTATTAATGTGTCCGGACATCATGTCCACCGGGTTCTCTGGCGCGGAACGTGGTGGCGTCGGTATCGGCGACACAGTTGCTGTATTCGCCCTGGGCCCTATCGGCTTGTGCGCGGTAGCAGGGGCACGCATGCTCGGTGCCACCACCATTATCGGTGTCGACACGGTCGCCGCACGGATGACGGTGGCCCGCCAACTCGGCGCTTCCTATCTCGTTGACTTCAAACAAGGCAACGTGGTGGAGCAGATCATGGCGCTCACCGATGGACGAGGGGTGGACGTGGCCATCGAAGCATTGGGCACCCAGTCGACATTCGAATGGGCGCTGCGAGTGCTACGTCCCGGCGGCACCCTGTCTAGCCTGGGAGTCTACTCCGGCGACTTGCGTATTCCCCTCGATGCCTTCGCCGCCGGCCTAGGTGACTACCGGATTGTCACCACGCTCTGCCCGGGCGGCAAAGAGCGCATGCGTCGGCTCATGCAGGTAGTGGCCAGCGGTCGGGTGGATGTATCGCCTCTGGTTACCCACCGATTCCGGCTCGAGGAAATCGAAACCGCCTACGAATTATTTGCCAACCAGCGCGACGGCGTTATGAAAGTGGCGATCACGCCCTGAACTCGCTGTGTCGCAGGCAAGGACGCTGATGCTTTAAATGGATAACGCTCGTCTTTGCTAATGCACGCTCTGGAGTAAGGCCGATGAACGTCTACGTTGAGAAAAATCCGAAACAGGATCGCTGGTGGGTGCAGATGGATGAATGGCGGATAAGCTTCAAGACCGCAAACGAAGCCAGGCAATTCGTCGCGAAGTTAACCGCCCGCATCAATGCACCTCATTCCAGGGACATGATTGCAGACCACGCGCTACTGGCATCGCCTCACACGGGTATCGGGCTGCGTGGCGCGTCGGATCAGGCGCCGCGTCGACGCGCGCAGGAGGCTTGAGATGACTAGTCGAATCAACGTTAAGCTTGTAGAACAGCCTTCACCGTTGTGCAAGGCCACCCCTATTCATCTGCAGCCTGTAAGCTCGGCCTGCAGGGATTGCCGGGTAAGCGGGCTGTGCCTGCCAACCGGGCTACCGGTACTCGACAACAGCTATCTGGGCGCCTTGGTCGGCCCGCGCATTCGCATTCGCAAAGGTGCGGCGCTCTTTCATGCCAACACCCCCCTGAGTACCCTCTATGCAGTACGTTACGGCAGTTTTAAAACTAGCTTGAACAACGCCGAGGGGCTGGGCGTGGTGATCAACTTCTGGATGCCTGGAGACGTGCTTGGGCTGGACGCCATCGCTACCGAGCACCATGTCTGCGATGCCATAGCACTGGAGGACAGCGAGGTCTGCCCCATCCCCTATCACCGCTTGCAAGCCATGGCCCACGAGTTTCCCGACCTGCAGCAAAGCCTCAACCGCATGATGAGCCGCGAGATCGTGCGCGAGCATGAACGTGTGCTAATGCTATGCAATCTGAGCGCGGAAGAACGACTTGCCAATTTTCTCATTGGCTTATCCAACCGTTTCGTCAAGCGCGGCTTTTCCGCCCATGGCTTTGTATTGCGCATGTCACGCGAGGACATGGCCTCTTACCTGGGGTTGCGACTGGAAACTATCTGCCGATCGATTGCGCGCTTGCGTACACTGGGGATAGTTGAGCTACGCGGTCGAGTGGTGGAAATTCTGGATTTGCCAGCGCTGATGGCGCTGGAGCATGGCGATCACGATTGCCGATCTCAGCACGCAACACAGGCACAATGCTCGACTCCCTGAGTTTGGGCCACGGCGCAGTGGTGCGGGGTATCGGAAGGCTGGTGGACCTCGAACGCGTTGGCAAGATATTGAAATCAAAGAAATTTAATAGCCTCGTTATCCTTGGAGGCTGCTGGTAAAAATATTCTTCTGTAGTGCTTGGTGTCGTGAAGAGGACTGGTGATGAACATATTATTAAACGAACTTCACGCCTATCATCATGATGTGGCTAAAAAAATCACTCAGATTAAAGAGTTGCTGAGGAAGCTGAGACATGAATCCGATGGCGCTGAAGACTGCATGCTGTTGTTCAAGCTGCTGGAAGCCTTGCATGGTGATGCAGAGCGCCACCACCATGAAAACGAAGAACTTATCCGGCGGGCCTTGCTAGCGACTGAAGCACCGATCCACCAACGGGTCAAAGATATTGAGCGAGACCATCAGGCATTTGGGCGTATTGCTGGGCAGCTGAAGATGTTGGAGGGCACAACAAAGGAAACGAGAGTCATTGCTGATATTATCGATGATTACATCAAAAAATATTACGATCATATGGACGCCGAGGAAAATATTTTCTTTCCGACGGCAGATAAGTGGCTGTCTGACAACCAATGGCAAGACATAAAGCGTCAATGGCATTAATTGGGGGGGCACCCGACCTGGTCGAGAAGCGTGGTATGACCTGGAGCCGATATGACTGTTGAAGAGGTTCGCTGTGACTCAATCAGTTAGCCAAGGGGCTCCTTCACGTCAGACCGGCCAAAAACGGCCAATAGTGGTCGGTCGAAAATGCCTACGGGTAGTACCTACGGACGTCCCCCCTGCTTCATCGCCCGTTCAAGGTTCAACTGATGAAGCAGTCGTGGCGTCAGGTAACTGGCGTCAGCACCCACGCCCCTGAGAGTCGCCGAGGCGAAGTTCCGTTACTTGGTCAACCCAAACGCCAGACCTGCTTGCCCTGCCCCGATGACAACCACATCCAAAGTACGACTCGACTCATTCATATCTGCGCACTCATACATATATTAAGAGAAAAAAGCCCTTGATCAGTTCACGGACATGGTATTTCTGCGCCGGATCGAGACCGTCGGTTGGCTCGTCCAGCACCAGCACCTGTGGGTCATGGAGCAGGGCTTGGGCTAGGTCCACATGCCGCCGGTAGCCCTTTGACAATGTGGCGATCGTCTGTTTGCGAACCGTTTCCAAGTCGAACAGCTCAAGCATGGCCTCGATCCGCTGGTGCTTGCTAGCGCCGCGATAGCCACGCAGGACGGCGAAATGCTCCGCAACTGGAGCCAGCGATGTGCTTGAACTGAACGACCAACGGCGTACCGCAGCCGGGCAATCCGTCAATCCGTGCCTGACCCGAATAGCTGGCAGCACCGTCCGAGGTCGGTACCTGACCAATCGCGATCCGCCAAATGCTCTCCACGAAAATGCGCACCGGGACTACCCTAAAGTTATTTACTTCAAGGCTGCGTGTTCCAGCCGACCACTCTGAGCAGGCAGGTCATCGATGTATCAGAACTTAGCGCTGCTTGCCGCCTTTCTGCTCACCTACAGCATATTTGCGGGGCGCTTCGAGTCACGCCTGCTCAATGGCCCGCTTATGTTCATGCTTGCCGGTTTGCTTCTCGGTCCGGTATTTCTGGGCATTTTGCAACCCCGAATTGACAGGGAGGGACTCAAGTTCTTGGCTGAGCTGACGCTGGCGATTGTTCTGTTCAGCGATGCGGCCAACGCCGACCTGAAGGTCCTGCGGGCCAATGAAGGACTTCCGCTGCGCTTGCTAATGATGGGGCTACCGCTGACCATAGCGGGTGGCTGGCTAGTTGGCGCCTGGCTGCTCCCACAGGTCCCACCTTTGGAACTGGCAATACTGGCAACCCTTCTGGCTCCCACCGATGCTGCGCTCGGTAAAGCCGTTGTAAGCAATCCCAAGGTTCCCGCGCCCGTGCGAGAAGGGTTAAACGTTGAGAGCGGGTTGAATGATGGAATCTGCGTTCCAGTGTTGCTTATGTTTTTGGCATTGCTGGTCGAACAACGGACACAGTCCCCTATCTCACTTGCATTAGAGTTAGTTATCGAGGAACTGGGCATCGGTGCATTCATCGGTATTACCCTTACTCTCATCGCCTGGCGGTTGCAGCGCTACTCCGGGAAACACCAGTGGCAAACTCCCATGTGGTCACAGTTGACCCTTCCCGGGCTCGCCATTCTGTGCTTTGCCACAGCACAAACACTAGGTGGTAGCGGGTTTATCGCCGCGTTCGTCGGTGGGTTGCTCGCAAGTTTTCTGTTCATCGAGCAAAAGCATCAGATGCTCAAGGCCAGCGAAGAGTTCGCCAGCCTGTTATCGGTCATTACCTGGGTCGTATTTGGCGCACTGGTGATCCCTTGGGCCTGGAACAGTCTCACCCTGAACATCTGGCTTTACTCGGTACTCAGCCTGACCGTGATTCGCATAGTGCCCGTGCTGATCAGTCTGGTGGGGACCTGCTTCGATTTCGAAACCCGCCTCTTCATCGGTTGGTTCGGCCCGCGAGGTCTGGCCAGCATTGTCTTCGCCGTCATGATATTGACATACCCTCTACAAGCAAGTCATACCTTAGTGGCCACTGCTGTCTGTACCGTTTTACTAAGCGTGCTATTACACGGTCTAAGTGCCAATCCATGGGTTGCACGGCTGGCCAGTCGTGATCATTGATATTTGTCAGAAACTCCACAGGGAGGTGTGTAGTTGTTTGAAGCCAATTACGTGAGCAGCAACTTTTGGTCGATTCTGTTGAAAAAGTCGGCCCGATCAAACTTTCCGAATATTGACCGATGAAAACGTCATTACTGCATGCTGCCACATGAAATCTGAGCCAGGTAGCCTCTGCCAAAAGAAAGGATTTCAATCTCAAACGCGCACTTTTCTGCTGCGCACTCCATGGCAGATTTTTCAACATAATCTGTCGATTGCGGTACTTCGTGGCAGGCGTGTATCGGCTATTAGCATGGACTCCCCCACTCCAATAGACATTTTCCGGACTCAAAACTAGGCGTTTCACTAATGCCCGGAGGTGGCTCAGGCAAATTGAGAGTCACTTAGTCTGACTCACCGGATAAAGACCGGCAAGCCGCGCTATCACAACACCAACATAAAAGACGCCCGAAAATTCTTCGACCATCACAAGTGAGCGGGCGTGGTTGGTCAATGGGATAACATCACCATAACCGGTAGTCGTGAGCGTTGTTAGGCTAAAATAGATCAGTTTGAAGAAAGTGCCGGGCTGTACGAAATCGAGGTGGCCAGGGCCGAATGAGCCAGCGCTGGATACCTCTACCAAGGCATAGACGAAGGACCAAACGAATGCCAGCAAGATGTAACCCGCAAGCGCGCCATGCAGCTTGTCGGCTGTAATTGGCCCACGCTTGAGAATATAGCGAAGCACTCCGCTAAACGAGACTGCAAGAGATGCCGCATAAGATATCCCAGCAAGGTAAAGAATCTCGATACTCTCAGTCCACAAGGCCGTCCATTGAAGGCCAACTCCAAGCAACGCCAGCCCCAGTTTTAGGATGAACCCCCGCCTAGTCTGCCTAGTAGCGAAAGCGCCTACGAGCAGAATGATTGAAAACAAAATGCCGAGCAACGTGCGAGCGAATATACCTTCCTCAAGAAAGGGAAACAGGAGGATCAATCCTAGTAAGAGCAGCAATAGATAGGTGCAGGGCCCTCGCCCTATTACCATCTGACCTAAATCCTCGTCGGATTCGGCTTTATCCTGCGGATTTGTCATACCTGTTTCCCCGTGACTGAAACAACGCTCGATACCTGATGTTGCACTGTTGAAATCTGACCAGGCTTTAGAAGAGTCGGCAGTGAAATTCTAGTCGCGAATGGATGTGAGAGGATTCAGTCTGACAGACCACTTTGGGTTTTGGACTCAACCGGTGGATGCAACACATTACACGCAGCTTGGTTAAGTCACAGGCGCGCAGCTTGCTGTCGATAGCCAGGTTAAAGAGAGCCAGATCCCGTGTGTTCTCCGCGAGCTGGAGTCTGACCCGGATGCCCCAGATATCTCTGACTCTTAGTGGGGCTTTCTGTCCGACCGGTGCTTGCGCTCACTCTTGTCGGGACCGAATGTCAACAAGCAGGCAACAGCAATTCTCGGGAACTCTGCGCTATTCCTCACTCAGCTCAATCGGGTCGACTGCTCTCACTTCGGGTGCCCGCTACCAGGCAAGAAATCCTCCGATTGCTACAATCAATCAAGTTTTCTGCGCACGGCCCGCGTGCAACATTAGGCGACTTCCTAGCCGTTCTACTGAGGCTGGGGTCTGGCCTTTTCCACAGCGCGCTGCTTTGCCTCCTGCGAGCCCATGATCAGCCGATAGGCGATGTAGTACTTGTAGATGTTGTTGACGTAAGTCACCGTCTCCGCACCAATCCGGTCAGCGGCGACATACTCGACGTTGTGGAACCAGACATTCGGGTCGAGGCCACGTTTGGCGGCTTCCTCGCGTAGCCGGGCAACCCTGGCCGGACCGGCGTTGTAGGAGGCGAAGGTAAACAGGACCTTATCCAGCTCGGTCATTGGCTCGTCACCGTAGTACCGGTCGATCATCGTCCGCATGTACTTTACCCCCGCCTCGATATTCGGCTGGGTACGCCTGATATCACCGACGTTCAGCTCCTTGCCGGTTGCCGGCATGACCTGCATCACTCCGATGGCGCCCACCGGGCTGCGGACAGACTGGTCAAGCCGCGACTCCTGGTAGCCCTGGGCAGCCATCAGCAGCCAGTCCACGCTGTATTTGTCACCGTATCGCTTGAAGAACTGAATCAGCTCGAGGAACTTCTTCCGCTCCGACGTGGATGCCGCGTCCTTGATGTAGTTCGCGTTCTTCAGGTAGCGCACGAAAATCATATTGCCTGTCGTGGTCCCTTTCTTGTGACGAGTGACGAAGTCATCGACAGCTGCTTTGAGCTGTGGGCTGTCCTTCCGAATCGCCCAGGCAATTTCGCCCCCTGTGCGGATGGCAATCCCTTCGTGAACTGTTACCTTGGGGAAGACCTGTTTCCAGAGGTCTGCCTTGTGCTTGTCCATGACGATGAGCGGCAGCAGTCCGGCATTCAGCATCTCGACTAGATCCTCGTCCTCCAACTCCTCCGGGGCGAGGTTGATCTTCAACAAGGGCCGCTGTTCCGCAGCAAAGCGCTTGTTGAGTTCGACGAGACTCTCATAGTAGCTGGAAGACTTGCGGACATAGACATCCTGTCCCGCCAGATCGTCGATGCCGGCGACCTGTGGTGAAGCGGGGCCGGACAGGACCACTTCGCTGACATTGGTGTACGCCGGCGCGGAGAAGTCCACCAACTCCTGCCTGCTAGCAGTGATAGTAAGGTTGGACGCTGCGATATCGCCCTTGCCGGCAACCAGCGCCGGGAGCAGTTCATCCCGCCGGACCGGGACGAAGACCACATGAACCTTCAGATGCTTCTTGGCTCCCGACTTGGCGGAGGCCAGTTTCTGGTTCAGTTCCTTCTCGAACAGACCAAACCAGTCGTAGGTTGCGCCGCGCTGCGTGCCCTTGTCGACAAAGTAAAAGGTCTTGCTATAGATCGTGAGGACGCGAATGATCCGCCGCTCCTTCATCGCCTCTAGATCACCGATCCAAGGTTTCTGGATCTCTCTCGGATCAACGGTGAGCATCTCCGAGGGTATTGCCTCTGAGGATTTGATCTCATCAGCAGCTGGGAGAGAGTCGATATACAACGGCCAAAGAACTGCCGCCGCTCCGGCTAGGAACAACCGCAAGTGCGTCGCACGATGGGGCCAGGGGCGACGTTGCAGCGACAGGCCAACCATGCTCACGCTCCCACTGTGTGGTGAACGGCTCCAATACTGCGGAAAGTAATACGTTGCGCTGAGCCAGGGTGATGCTTGAGGTATGAGGCTATCGGTAGATTCAGAGCATCGTCAGAGTAGGAGCGTTACAGCCAACCAGCGCACCTTCATGCACGCGGGCTCAACCTCATCCCAATAGACAAGTCTAGGCGCCAGAGTAAAAAGCAGAAAGTCGTTGCTCCATACTCAGGTTTGAGTGGCAGTAAGCGCACGCTGTCAACCCGTCCTACTCAAGCGAGTGTGAGGTGCCGCTCCCGCTGCGTGCGACATTGCAGTATGTCCGCTAATGGCCCAGAGTGTGTAAAACGCTCTGACCTCATCGTCTTGGGGCGATGGGCCAAAACCAGCCTTTTTATGCCGACAGCACTTTCAACCGTGAGCGCCGATGGTTTTTATGACCCGTTTCATGTTGTAGGCGAGCACATTCAAACTCATCTCCGCGCTGACCCCGGCCAGCTTTCGAGTCAGGAAGTGCGTCGCCCCCATCCATTGTTTAAGTGTCCCGAAGGGATGCTCAACCGTCCGTTTTCGGACTCGCATCTTCTCCGGGGCTTTCCTCAGCCGAAGCTGCATTTCCTCCAATACGGTTTCATGCTCCCAGCGCCGAATTCGTCCTTCCGTGCTCGGTGTGCATTGCGACTTCAAACCGCAGTCCCGGCACTTCGAACTCCAGTAACGATGCAACTTCTGGCCTTTCTCAACGTAGGAGTAGTGCCAGATCAGCGCCTCGCCAGCTGGGCAAATGTATTCGTTTTTTGCCGCGTCGTAGATGAAGGAATCGTTATTGCAACGCCCGTCAGCCTTGGCTCCAGAGGTCATCGATTTGGGCACATGTGACAAGCGAGGATTTGTTCGCTTTTGAAGTAACCTCAGTCAGCCACTACCGACAACGTATCTGACGCCATCGCCTCGCGGGTCTGCTTGGCCATCGAGCTGAGTTGATCGCGGTCGGAACCGACGTTAGCACCTCGTGAGCAACGATCAAATGGTGCTGAGTATCGACCGCAGTCTGCACGTTGTAGCCGACGATTCCCGTGCCGCGCGTCATCATGGAGCGGCTGTCTGGATCGGTCAGTGAGACCTGTTTATCCGGCGATTCATTAAGCTGGATTTCGATCGCCTGAAGCTCTTTCATTTGAGTTTTGAGCTTGGCGATTTTCTCTTCCAGCAGCACGGCACTGAGCTCGTAAGCTGTTGGTTCTTGCCGATCGGCAGCATCGAGTGCCGTCAGGTAACGGTTGATGCTCGATTCTATTTCTTCCATTCGCCGCTTCAGTTTGGCGCTGGTGAAATTGCGCTGGGCTTCTCGCTCCATCGGCTGGAATGGCACCTTCAAAACCCAAGTTGACCAGGTCGAGTTCGTCGACAAAGACTTCGACTACGCGCACCGGATTGGTATCGCTGACGTAGTCGTCGAAGCTCTCGGGAAGTAAGGTGCCTTGGCCTCGATGTTCACCTTGGATAAAGCGCTTCATGGGCGATCCCTGCGATGAAACCCTCAGAAATCATAGCAAGTGTTCGCGAAGGCGTTTTTACACACTCTGAGCCAATAGAAGCCAGTCGCAAGTGTCCAGCAACAAGATTCGAGGGGGCTGTATTTATTTTCATTGGTGTCAGGATGCCCCACTACAATGCATAAAAACGTTTGCTCACTGTTGAAAGTCTCCTAGACTGCTCTACGCTCCACTACAGGACGTCCGGACCAACTCGCAGGCTTGGCCTGACGTTGGTGCCCTGTTGTCAGTAATACTCAGCCCCAAGACTGTACTGAGACCCTCAGCTGATAACAGGGATGCGCCCCACCTTTTTACCGCGAATTATGTCAAATGGAGAAGTGCAAATATTCGGCCTATAGGTGGTCCCTAAATTGAACGAATTCATTCCTGACGCTGTGCGGTTGTCGCAAATCTTTTCACAAGCAACAGCCCCGACGTTTTTCCTCGGTGCAATAGCTGCGTTCGTTTCGTTAATGACTTCGAGGTTATCAGTTGTCATCGACCGTACACGGGTACTCAATGCGATCCCCGAAGACGACCAGAGGCGTGCGCACCTCAGGGCCGATCTGGAGCGATTGAGGCGGCGGGCTGAATTATTAAACGCTGGTATCCTGTCCTCTTTGCGCGGTGGACTTTGCGCCACCCTGCTGCTCGCTGTCATCTTTTTAACTGAGTTCATGGGCTTCAAGTACGCCTATGGTGCCGGCCTTCTTTTTGTAGTTGCCACATTCTTCCTCGGTGTGGGTCTGCTTCGCTTCGCCCAAGAAGCTAAAATCAGTGTCAGTGCGGCGGATGAACACCTTTGACTGATTCAAATTCTTGGTGCTAAGTCCGGAGCCCCCGAGGCACTGCCCCCAGACGCGATGAATTTCCCCTGACTTCGGGGGCACCGCTGATAGTCCGCTATAGGTTCATTTCAACCCTTCGCGACAGACTGCAATCGGCCGATTGTGACGAAAAAGTCGGCCGGTCCTGGCTAGGAATGCATTGAACGGTGAAAGCATTTTTTTTGCACGCGGCTACATCAAATCTGGTCCTGAATCTTCTGCGCAAGTCTCCGACTTTAATCTCAAGCGCGTACTTTTCAGCCATGACAACCGAAGTCGACTTTTTCAACAGAATTGGCTCAATGTGGAGTCTCCCTGGTCATTGCTCGAATCAAAAGTACCGTCATCACTCCGTGCAGGATGACCACGGGCCACAAGAGAACCCCACTCGAATTGCCCGAGATGCCAACGTAGGTGAGATACACCGTCACGGCTGCGTTATAGATCAACATGCCGAACAAGGGTGAGCCGGGCCAGCAGGCGACGGCCAATGCGATGAGGGCGATACCGGCAATGCGGACGATGACGCCCGTTAGTTCGATGCCCAGCAAAAGTTGCCCTACCAGCGACGGGACAAGTATCAGCGCCACGCCAGTAGCTGCCTCGATGATCGCGGTGAAAACAAGCAGTCCTTTCATCACATGGGCGCTCCGTCCCGGGCTGTATAGGTGCAAGACTGGACGGCCTTGGGAAAGTGGTTAATCCGATTGCGACTAAGCCTTAGTGCTTATCGTGATTAGCCTTGGTGGAAAGTTCCGGTACAGCAGCAATACTCCACTCTGCTGCGAAATCTTCTCGCAGTATAACGTGGGGCAATAAGTCATGAGCTTAAGCGTCTGCGAAGCGAAAGAATCTCGCCTTTCGTTAATCAAGCGATGCCTTCGCCAGCCGTTACTACACTTTTTAGTTGCCGGTTTTGCACTCTTCGTACTGTACGGTGGTTTGCACCGTTCAACGGTCAATCAAGATCCGCAACGCGTCGAAATTACCCCTGAAGTTGTTCAGCGGATCGCGATTTCCTGGCTGGCACGATGGCAACGCCCCGCCTCGGAGCAACAGTTGCAGGCCCTGATTGATGACTATGTGAAAGAGGAAATCCTCTATCGCGAAGCACTGAAACTTGGCCTGGATAAAGACGACACCATCATTCGCCGCCGACTGGCGCAAAAAATGGATTTCCTCGCCGAGGATGTCGCCTCACTTCGCGAACCGGCGCCCGGCGTACTTGAGGCTTGGTACAACCAGCATCAGGACCAATATTCCCCACCGCCACTTGCGACCTTCCGTCATTTGTTCTTCGCTATGGACAAACGCGGCTCGGATGCACAAGTGCAGGCTCAGGCTGCATTAAGTGGCCTGACAGACAAAAACAGTGGTGAAGGCGATGCCTTCATGTTTAAAAGCGCCTACACCGAACAATCCCAGGATCAAGTGGCGCGGGTCTTTGGTTCAAAGTTTGCCCTTTCATTGTTCCAGCAAACGCCGGGTAGTTGGGTGGGGCCTGTGGAGTCCGGTTTTGGCTGGCATCTGGTGTGGATCGATACGCTGGCCAAGCTACCGGCACCGGCTTTCGAAACCGTGGCCCAGCAGGTCAAGTCCGATTGGTTGTCCGAGCAACGCAGCGAATCGAAACGCACGAATTTCGATGCACTCAAAGCTCGCTATGAAGTCGTGGTAATGATGCCGGCTTCCGGCAGTGGCATTGCCGCCATACCAACGGAGCGGCCGTGATGAGGCGCAGGGTCTGGCTATTGTTGCTGCTCGGGTTCATGGGGCTGAGCGCCATGGCCCATGAGTCGCGTCCCGCGTACCTGGAACTAAACGAAACGACTGCCGGGCGCTATGACGTACTGTGGCGCACGCCGGTGCTGTCAGGCATGCGATTGCCGATTGCGCTGCGGTTTGCCGAAGGTGTGCGCACTGTCGTTGACCCGGTGGAAAGCCAACTGAACGACTCACTGATCGAGCGCCGAGTCATTGATGCCGGTCCCGCCGGTCTGGTCAGGCAGCGCATCGAGTTTGTCGGCCTGCAAGCGAGCATCACCGATGTGCTGGTGCGTGTCTCGCGCCTCGACGGCAGCCTGACCACCACCCTCGTCCACCCTGCGCAACCCTGGATAGAAATCGCTGCCACGCCGGGAATGTTCTCGGTGGCTGGTGCGTTTCTGGTCCATGGCATCCAGCACATCCTGGGGGGCTTCGATCACTTGCTGTTCATCTTCGGTCTCCTGCTGCTGGTGGGTAATGGCTGGATGCTGGTGAAGACCATCACCGCGTTCACCCTCGCCCACTCCATCACCCTGGCGCTCGCAGCATTGGGGGCGGTGCGGCTTCCCGGCCCGCCTGTGGAGGCGACTATTGCGCTGAGCATTCTGTTGCTAGCGATGGAAATCGCCCGCAAGAACCGTGATGAAACCAGTTTCACCCTCCAGTGGCCATGGGTGGTGGCGTTCTGCTTTGGCTTGTTGCATGGCTTCGGTTTTGCCGGTGCGCTGGCGGAAATCGGTTTGCCGCAGCGCGACCTGCCGCTGGCGCTGCTCACCTTCAATGTCGGCGTCGAGATCGGCCAACTGATGTTCGTTGCCGTCGTGTTGAGCCTGCGCGCATTGTTGCTGCGTTGTCGACTGCCATGGCCCGCAGTCCTGTATGCCCGACCGATTGCTTCTTACGGGTTGGGTACGCTGGCTGCTTTCTGGTTTTTCGAGAGAGTCTCGAGTTTCTTGTCCTAAGTTGCACCCTGTCATTGCCGTATTCCGGAGACGTGGAATATGAAATCCCCTACACACTTCACCGCGCCAACACTGCTCGGTTGTGCCGTGCTAACTGTCAGCATGCTGGCATTAGCAGAAGGCAACCCGGATCGCGAGATTTACTTTGGGCAGACGCATTCGCACAGTTCCTGGTCGATTGATGCCTATTTGATCGGCAACCACCAGGTCGATCCCGAGCAGACGTACCAATACTCACTTGGGATGCCGATCAAGCATCCAATGGGGTTTGAAGTGCAGCTCAAGGGTCGCCCGCTGGATTTCCATGGCGTGACCGACCACTCGGAATACGTGGGCGTGATCGCCCTGGCCAACGATCCGAAGTCAGACTTCAGCAAGCAGCCCATCGCGCAAAAGCTGATTGTCAAAACCCCGGAAGATTTCAACCGGGTGTTCAAATGGATCGCCGGCAGCTTGAGCCACCCGATCAAGGAGCTGATTGATCCGAAGGTTGCCGGCAATATCTGGCAGCAGAACATCGCCGTCGCCGACAAGTACTACAAGCCCGGCAAGTTCACCACGTTTGTCGCGTATGAATGGACCTCAGCCCCCAACAATCAAAACATGCACCGCAATGTGTTTTTCCGCGACTCGAAGAAGGTGCCGGACCTACCCTTCACGGCCATCGATTCGGACAAACCCGAAGATTTGTGGGGCTGGATGGACGATCAACGCAAAAAAGGCAACGAAGTGCTGGCAATCTCCCACAATGCCAACCTCAGCAACGGCCTGATGTTTCCGGTGGACGTAGATGACCGTGGTCGCCCCATCGATGCCGCCTGGGCCGAGACGCGGATGCGCAATGAATCCCTCACTGAAATTCACCAGGTCAAGGGCACCTCGGAAACCCATCCTGAACTGTCGCCGACCGACGAGTTTGCCAATTATGAAATCATGAATTTCCTGCTTGGCATGGACAACAGCACATCGAAACTCAATGGCAGCTACATCAGGCAAGCCTGGCAAAACGGCATGGCCTTGCAGGAGAACCGTGGCTACAACCCCTACAAAATGGGCGTGGTCGGCGCCAGCGACTCGCACAACGGGGTGATCCCCTATTCGCAGGACAACAACTTCGGTTCCCACGGCTTTACCGACAGCACCCCGGCGGCGCGCATTTCTGGCAAACAGAACTCGGGCATGGTGGCGTTGCAAACCAGCACATCCGGTTTGGCTGGCGTTTGGGCTGAGGAAAACACCCGTGAATCGATCTTCGATGCCATGAAGCGTAAAGAAGTCTATGGCACCAGCGGCGTGCGGATCCCCGTGCGTATGTTTGGTGGCTGGGGCTTCGACAACAGTCTGTGGAACGATAAAGACTGGGTGCATGCCGCTTATGCCAAGGGCGTTCCCATGGGCAGCGATTTGTCAGCAAAACAGGGCAAGCAGGTGCCGTCCTTCGTGGTGTGGGCGGTCAAGGATGTCGACGATGGCAACCTCGATCGAATCCAGATCATCAAGGGCTGGACCAAAAACGGCCAGACCTTTGAGAGGATCTACGACGTCGCCTGGTCCGGTGATCGCCAACCGGACCCGGTCACCGGCCAAGTCCCGCCGGTAAGCTCGACGGTCGATGTTTCCAAGGCGACTTACACCAATACCATCGGTGCCACAGAGCTGAAAAAAGTTTGGGTCGATCCGGATTTCGATCCGGCCCAGCACGCGTTCTACTACGCCCGCGTGCTACAGATCCCGACACCGCGTTGGAGTACCTATGACGCGGCCAAGCTGCAAGTACCACCGCCGGCCGACGTTTCGGCCACCGTCCAGGAACGCGCGTGGACTTCGCCGATCTGGTACACACCGAATGCTGAGGACAGCAAGCTTGTCACTGGTGGCAAAACCATCGATCAGCTGAAAACCGAAGGTGCCAAAGCGCTCACTAACGAGCAGTTGCAAGCCTACGTGGAGGGCAAAACATTGAAGGTGCGCAACACGGTCACCGACCAGACGTTTGAAATCGTTTATGGCTCCGACGGGCAACGCCTGATCACCAGTGTCGATGGCAAGCCGCCTGCGCAAGGGGAATACCTAAACATGCTGCATGACGGACAGTTTGGCGTGCCGGCCAAATATGAAATCAAGGATGGGCATCTAATGACAACGCTCAGCGGCACACCCTTCGAGGTCACGGTATTCGAGCAAAACGGCAAATACATGGCGGCTCGCAGCAACGAGTTCGGCTACGTGAATTATGAGGTTGAGGAGGTCAAGTAGCGCCGAGGCCAGCACCGATGTTCTGCATCCATCGGTGCTGGAAGATTGACGCGGAATGACTGATCAAGAGGGTGCGAGGGGCAACTATTGATGAGTCCATCGACAGGTGGACATCAGATACGCTAATTCAAAAATGGATTTGCCGAGGTAGTTATGCAAGCCAGAACAACCGCCTTGCCCGCCCTTACGCTCCTTGCGTTTTGCTGTCAGCAAGCGTGGGCTGGCGGCATCATGCTCTACGAAATCGGCACCGATAACGCCGGCCTCGCCAACGCCGGTGTAGCCGCCCGCGCTCAGGGCCCTTCGACAATCGCCAGTAACCCAGCGGGCATGAGCTACCTGCCGGGCACGCAGATCACCGGCGGTTTGCAAGTGCTTTACGGTGACCTGACCTTCGATCGAGGTTCCGGCACCAGTGACCCCGGTAGCGGAAGTGGCAACGCCCTCGATCCAATTCCCGGCGGCAGCTTCTTCATCACGCATGAGATTGACGATCACTGGAGTATCGGTTTCGGCCAGTACGGCGATTTCGGCCTGGCGGTCAATTATGACAACGACTGGTCCGGGCGTTACTTCGCGCAAAACTCCAGCCTGCTCGGTTTGTCCCTGGTGCCCAGCGTGGCGTACCGCTTCAACGAACAATGGTCGGTGGGGGTGGGCATCAAGGCCATGTACGGCATGTTGCAGGCGCAAACGGCTATCGACCGCTCCCCCTTCGGTTTCACCGACCGCACGGACGGTCAGTACAAATACGAGGATGGCACCTGGGGCTATGGCGCCAACGTTGGGGTGATCTACGCCCCGCAAGCCGGCACGCGCATCGGCCTTACCTATACCAGCAAAGTCGACCTGAACTTCGAAGACCGGCTGGATGTGAAAGGCGACGGCCGTCTGCTGGGGCGCGTCAACAACACCAACACCAAACTCGACACGACAGTACCGCAGACCGTGACCCTGAGCCTTTTCCAGCAACTGGACCGGCAATGGGCGTTACTGGCCTCAGCCAACTGGCAGGACTGGTCGGAGTTCGGCGATATCGGCGTACAGGTCGACACCACCGCATTCGGGGCGCAATCGAAATCGGTCGACACCGGTTTCAAGGACACCTGGCACTTGTCACTTGGCGCGCAGTACCAAGCCACTGAGCAATGGCTGTGGAATGTTGGTGTGGCCTACGACAGTAGCGCAGTCTCAGACAGCAAACGCAGCGTAATCGTGCCCATGGGCGAATCTTGGCGGATTGCCACAGGAGCCACCTATGCTCTGAACAGAGACACCGATGTCAATGTCAGCTGGGCCATGGTCTGGCTTGGCGAAATGCCGGTGGACCAGACCAAGTCGATCTCGGGCAATCAAATCTCCGGCCAGTTCGACAATGCCTGGATTCAAGCGCTGACCGGCAACATGACCTGGCGATTCTGAAGCGTTGCTAACGAAAAAAACAACTTTATCCATGGAGCACCCACCACTATGAACCTGTCCCTAAACCTGCCCGTCGTTGCCGCACTGGCCGGTCTGTTGCTCGGCGGTTGCACCTCGCAAGTCACCGAACAAGATCAATACTCCGGCTTCCTCCCCAACTACAACAATCTGCAAGAAGTAACGACTACCACTGGCGAGAAAGCCATGCGTTGGGTGAGTCCGTCATGGAACCCTAATGCGTATGACACAGTAGTGTTCAACAAACTAGAACTCTATCCGGCGCCCAAACCCAACGAGCGGGTCAACCAGCAGACACTCGACGAATTGCAGAACTACATGACCAACAAGGCCAAAGGCGTGCTGGACCAGAAATACCGAGTGGTATCGAACGAAAGCGCAGCACCCGTCGGGTCAACCCCTCTGATCCTTCGCGCAGCGATCACCGGGGTGAGCGCCTCGAATGAAGGCATGAAATGGTATGAAGTGGTGCCGGTTGCGGCCGTAGTCGGGGCGACCCAAGCTGCCACTGGTCATCGTGATCAGGACACTAACCTGTTCATCGAAGCCGAGTTCATCGACGCGAAAACCAATCAGACCGTGGCCAAAGTAGTGCGCAAGGTCTTTGGCAGCCAGCTTTCGAACGAGAGCCAGAAAATCACCACGAAGGATTTCAAAGCCGCGATCGATAAATTGAATGCTGATCTCCGGGCGTTTATCCGCAGTTGATTTCTGGCGCAGACGACCGCTTATGTCGGGGTCGAGCATCCCGCACCGACCCTGCCCAACGAAGCCCAGGTATTACGCACAGAACCGACGCGCCCCAATGTGCGGCTGCTCGAAATCCTGCTTGATGCCACGATCATGAAACGATTCATCGAAGGTGAGACTCGGACGCAAGTGACGCTTCTGCCGGAGTGCCTGGACGATTACGTAGCCGAAGAAAGTCCAGTCCGAGTGGTCGACGTTTTCGCCGATGAACTCGACCTGGGTGTACTTGGGTTTGAAAGTGTTGATCCTGCTGCAACGGGGCGTCCGGTCCACCATCCTGTGATAGCGCGGCTTGCCGGTCTTTATCCATCGAATCAGACCAGGTGACTCTCGATTTCCCTAAGCCACCACCGGACATTAGTAAACAACCAGCATCAGACAAATGCCTCACTAATGCATGAATGGAATGTAGCGTAAGCCCTAAGTTTCAAAGCCCTCCGCCGAAGCGATACTGCCAGACTATGCCAATGACATCGTACTCGCTGCCCGTGCGAGTATGTCCGCCATTACTCGCATTCAGCTTCACCGAATGGTTCCGGTTCAACGGCAGCGTGAGGGTGCATCCGTAGCGTGTATTTTCCTGAAAGTCGTGGTTACCGACGCCATCGACTGAAGTACGTATCCGTCCGGCCAAGTCATCTACTCCCCCCCGCAAAGCCAAGACATGGTGTGCACTTAAATTTAAGTGGGCACCAGTTCTAGCCTTTTAAGCGGGTATTTCATGCAGCCACAACGCCGTTCCTACTCTAAGTCCTTCAAAGCCCAGGTCATTCAAGAGTGTGCTCAGCCCGGCGCTTCGATTGCCAGCATCGCGCTCAGCCATAGCCTCAACGCAAACCTCGTGCACAAATGGATTCGGGTGCAAGCGCAGAGAAGCACGGCGCTGCAACCTGCATTCATTCCGTTACCCATGCAGCTGGCCGTAGCATATTCGCACGCAGTAGCATCGAATATCTGCGTTGAAATCCAGCACCCGCGCGGCACCGTCAAAGTGAACTGGCCAACCGAAAGTGCTGCTGCCTGCGCGACCTTTCTTCGAGACCTACTGCGATGATCCGCATCGACTCCATCTGGCTCGCCACCGAGCCGATGGACATGCGAGCTGGCACCGAGACTGCGTTGGCCAGAGTGATCTCGGTGTTCGGTGCGGCGAAGCCGCACTGTGCTTATCTGTTCGCCAACCGCCGCGCCACTCGTATGAAAGTTCTGGTGCATGACGGCTTCGGTATCTGGCTGGCTGCTCGCCGGTTGAACCAAGGTAAGTTCCATTGGCCAAGCATTCGCCATGGCGCTGAAATAGAGTTGAATACCGAGCAACTCCAGGCCTTGGTGTTGGGCCTGCCATGGCAGCGCGCGGGCTCCGGCGGAATGATCACACTGCTTTAACCGCTGCCATTAGCCTATCGGCCTATCGCCGCGAATTACCTGGTTTGGCAAAATCGGCACAATGACTTCGCTCCCCAATCTCGATCACCTTACCCCTGAACAACTGCGCACTTTGGCGGCGCAGTTAATACAGCGTGTCGAGACACTCGACCAGCAAGTCGAGACGGTGGGCAAGACGGTCGAGACCATGGGCAAGAAGATCAACCGCGACCAGGCGGTTATCGAGAAATTGACCCATGAGATCGCGCAACTCAAGCGCTTGAAGTTTGCCAAACGTAGCGAGCAGTTGAATCCGCAGCAGGTCAGCTTGCTCGATGACTTGATCGATACCGATATCGCGGCGATTGAAGCTGAGCTTCAAGCCTTGCAAACAGCCCCTACGCCGACCGAGAAAAAGCAAAAGCCCAAGCGCACCGCATTGCCGGCAGAATTTCCACGCACGTTGATCCATCACGAACCGGACAACACCCACTGCCAATGCGGCTGTGCACTCAAGCGCATCGGTGAGGATGTCAGCGAGAAGCTGGACTACACGCCCGGCGTATTTACCGTCGAGCGCCATGTCCGTGGCAAGTGGGTATGCGATGACTGCGAAACGCTGATCCAGGCACCCGTTCCGGCACAGGTCATCGACAAGGGCATCCCGACCGCCGGACTACTTGCCCACGTCATGGATGAATATGCTGCATGCCTGGATGCTCGCCCAGCGCGACCTCGTGCCCGAGGGGGCGGCTATCAGCAAAGCACTCGATTACAGCCTGAAACGCTGGTCAGCGCTGTCGCGCTACCTAGATGACGGGGCCGTCCCCATTGACAACAATTGGGCCGAGAACCAGATCCGACCATGGGCGTTAGGGCGTAAGAACTGGCTCTTCGCAGGATCACTGCGCAGCGGAAAACGCGCGGCGGCGATCATGAGTTTGATCCAATCGGCGCGCATGAATGGGCATGATCCGTATGCGTATCTGAAGGATGTACTGACTCGGCTGCCGACGCAGCGGGCGAGTGAGATTGGCCAATTGCTGCCGCATCAGTGGGTAACTGCATAACTTAAGCAGGGAGACTTCGGCATACGCTTACCCTGATTCTACTCATGCGCCGTATCAAAAAATCAGGCCATGAGCCAACCGAAGATCGATTTGCTTCATGGCATTACGCATATACGACGAATCCGTCATGCAGGGCGATCGGGATATTTCGTCTGATTATCGGGTAGACCATCGTGCTCCTCTTGGCTGTTGCGAGCGCTGGTGTGCTGATGGCCACAGCAATTGTCATGTTCACCACTTTCACCGTATTCATGTCCGCCATGCCCATGCCCACGGTGCATGAAAAAGTGCATCAGTGGACAGGCCAGTAGTAGCAGGAATGGCAGATATGGAAGGACGTGAGCCCTGTGCTCGGTGAACAGGAAATAACCGGCGATGGCAAGGAAGCCTAAAAAGTACCAGTTGGTACCCCTTGCGCGGTGTTGGGGCAAGTTATGTTGATTCATGATGGCACTCCTTGGAGGGAACGGGAGGGACGGCTATAACGCAAGGCCACTTCCAATTCAGCTGAAACGCTATCGCAGGTGTGAGCATAGCGAGCCACAGCATCGGTTTACCTGTCCAATGCGTCGGGAATTTAGGGTGGTGAGTCGCATAAAGTATCAAGGCAGATTCTTCCTTTTCAGTTGCCGATTAGCCTCGGCCATGTCCTTATCAAATTGGCGGACGCCACGGAAAAGTTGCACTCCGACCAAGACCGGGCACAGCAGGAAAATCGCTGCTATGACAAACGATTTTCCGGTCAGCCCCAACAGGTAAAGCACGGTGGCGATGCCCACAACACTCACCAGGAGGCAGATAATTAAAACTTCGCGGTTCATGATTTAGCCTCCTGACTCAAGCCGATACGGGCACGTTTCAGCATCGCGGAATTGGCGATTACCGACAGGGAGCTGAGTGCCATCGCGGCGGCAGCGATGATGGGATTAAGCAGTCCGAAGGCCGCGATTGGAATGCCGATACTGTTGTAGATGAATGCCCAGAACAGGTTCTGTTTGATCTTGACCATCGTTGCGCGCGACAGCTTGATCGCGGTGACCACGTCGCGTACGTCGTTCTTGAGCAGGATAATGCCGCCGGTTTCCTTGGCTACATCGGAACCCGAGCCAATGGCGATGCCGATGTCAGCGGTGGCCAGGGCAGGCGCATCGTTGACACCATCGCCAACCATGGCCACGACCTGCCCTTCGCTTTGCAATTGACGGATCACTGCGGCCTTGTCGTCCGGCAAGACCTCGGCAATCACTCGCTCGATGCCGACCTGCCGCGCGACCGCTTCGGCAGTACGGTGGTTGTCGCCGCTCAGTAGCACGACCTTGATGCTGCTTGCCTGCAATGCCGCAACGGCTTCAGCCGCTTCAGGTTTTATGGTATCGGCCACAGCAATTACCCCGAGCAAGCGGTCGTCGACCCCGACCAGCATAGCGGTCTTGCCATCGGCTTCCAGGCCGATGAGGTGCTCCTCGGCAGCCTCGGTCGAAATACCTTGGCGGGCGAATAAACGCCGGTTGCCCAGCCAGATTTTGCGACTGTCGATACTGCCTTCGATGCCGTGACCGGCGATCCCATTGATGCCGATCGCATTCGGCAGGCTGATGCCGCGATGCCGGGCGGCGCGCACTATCGCTGCGCCGAGCGGATGTTCTGAACCGGACTCCACGGCGGCGGCGAGCATCAAGACCTCGTGTTCCGACGCTGCGCCTAGCGGGATCACATCGGTTACGTTGGGTTCGCCTCGGGTAATCGTGCCGGTTTTGTCGAACACCACCGTACTCAGTTTTTCTGCCCGCTCCAATACTTCGCCGCCGCGGATAAGGATGCCGTTATCGGCCCCCTTGCCAACACCGACCATTAACGCGGCGGGTGTCGCCACGCCCAGGGCGCAGGGGCAGGAAATGATCAAAACCGCGATAAAGGCCAATAGCCCCTGCGGAAAGTTCCCCGCGAGAGACCAGCCCAGCAGGGCCAGCAGTGCGACCGTTACCACTGCTGGCACAAAGTAACCCGTGACCTGATCGGCCAACCGCTGGATCTGTGCCGTACTGGTCTGTGCTTCTTCGACCATCTTGATGATCTGCGCCAGTGCGGTATCGGCACCGATCCTGCTCGCCTTGAAAGTGAGCACACCACTGCCATTGAGAGTACCTCCGATCACCGGACTGCCCGGGTGTTTGTCGACCGGCATCGACTCGCCCGTCAGCATGGACTCATCTACCGTTGACTGACCTTCACTGACATCGCCATCGGTGGGGATTTTTTCGCCAGGCTTGACTACCAGGAACTCGCCGGCCATGACGTTTTCAGCGGGCAGGTCGACCTCTTGCCCATCACGAATCACATGCGCGATCGCCGGTTTGAGATCAAGTAAGCGCCGTACTGCGGCCGAAGACTTTTTCTTGATGATCTCCTCCATGTACCTACCCAGCAGTACGAAGGCGATGATCACCGCCGACACTTCGAAATAGACGTCGCGCTCGGCCACCTTGACCGGGAGGACGTCCGGGAAAAACAACACCGCGACACTGTAGAAATAGGCGACTGACGTGCCGAGGGCGATCAAAAAATCCATGTTGATGTTACGGGTGCGAATGGCGTTCCACGCCCCTTTATAGAAACTCCAACCACCGATGAACTGCACCGGTGTTACCAGCAGGAATAGCCATATACCCCATGTGAACCAAGGGAGCGCCGGGATCGGTACCCAAGTCAGCAATGTGGCACCCGCGGCCAGCGCGATGAAGGCGCCTGCACGCAGCAGCGCCAAAGCCAGTACTCCAGTCAGGGCGATGGTGACGCGGGTTTTCATCGCCTTCAGTTCACTTTCTGGCGACTCGAAGGTGCGCAGGCAGGTATCGCTGCAAAAGTAATAGCTGCGCCCGCCACGCTCTCGTGACAACGCTGTGGTCTTATCTACCATCATCCCGCAGATCGGATCTTTCGCCATTTTTCCTGATGCAACTGCCTGCGGATGTTGGCTGTGCTGCATGTGTGATTCGTTCATCGCTGCCTCCTACTCGAAGCGGCTATCAAGGCCTGCCATGGAGCTTGGCGGACAGCCAGGCAAACAAAGTGCCGACCATCGCGCCCCATACACTCAAGACCAGCAGTGGCCCGACGAAAGTCGCCACACTGTAGTCTTGGGGAGCTTGAAGGCGACCAAAGTCGAGTCCATGGAACAAAGCGCTGAGAAAAGCGATACCCTGCGCCGGCCATAGCGCATAGAGCAGCGCACAGATGGTGTAGGAAACGGCCATGGTCAGGGCCAGAGAAATGCCAGTTTTCCAGGGAGCGTTCATGGCTGTTTTCCTGAGCTTGGAGGGGCGCCAGTAGGGGTGTTGGGACTGTGAGGGGCTGACCAGGGCAGGAATGCCGGAGTCTGTTGACAGTAAGTGCGGTAGGTATCGCCGAAGTGCGTAAGCATCTCCCGTTCTTCTCGCTTCGCCAGCTTGGCGTAGACCACCAGGAGGATTGGAAACATCACCAGGGTGATCAATGTCGGCCACTGCAACAAAAAGCCAAACATGATCAGCACGAAGCCGACGTACTGTGGGTGACGGATCCTCGCATAAGGCCCGTCGAGCGCTAGTTGCCCAGTACTTTGGGCCTTGTAGAGCACGTGCCAGGCGGCCGCTAATAACCAGAAGCCGCCAGCGATCAGCAGATTGCTGATTAAGTGGAATGGACCCCAGTGCGGATTGACCTTCCAGCCCATCACTGTTTCGAGCAAATGCCCTGCGTCGTGCGAGAGGAAGTCGATGCCAGGGAAGTTACGAGTGAGCCAGGGCATCAACAGGTAGATAGTCAGCGGGAAACCGTACATCTCTGTAAACAGAGCCACCAGGAACGCCGAGAACATGCCAAAGGAGCGCCAATCGCGGCTCGTCCTGGGCCGGGTGAAGCTGAAGGCGAACAAGATAAACACTAATGAGTTGATGATGACCAGCGACCAAAGACCGTAGGCCGATTCAGTATGGTTCATGGTTGGTGCTCCTCATTTTCCTGGTGTGTTTGCTGTTCGTGCAACACCCATCAGATGGGTGCGGTCTGCGTTAACCCAGCCAGCACCAATGCTTTGTAATTTGCAGCAGCTCTACTGCACATCTACTTTTTCATTGGCATTTCCATCATGGACGACTGCTGCTCCATCATCTGCATCATCATGTCCATCATCCCTTTACCTCCGCCGTCCTTAGCTCCAGACATGTTCATACAGCCCATTGCGCTCTGCTCCTTGCTCATCATGGCCATGCTGTCCTTCATCGTTTTCATGCCTTCTTGCATGGCCGCCTGGCGCTCGGCGGGAGTTTTAGCCGCCGCTGCTTTGTCATGCGCAGCCTGCATTTTCTGCATTTGATCGGTCATGGCTTTAGTGGTAGCCGCCGACGCTGGTGCTGTGCTCTCGGTTGAGTCGCCTGGTGCGTCGGCCGGCTGGTGTGCATCCTCGGCAGAGGCTATGAACGCACTGCTAGCCAGGATGGCAGCTAGAACAAATTTGGAATGCGTTTGCATGATGAACTCCAGGGAATGTGAGGGATAAGCAGAAATAGTTGAGTCGCGAAAAAGCCGCGCGCAACAAGACAGAGCGACCGGTGCCCGGACACTCTGAAGTAGGGGTTAATCGTTGGAACGAACGAAAATCAGGCGGACTGGGCCTTCCGGCGGTGCGGGGCGTTTCAGTGCAAGAGCGGCGAAGGAGGATTTCTCCTCAGGGTTAAGCACTATTATTACTGCCGCAGTTAGCAGCAAAAGGGCGGCCCAATGGATGGGGTCTAATGCAGGAATCTGCAAGGCAGGTTTTATCGCCGTGGCGGTGTCTTCACAGTTCTGAAGGCAACCACTGGCGTGGAGAGCATGACCATCCACCACATACTGCTCGGCATCGTGTGGCGCGGCTAAATTGTGATCCGGTTGCACCAAACACCCCTGGATTGCCATCACGGCCACAGCTAACACCCATACCACGAGGGTAAGGTGCAATAGGCTTCGGCGGTGACGGCGGAACCAGTACATGAAGTACAACCTCGACTTTTTACGTCGTGTTGATTTTCAGTCTAGCTAGCAAAGCAATGGAGAGATTGATCCAAATCAAACTAATTGACGACTTGTTGATCGAGGTCAAGCCTCGCCTTGAATCGTCCCTGGTTATGGGCTGAGTTCGGCATTGGCATCGATACCCTACAGCTGCGCCAAGTGCAGGTCGTCTAGTGTGAAATGATGTGCTTTACCTTGGCATAAGCTTAAGGCTGACGATGGTGTCAAGGCCAGGAAATCTGGTCACTTGTGAAGGCTCCCCAGCAGCGCCAGCACGGGGATGAGAGCAATGCCCAGATGTATTGACCAGACGCTTACTGAAGTACTCCCGCCAGCGAAGTAGGTCGTATCCAGCGCCACCCAAACACCATTGCTAAAGGCATAGATAAGATGCCCCCGTACTTGGTAAATCGGGTTCTGGGAAAATGTGTGGTCGCGGAGGAACTCGTCATTGTCGGTGTAAAAGGTTCCCGCGCCGGATAACTCCACGGTTACTGGCCCCAGACGCTTGGAAATCCCGAGTTCGGGCTTGAATGACCAGCGGTTGTTGCCGAGATTTATCAGCTTGCTCGCATCGGGCAGTGAGGGAGTGGCTTGTTTGACTGCTTCATCCATCACAACTGGGCCTCTCCAAGTTCAATCCATTCACCTTCAGCCAAGCTCAAGGCTGATTCGGCGCCGCAGCGTATCAGCTGCATGGGGTTCACCATGCACCACAAAGGTATGCCGAGGGGGCCTCTTGAAGCCTCGCAACCACTGCATGATTTCATAGGGACATCCTCACCGTGCATACGGATTGTCCTAACTCCAGCAGTGATGTCCGCTCCGCGAGTACCACCGGCCTGAAACCCAAAAAACAACAACGTATTGCGCGGGTTGGGAGCCAGCGCCTTCAGGTGATGCAGTACCCTACCCCCGGTTGCCATGCCACTGGCTGCGATAGCACTCCTATCTGTCTTCGGACATAAAGGTGTACTGATTGCCGCGCTGGTTAGTGGTTTGGCTGATGCGCACGCGACGGCAGCTTCTATCGCTTCGGTGGTGAAATCCGGGCAGCTATCGACAGCAGATATTGTCATACCGTCGCTGACCGCGATGAGCAGTAATACGCTGACCAAATGTGTCCTCGCCTGGGTCAGCGGAGGAAAAAAATTTGGGGCCTACGTAATAGTCGGCCAACTCGTGATTATTACTTCGATGTGGGCTGGTTTGCTGCTTCAGTAAAACTATTTCCATCCAACCCACAATCCAAACTTTCTCTCCTGAAAGGGGGCTCTGAAAACGAGCATTCATGACTGCTAAAAATGGCACCGCAAACACTAAGCCCACATCCCCGGAGGCCTTAAGCGAAAATCTTGCATTGACTTGCAAATATCTCCGCAGCGTTGATAACCATAGATGTGCGGATTAAAGATCACTCCCGGCGATCCGGTACCTGCATGGGCCTACTTGCAAGCCCTGCCAGGGCCCGCTCAGTGGCATCATGAAACACCCGCCGAAGACTCTCGGCTTCGAGCTCCACAATCACCCTGGCGGCGATCAATCCATGCGTAAAACCCATTCCCAGGCTTTTTGCGCAAAGCAACTCCTCACGATCCCTAGCATCGGCTATGTCTCCCAAGTACAAAGCCGCAGGATGTTCGTAGCGCTCCAACAGCTTCAACGCACGAAGCGCACTTAAGGAGGTATTGAACTGGGCAGCGGCATCCCCGCCCAAACTTAAGTGTTCAAACTGAAGCAGGCTCAGGCGGTCGGTGGCGGTCACGGTGAATCTCCCTTTCATCATTCAGATTGTTCGGATATGAGTGCTCTGCACCTGGTACTCGAAGGGCCAAGCAATTGTGAGCAGACTATCAAAACGAAGTGTCTTCTGTGAGGTCTTCTGGCTGGCAGAGGTCGAACGGCAGCACCTCCGCACAAGTTTAGCCAAATCCTTCTCAGCATCTTTTCGACACCTTCCGAAGCTGCATTGCCGTCGCTATGCTCGGTATAAGAACCATTGCAGCCCGTCCAGGACTTGATTGAGTAGCTGTTACCTTCACTGTCCTTGGACTCGACCACTCAGGTAAAGCGCAGGTTTCTGCCGGATGAGATCGCCGCGCCTCTAGGGCAGTTGAAAAGTACCGACACAAGCGACTTGAAGCTCGACTCAATGCTGCTTGAGCCCGAAGATCAATTCCCTTTTGGCACAGACAGGTGGCCCCGAGGTCTACAAACATCCCTTTGAATGTTCGGTGGGACGCCGCCTACCGCACTCCCCCGTTAGATTGCGTGCGAACCCTTTTAGAATCAGGTCACCACTCAAATAGCAGGGGACTGATCATGGACGTGGGGAATTATTTGAAATTATGGCTCAACAATAATTATGTCCCAGCGATAATTTTGCTAAGCAGCAGTTACCGATTCGGCTGAACGCTGCGGCGTCCGTGGCGGCAGGAAACACACCAGGCTATCAGCAAGCCGGAGTGTGTGACCTTGGAGGTAAGCGGCTAGCCTGTCATCGTGTATCCATTCTGTCAGAGCAGTGGTCAAAGGATTGGGCGCGGGGTCTCAATAAGTCCGTTGCCCAGGGCCTAATACCGGCCCTGAGGCAACGGGACCGGCTGCTGTCAGGCCAATTCACGAATTTTTCTACGCAGAATCTTGCCTACTCCGGACTTGGGTAGCTCGGCAACGAACACAATACGTCTAGGCACCTTATAGGCCGCCAGATATTCGCGAAGGTGCGTGCTCAGTTCCCCCTCCTCCAACGAGCTGCCGACGCGGCGCACGACGTACAAGCAGACCGCTTCACCGGTCTTGTCATCAGGGACTCCAACACATGCGCATTCAAGCAGCCCTGGATGCCGAGAGGCGGCCTCCTCCACTTCATTGGGAAACACGTTGAAGCCCGAGACGATGATCATGTCCTTCTTGCGGTCGACGATCTTCAACAGACCGCGTGCATCAAAGGTGCCGATATCACCGGTACGAAAGTAGCCGTCGGCGGTAAAGGCCTGGGCGTTGGCGTCCGGTTGGCGCCAGTACCCTTGCATGACCTGAGGCCCCTTGACGCAGATCTCCCCCGGCGCGCCCGCTGCGGCATTCCGGCCATCGTCGTCGAGCAAGCGCACATCGGTGCCTGGCACTGGCACCCCGGTGGTCGCCGTGAACTCAGTAATGGCTTCCGGGTTAAATGACACCATCGGCGAGGTTTCGCTCAAACCAAAGCCTTCGCGGATGAACGTACCGGTCATTGCCAGCCAGCGCTCGGAAACTGCCGCCTGGATCGCCGCCCCTCCGCCAATAGACAATCGCAAGTAACTGAAATCCACTTCGGTCAGGCGCGGTTGTGCCAGTAAGCCGGCATACAGCGTGTTGACACCCATGAACACACTCGGCCGAGCCTGTTTGAGCAATTCAATAAATCCGTCCATGTCTCGCGGGTTGGCCACCAGCCAATTGGTGGCGCCAACGGTCATGTAGGTGAGACTGACCATTAGGGCGAAGATGTGATAGAGCGGGATCGCGGTAGCTAGTACTTCTTCGCCGGGGCGCAGCATTGATGGCATCACAGCCTTGTACTGGGCGATGTTGGCCAGCAAGTTAGCGTGGCTAAGCATCGCGCCCTTGGACAGGCCAGTAGTGCCGCCCGTGTACTGAAGAAACAGCAGGTCGTCTGCGCTTAGCGATACCGGGGTACGCTGCATCTGACGGCCGACGGCCAGTACCTGCTCCAGGTGTAGAGCGTCGTCGATTTGCTCGTCGTTCAGCCCCAGGCACCCATGCCCGGCGCCCGGCAGCCCGTCCCCGACGCAGATGACACTCGCCAGCGCCGGGTTGCGAAGTACCTGAGCCAGGGTTGCAGTGCTGCCGGAATATACAAAAATCGCCTTGCAGTCTGCGTCGTGCAACTGATGCTCTAACTCACGCACGGTGTACAGCGGATTGGCGTTGACCAGCACGCAACCCGCGCGCAGCACACCGAGCATTACTACCGGGTACGCCAGAATATTGGGCAGCATCACTGCAATACGGTCGCCGCGCTGTACACCCAGCTGATTCTGCAACCAGGCTGCGAGGGCTGCGGACTGACGATCCAGTTCGGCGTAACTCAACTTGCCTTGCGGCACTTGAAAGGCTGCGCGACCGGCATAGGTCAACAATGCCTGATCCAGTGCCGACACCAGTGAAACCTCTGTGCCCATTTCAATTCGCGGCACGATGCCCAGCGACTGATAAGTGGCCGCCCACAGTGACTGCGTCATTGTCCTATTTCCTCATCATGCGAAAAAAAGCGGCCCGAAGGCCGCAAAGGTACATGGAACCTGTCTCTAAGAAGTTCGATCGCAGCGCTTAGCTCACTGCCTCTTACTTCTGGTAATGCATGTACTTCTCCACCATCTGGTCGATCGTGAAGCTTGCCGGACGCTGGCGCGGAGGGGACTTCTCGAACGTGGCGAGGAACTGCTGCACACGAATGAGTCCAGGAAAGCCGACAGCGGCGATCTTTTTGTCCCACCAGAGGTTGTAACTGTTGGACTCTTTGTCAGCGCGCTCGAACGGATCGCGGCGCAAGTTAAACAACTTGGGAGCTCGCAGTTCGACAAAAGGGTCGCGCCAGACGTCGAAGCCCAGTGCGCGCTGTTCGGCGTATACCAGCTTCCAATCGCCATCGCGCGAGGCCAGCAACTGCCCGTCGTCACTGAAGTAGTAGAAATCGGTGCGTGGGCCTTTCGGTGCCTTGCCCTCCAAGTATGGCAGGAAGTCGTAGCCATCCAGGTGCACGTTGAACTTCTTGGCGCCTGCCTGGTAGCCCTTCTGCAGTTGCCCCTTGATGTCGTTGACACCAGCAGCGGCCATCAAAGTCGGCACCCAGTCCTGGTGCGACATGATTTCATTCGATACGCTGTTGGGCTTGATATGGTTAGGCCAGCGCACAACGGCTGGCACACGGAAACCACCTTCCCAGTTGGTGTTCTTCTCGCCACGGAACGGGGTGATACCCGCATCCGGCCACTGGTTGAAGTGCACGCCGTTATCGGTGGTGTAGAGAACAATGGTGTTGTCGGCGATGCCCAGGTCATCGAGTTGCTTGAGCAACTGGCCGACATGTCCATCATGCTCAAGCATCGCATCGTTATAGAAATCCTGCCCCGACTTGCCTGCGACTTTGTCACTTATGTGGGTGTAGTAGTGCATGCGCGCCGAGTTGAACCAGACAAAAAACGGTTTGTCGTCCTTGGCTGCGCGATCAATGAACTTCATCGACGCTGCGAGGAACTCGTCGTCGATGGTTTCCATGCGCTTGCTGGTCAGCGGCCCGAGGTCTTCGACCTTGCCATCGGCGGTACTGTGAATGACGCCACGTGGATGCACCAATTTGTCGATAGCCGGGTTTTTGGTCCAGTCCGGATCTTCAGGCGCCTCTTCGGCGTTGAGGTGATAAAGGTTGCCGAAAAACTCATCGAAGCCGTGTTGGGTGGGAAGGAATTCATCGCGGTCCCCCAGATGGTTCTTGCCGAACTGACCTGTGCTGTAGCCCAACGGTTTAAGCAGCTCGGCCAGCGTTGGATCTTCCTTCTGAATACCCACTGGCGAGCCGGGCATACCGACCTTGGTCAAGCCGGTGCGCACAGGGTGCTGACCAGTGATGAACGCTGCGCGACCGGCGGTGCAACTCTGCTCGCCGTAATAATCGGTGAACATCATGCCTTCATTGGTCAAACGGTCAATGTTGGGGGTTTGGTAGCCCATCATGCCGTGGCTGTACTTGCTGATGTTGGTGATACCGATGTCGTCACCGAAGATCACCAGGATATTCGGTTTTTCGGCAGAAACTGCCAGCGCGGTGGAACACATGGATGCTGCACACAAGGTTGCCACACACCAGTGCTTTAAACGCGTGCTCAGGTGAGTCATGCAAGACGCCTTTCAGGGGAGGTTGACCAAAGATCGGAGAAGCACCAGCTGTCGCTGTACTCATCAACATCGCGTCGATGCTTGCCGACCCGTTTTCGATTCCAGGGCTCAGTTTCGATTGAACACAGCCCCGATATCAGCAATAGGTACGCCAACAGTGGCATGAGTCGGTAGTTGTGCTTGTGGGCAAGCGAGTAGATAGCCGCTCACGATAAGGGCGGTCACAAGGCATACGAACAGGGCTTGGCGCATCTGTAGCCTCCAACATCCGGCTACACGCCAGACGAAGTATTTCTTGTTATTGGTAACCCGATTCTGTGGCGTGACTACAACTTATGACTTTGCATTTGGCGCCATTAACTATGCTTTTCACGCCACCCTTATCACCTGCGCCATAGTCGGAGTAGGATCAGCTTTCACTGGCATCGCCGAACTATCCCCGCTGTCGGTATTAGCCGGGCTAACCATAAAAATAATGACAGGCTCGACCGGATGCGCTTACCTGATGGCGCCGTCGGTCGCAAGCAGACTCAGGCCGAACTTGACTATGACTGCAATCGTCCGTGGCAGCGCACTCCTTGGATTTGCCCCTTTCGCGACTGAACAGGGGCTGCACGCCAGCCAATTGTTATCCGAGGTGGGGTTGCCTACCGATGCCCAGGATCATCTCGACTGCGTTATCCCCTACAGCCAGTTCAATGCCTTGTTGGAATTGGGGACCAAGCGCTCTGGCAACCCGCTGTTTGGGCTTGAATTCGGGCTTCATCAAGGCGTTGCGATCCTGGGCAACTTGCTGTACGTGATCCAGAACGCAAGCACCGTGGGAGAGGCACTGAAAGCACTGCGACAGTACTTCCACATCCACAACAGTGGTGCCGAGATTCACCTCGAGCTGTTTGGCGGACAGGCGCGATTGTCCTATGAGATTACCGTTGGCGATGTAACCTCAGTGCGCCCGGACGTGGAGCTAGCCTTGGCCGTCGGCCAGCAACTGATGCAAAGCCTGCTGGGACGTCGATGGCGCCCCAGTGCCTTACAGTTTCGTCACTCGGCCATGGCTGCCGTCGCCGACTATCGACGCTTGCTCGGAATAAGCCCACGATTCGATTGCCCTTACAACGCTTGGGTGTTCGATGCTGCGCTACTGGAGATCCCGTTAAGCGCTGCAGATGAACACCTGCAGCAACTTGTCAAACAGCATATTGAAGAACTGTCGCAGCTCTCGCTGCAAGAGCTGCCAGCTTTCGTGCAGAAGCTGCTGCGTGACATGCTCCCTCACGGCAAAGTGAAGATCGAGCAAGTCGCGGCCTACATGATGATCAGCCAACGGAGCCTGCAACGCTATCTGCTGGAGGAAAACACCAGCTTCCAGGAGCTGCTGGACCAGACCCGGCAATCTTTGTCGTCACGTTACCTCTGCGACTCGTCCATCAACATGACCCAGGTGGCAGGCCTGCTCGGCTATGCTGATTTGAGTGCATTTTCCCGCGCCTTTACCCGCTGGAATGGGCTCAGTCCACGCCAGTGGAAAAAGCTCCACCGCCAGGAACTACGCCCGACATCTTCAAGTAAAACGTCAAGCCGAGAAGTAATCGCTTGATGTCTGTGCCCTGCCAGCGGGGCTTGCCTGCGTCGACTTCTAATACAGCGAGAATTACAAAAAAATGGCTGTCAATCCCTTTGTTCGCGCCCTCAGTCTGTGCCATTTCGAGGACTTTGCCTGCAGTCAGGGGCTCAAGGCTGACGACATGCTGCGTCGTTCTTCACTTCCGTTAGAGTTACTCAAACGCCAGGAGGGCATTCTGTCCTACCGACGTTTCTGTGCCCTGCTGGAGCTGTGCGCGCGTGAGTCGGGCAACCCGTTGTATGGGTTGCAGTACGGCCTGCATCAAGGTGTCAGCATCTTCGGCCCGTTGCTTTACCTTATTCGCAACGCCAGCACCGTAGGGGAGGCACTGGAAGAACTGCGCCAGAACTATTCCCTGCAAAATGGCGCAGCCGAAGTCGGTTTCGAGATCGAAGGCTCCCTGGCCGTGCTCAGTTACCACATCAGCGATCAGGAGCTGAGCGGGGTCGCCCAGGCTGAAGAGCTGGCTACCGGCATCGGTATTCAACTGATGCGCACCCTGGTCGGTAGCCACTGGCAACCAGGTGCTGTGCTCTTGCGTCATCTGCCGCTAGCAGAGCCGGCCGCCTACCGACGCACACTGGGCTTCCTTCCGACGTTCAGTGCGAATTGCCCGGGCTTGATGTTCGACGCTGCGGTCCTTGCGCTGCCGCTGGCGGCATCAGACCAGATGCTGCATGGACTGATCGCTCAGCACATCGAGTGCATGGAGCGCCTGACACCGGACGAGCTCCCTAACTACGTCAGGCAACTGCTACGCAACTTGCTGCCCAGCGGTCGGGTGACCATCGAAAAAGTTGCTGACTGCATGGCCCTCAACCCACGAACGCTGCAGCGCAAACTCGCTCAAGAAGATACCGCGTTCCAGGTGCTGCTGGATCAGACGCGTCAACATTTGGCCCAGCAATACCTCGAAGACGCCTCCATCAGCGTTGCACAGATGGCCGGATTACTCGGCTACGCGGATCTGACGGCATTCTGCCGCGCTTTCCACCGCTGGTTTGGGGTCACCCCCAGGGAGTGGAAAAAGCGTCAACATCCAGGACTACAGCCGCGCTTGCTGCGCAGTCGTCACCTGCGCGCACTGCGCTGAGCTTCAGCGATTCATCAAAGGGCACCCCCGTGCCCTCCTCCATTCAAATGTCAACTTTGCGGCGCATTTTGCAAAGTTCGCTACCTCAACCCTGAATAGTCTCTATTTGACCCGCCTGCTCGCCAGTCCATGCGGCACGTCGGCGCGCTGACACTGTCACCGTGCACCGACACCCGTTGGACGGCTAGCCAAAAAGGCCGGGAATTCCCCCCCTACAGGAGCCCTCTCATGGGATTGCTGAATAATAAGAAGACCATCATCACCGGAGGTGCCTCTGGCATCGGCGAACAAGCAGTTCGCCTGTTTGTAGCAAACGGCGCGCACGTGGTGATTGCAGACCGGAACAGAGAACTCGGCCAGGCACTGGCCGACGAGCTGGGTGAGAACGTACATTTCTGCGCGGTCGATCTCACCGAACCGAAGCAAATTGAATCCATGATTGCACAAGCCGTGGAAACCCTCGGCGGACTGGACATCCTGATCAACAACGCAGGCTACGGCATCTACGGCCGCACTCATTTGATCGACCCTGAAGACTGGCATCGCATTGTCGACGTCAACCTTAATGCCCTGTACCACACCTGCCGTCATGCCGTACCCCACCTGATGAAACAAGGCGGTAGCATCATCAACACCGCTTCGGTGTCTGGTACCCGCGCCGATTATGGTTTCAACGCCTACACCGCAGCCAAAGGCGGGGTGATCAATTACACCCGTGGTCTTGCGCTGGATTACGCGCTGGACAACATACGCGTCAATGCCATTTCCCCCGGTTTGATCGAGACCCCGCTGACTTCGCCGCTGCGTGGTCACCCGGACGTACTGCAGAGTTACATGGACAATATCCCCATGTCCCGAGCCGGCTCACCCGTGGAAATCGCCAAGGTCATGCTGTTCCTGGCCTCGGACCTGGCCTCATACGTCACCGGTCAGGAAATCGCCGTGGACGGTGGTGTGACCGCCTGGAACGGTCAACCTCGCTTTCCCCGCCACTTCGGCGATACCGTCATTCGTTGAGTAACATCACGCTCCGGTGACCTCTGATCACCGGCGCGTTTCTTTGCCCCCCACACACGGCAAAAGGCCGCGCCTACCCAATCACTAGGTAGGCGCGGCCTTGTGTGCTGAGAGGGCTGCAGGGCAGCCCCGATAATTTAGAGTTCGACCAGTAACTTGCCTTTGTTCTCGCCGCTGAACAGCAGATTGACGCCATCGATGGCGCTGTCCAGGCCCTTGAGCACGTGTGCACGGTATTTCAGCTGGCCTTTTTGCAGGTACCCGCTCAGCGCTTGGGTAGCCTGAGGAATCTTGTCGTAGTGATCAACGATCACAAAGCCTTCGACGCGCAGCGCCTTGATGTTGATGTCGACCCAGCTTGGGCCTGGTGCTGGTACTTCGCGGCTATAGTCGGCAATCATGCCGCAGACAGTCACGCGACCAAAACGGTTGAGTCGATCAAAGACCAGATGCTGGGCGGCACCGCCGGTGTTTTCAAAGTAGACGTCCACGCCATTCGGGGTGGCTTCGGCCAACTCAGCAGCCAGATTCGCAGAGCGGTAGTTCAAAGCAGCGTCGAAACCGAGCTCCTCGACCAGCCAGCGGCACTTCTCTTCGCTACCGGCAATACCCACTACCCGCAGGCCCTCGGCCTTGGCCATTTGCCCGACCAACGAGCCCACCGAGCCGGCGGCGCCAGACACGACCAGGGTCTCTCCAGCCTTGGGACGGGCGATTTCCATCAAGCCAACATAGGCGGTCAGGCCGGGTACATGCAGCACGCACAGCAGCGCTTCGACAGGCAGCTCGGCAGGAACCACCTGCATATCTGGCCCGCCCAACACGTACTCGGCCCAACCGGTAACGCCAACCACGCGAGCCCCTACGGTAAATGCCGGATTCTTCGACTCAACAACTTCACCCACGCCGAAGGCGCGCATTACCTCACCGATAGCAACCGGCGGGATGTAACTGCTGGGGTTGTCCTGCATCCAGGTGCGCATTGCCGGATCGAGTGACATGTGCGTCTGCTTGACCAGGAACTCACCCTCCTTGAGCGCAGGTGTCTCCAAGGTGATCGTTTCAAACGTGTCAGGAGTGATGTCGGTCGTGGGGCGCTTAACAAAAGTAATTGCTTTGTAATGCATGAGCATCTCGACTCGCTGTGTATTAAAGATAGGGGCACGACAGACACGCCTGCCTGGCCTAAAGGCAGACTAATCGGCGAAGGCCTTACTTATTTAGCAAATCGCGCCAATAACTCGGCCTTTGGCCCCATTTGCGCCCAATCCCACGCAGACCGTACTGCGCGCGCGAGTAAATGCCGCACGCTAATGTCCAGCGCGTTCACTGCGCCGCTTTGTCACGTAATGCACATCCAATGGCGCCATCGGCCAAGTTTCCCCGGCACGCCCACCGAATAATTCGACAACCCCGCCAAACGCGTGGGCAACGGAACGACCCCCTTTAATCACAACAATCAAGGTCCCGTCCATGAGCCAGCGGCTTTGCCAGATAGCCTTTAGCGTCAGCGACCTTAGACGCTCTCACCAGTGGTACCAGGATCTGTTCGGTTTTACGCCTGCCAATGGCACCGAATCGTTCAAAGGTTGGGCTTGCTCCAAAGTTCAAGGTGTGCCCGGTGCCCGCACCACCTGTTGGTGGCTGTTGGACACCCAGGAGCAGTTTCAGGTCGAACTCTTCGAGTATGAGCGTCCGGTCGCGCGCCCTTTGCCCCAGGACTGGCGCATGTGCGACATCGGCTACAACCTTGTCGGCATTCATGTTCCTGACTTCGATGCGGCCCTTGAGCGCGCCACATTCCTGGATACGCCGCTGATGGGCGATATCGTCGGTGCTCCTGGACAACGTCGTGTCTGCCTGCGCGATCCCGACGGGGCCGTACTGGAACTGATGGAAGATGATCCACGTTCATCCAACCCCCGTGTGCGTCCACGCGGCGGCCAGCGCTCCACTGTACGTTCCATTACGATGTCGGTCGCTGACATCGCACAAACACGGGATTTTTTCACCCGCGCACTGAATCTGGTGGAGTCCCATGACTCCCGCCTGCACGGTCCCGAGCACGAGGCCATGTGGGGGCTGCCCGGCGCCCAGCGTGAAAGCGCGCTGTTCTGGGCCGACGACATCCTGATCGAAGTCGTGCAGTACCAGCAACCCATAGGTCGGCCGCAACCTGAAGACTACCTGATCAGTGATCTTGGGATTCTCAACATTGCATTTGGTTTCCGTCATGAAAGCGAAATGCGTCGGGTCTTCAAGCGCACCATCAATTCAGGTGCCACGGCAGGACTGCCCTTCCCGCTCAGTGTTTTCCACTGGGCCGTTACCTACGTCAAAGACACGCAGGGCTTTTCTTACGAATTGCTCAATGTGCGCCCCTACTACGACCGTTTCATGGGGTTCACGGCCGGTCATTTCGACACCTTGGTGCATCACCAGGAACTGGTAAGTGCACCTCGCCAACTGATTTGGGACATCCTGGCCGACCACGCCAACATTGGCGACTGGTGGTGCTACCGCGGCCGTGTATTGCAAGAAGGCAGCGACCATCCGGCAGGTGTCGGGGCAAAGCGTGAACTGCGTTACTTGAACGAGCGGGTGGTCGAGGAAGTACTCGCCTTCAAGCCGCTGGAACGCATGGACTACCGCGTGATCAGTGGCGCTCCGGTGAAGTTCCACTTCGGTCGCATCGAGTTGCACGAGCACGCTGATGGCCGGGTTTTCGTTGACTACAGCATTCGTTTCAAAGCCCGCATTCCCGGTACGCAATGGCTGATGCGGCTGATCATCGGCGGACGCATGAAGCGCGCCACCCAACGCCTGAAAAGCCTCTGCGAGCAACGCAGTCAAGCGCCCCTGCCATCAACCCATCACGGCGCAGCCTGAATTCCGGCATGGCCGACAGCGCTTAAGCGATACGGCCATCACTCATCCAAGGGAGAACCTGCCATGCAAGCAACCCATGAACAGCTGCTGTGGATGTACCACCGCATGCTGCTGATTCGCGAATATGAAGACACACTGGCGATGGTGTATTTCGAGGGCAAGTTGCCGCCGCATATCCAGAAAGGCCTGGCCTTCGATATCGGTGCCGGCACCATTCCCGGCGAGATGCACTTGTCTGCCGGCCAGGAAGCTGCCGCCACGGGTGTCTGCGTGCACCTGGAAAAACAGGACTCGGTGTGGGGTACCCATCGCGCCCACCACTTCGCCATCGCCAAGGGCGTTCCGCTGGACCGTATGACGGCGGAAATCTTCGGCAAAGTGGACGGTTTGTGCCGTGGCAAGGGTGGCCATATGCACCTGTATGACACCGAGCACAACTTCGCCTGCAATGGCATCGTCGGCGCCGGCATTCCCCACGCCTGTGGCGCCGGCCTTGCCGCTCGCCTCAAGGGCAACGGTGCAGTGGCCATCGCAGAGTTCGGTGACGGCGCTGCCAACCAGGGTTCCTTCCACGAGTCCCTGAACCTGGCCAGCTTGTGGAAATTGCCGGTGGTTTTTGTTTGCCAGGACAACAACTACGGCATCTCGGTCAGCAAACAAGCATCCACTGCCGTCGAAAGCAACGTCGAGCGCGCAGCCGGCTATGGCATGCCAGGTATCCGCGTGGCAGAAAACGATGCCCAGGCAATGTTTGCTGCCGCTGGCGAAGCCATCGCCCGCGCGCGTCGCGGGGAAGGCCCTACGTTGATCGAGATGAAGGTGGACCGCTACTACGGCCACTTTCAGGGCGATCCCGAGGGCTACCGGCCTAAAGGCGAGGTGCGTGCGCTCAAGCAACACGACCCCATCGTCAAACTGGAAAAGCAATTGCTGGAACTCGGCGTACTTGACGACGCACAAGTCCAGAGCGCCCGCGAAGCGACCAGCCAACAGGTCCGGGCCGCTATCGCCTTCGCCCGCAACAGCGCCTACCCGGACGCTGCCGAGGCGCACCTGCACCTCTTCGCCGAATAAGCCCAGGAGCACGTTATGAGCAATGCCAGTAACTCGACCGAGGTTCGCACACTGCCTTTCTACATGGCCATGGTTGAAGCCATCCGCCAGGAAATGGCGCGCGACAGTTCGGTGTTCTGCCTCGGTGAAGACGTTGGCCAGATCGGCGGTGTTTTCCAGTCTACCGTCGGCCTGTACAAGGAATTTGGCGCGGAGCGTGTACGTGACACGCCGATCTCCGAAACCGCCATTCTCGGCACCGCCCTGGGTGCCGCCGCCCAAGGCATGCGCCCGATCGCCGAACTGATGTTCGTCGACTTCATGGGAGTGTGTTTCGACCAGATCCTCAACAACATCTCCAAAACCACTTACATGTCTGGAGGCCAGGTCAAACTACCGCTGGTGATCACCGCTTCCACCGGTGGTGGTATCTGCGATGCCGCACAGCACTCCCAGACCCTGCACGGCTACTTTGCCCACACCCCGGGCATCAAGGTCGTAGTGCCATCGAACCCCTACGATGCCAAAGGCCTGATGACCACCGCGATCCGTGACGACAACCCGGTGGTCTTCCTGTTCCACCGTGCATTACTTGGCTTGCCGGTGCTCGGCTATGTCGACTCACAGTTCGCCACCGAAGTACCTGAAGAGTCCTACACCATCCCGTTTGGCGAAGCGCGCGTTGTGCGCGAAGGCAGCGACGTGACGCTGGTGGCCTTTGCCCAAATGGTCCACAAAGCACGCCTGGCCGCGGTGGAACTTGAGGCGCAGGGCATCAGTGTTGAAATCATCGATCCACGCACCCTGGTCCCGCTGGATATGGACGCCATTGAGCGTTCGGTCGCCAGAACCGGCCGCCTGCTGGTGGTCGACGAGGACTATCTGAGCTTTGGCGTAACCGGCGAGATCATTGCCCGCATCGCCGAACGCCTGGACCGCATCAAGCTCAAGGCCGCACCACGCCGCCTGGCGATTGCCGACGTGTCCATTCCGTTCAGCCAGGCGCTGGAAAGCCAGGTGATCCCACAGGTCTCGAATATCGTCGAGTCCGTTCAAGCCCTGATCAACAACCCTTTGTGAGCACGACCATGACCCAGATCCATCTGCAAGACGACGCGTGGGAAGACATCGACGAAAGCACCGAGGCCTTGCTCGATGAGTGGCATGTCAAGGAAGGCGACAGCGTCGAGGCCGGCCAACTGGTGGCCTCGGTGATGGTCATCAAGACCAGCTTTGAGGTGCTCGCACCTGCCGCCGGCACCATCGGCAAGCTGCTGGTCGCCGCCCAAGACAACTTCAACCGGGGCCAGGCCCTGGCTGAACTGAACTGAGTAGCCAGCATGAGTGAGCAAGAACAGGTAGCGGACCGCACCCTGGTGCCCATGACCGGGCTGCGCGGGATCATCTCGCGCACCATGATCCAGGCCTGGCAAGCGCCTCGCGTTGCGCTCGGCCTGCAGATCGAAATGGACGCCTTGCTGGCCCGGGCCAAATCGCTGAGTCAAACCAGCGGTGTCAAGGTGACCCCGACCGTGTTGATCCTGCGCGCCTTGGCCGTGACCCTCAAGCAGCATCCGCGCCTCAACTCACTGATCACTGACAAGGGCATTGAAGAGGTGCATGCGGTCAACCTGGCCGTTGCCGTGCACACCGACAAAGGCTTGGTCACCCCGGTGATCCGTGATGCCGATTCCAAAGACAGCGTGCAGCTGTCTAAAGAGCTGCTCCAGCTAGCGCTGGCGGCGCGCGTCGGCAAGTTGCCACCGGCAGCCTTTCAGAAAGGCACATTCACGTTGAGCAACCTGGCCGCTGCAGGTATCGACTGGGTTACCCCCATCCTCAACCCGCCACAGGTGGGCATCCTGGGTGTCGGCCAGGCCCGCGAAGCCGTGGTAGTACGTGACGGCGCCCCGGCGGTGGCCAAGGTTGCCAGTCTGAACCTGGTGTTTGACCACCGGGCGGTAGATGGCTACCCGGCTAGCTTGTTCCTGCGTGATCTAGGCGCATGCCTAGAGGTGGCCGAGCTGTAACCATGAACAGGCAGATCACGCGCATCCAATGTGCTATCGCCGAACAGCAGTGGATCGACCAGCGCCTGGCCGAAGGCCTTGATGCCCCGGCCCTGGCCCTGATCGACTACCGCCAGCCCTGTGTGATCTACGGCCGACGTGGTGGTGATGCGCTGGCCAGCCGACAACGGGCCGCCGCGCTGGGCTACCAGGTACAGCAACGACGCAGTGGCGGTGGTGCCGTGCTGGCTGGACCCTGGATGCTCGGTGTCAATCTGCTGTTGCCCAGCACAAGCCCCTTTGCGGCGTTGAATCCGCTCGAAGCATTCCGTTGGTTCGGCGACATGTGGCGACAAGCCCTGGACGGTATTGGCACACCTCTGGTGCTCGCCACACCAGAGACTTTCCATCGGCATCAGCCGCTGGTGCAAGAAGGGGCTCTGGACTGGGTGTGTTTTGCCGGTATTTCCCACGGCGAGTTGCTTGATGCTCAAGGCCGCAAGGTACTGGGCCTTGCGCAATCTCGTGGCCGCTGGGGAGCGCTGCTCAGTGCTGGCTTGCTGATCGGCCCGACGCCCTGGGAGCAACTGGAGTACATCCATACCGGTCAGCGTCCCGACGCGTCGCTTATCCACCGCGTGACTGCACCGTTTGCCCCGGACTTTAACGCGCCAAACCGACAACGGCTGAGCGAACGGCTCTGCCGTCAGCTGCAACCTGCCCTGACGGGTCAGTAACTCCCTACAACCGCATCGATTGTTTTTTCCAATGCGCTTCCACCCCCTACTCTATTTTTCAGGAGCAACACGATGAACACACACGAGTGGCAACCTTGCTCTATCGACACCGGCGACCTCAACCTGGCCGGTGATGCCCTGCAACAGCAGTGGGACACCCTGCACCTGGGCACTCCAGAAGCCTTTTCGCAAAACATTGCTGTCCAGGACAGCTGGCGTCATTACCACTTGGGCGAGTTTGCCCAAGCTTGCGAAAAAGGCCTGGCCGCCGGCGGCGCAGGTGTGGTTCCCGCAGCCTTCGCCGCCACCATCTACGCCCAGTACCTGGAGCAAGACGACAAACGCCGCGCCTCGCTGTTCAAGCAAGTGATGAAGCTGTGCGAAGAAGCCGAAGACGCCGGCGTAGTCAGCGCCAACCTGCATTACATTCACGCCGTGGCCATGGGCCGCTACAGCCAGTCAATCTCGATTATCGAAGCGCTGGCTCAAGGCTTCGGCGGGCGCATGAAAGAACAGTTGCAAAAATGCCTGAAACTGGCCCCCAAGCATCCCGAAGGGCATGCAACCTTCGCTGGCTGGCATGCCGGTATTTCCGACCAGGCAGGTGCCCTGATGGGGCGGATGCTCTACGGTGCTACCCAGGATGAGGCCCACAAACACTATGAGCTGGGTGTCGCTCATGCGCCGCAGGCGGTGGTGCCGCGCATCGAATTCGCGCGTGGTCTGGAAGTAATGTATGGCGAGAAAGAGGCTGACGTTCGCGTCCATTTGAACCACGCACTGCAACTGACCGCTGTCGACGCCATGCAGCGCCTGGATCAGCAAGCGGCCCGTGAGCACCTGGCCCGCTTGCCTGCTTGAGCCCGGTATCGGTGCCCACGGCACTACCGATTGACCCTGCAAAAAAACCTCACCCTGACGGGGTGAGGTTTTTTCATCCCTGCAATTACTTGATCAAGGGCCTGGTCGGTGAAATTTCCACGGTGACATCCTCAAGGGTACCCGTGAAGGCATAGGGTAGTTGCTCACGGTAAACCGGCGAAGCGGGAGCGCCCAAGTCCATGCCTACATCGAGGGTCTCGGTAGCGGAAAAGCGTACTGGCACCACTCGCTCCGCCACCCCTGCCCCCACACGGCGGCCATTGGCCCATAGCGCCACTTGACCGCCAGTCTGTTCAACGAGGAAGCGGAACGGCGCCTGCTCGTACTGCATTCGCACCTGCACCTTGCCCTTGGGCAGCGGTTCACTGGACGAGACGCGATAGAGAGTTTTGCCGAAGAAATTGTAGTCGTAGTGCAAGCGCCCATCGCGTACATACAAGGCAAAGCCACCGGCACTGCCACCCTCGGCCAGAATCACTCCTTCGGCCCCATGTTCAGGTATCACGAGGTTGGCGGTGATGCTGTGGCTGCGTTGGTAGATCGGCAGTGCGCTACCTTCCGGGATACGGTTAATACCGGCCACATAGCGCACCTTGGTACGTCCGGCGACCACCGAGGGGCGTACGCTCAGCGCCCGTTCGACAAAACGGTCATCCAGCGGATACACCTGATTGCCACGTGCCTGTTCATCGAACAATGCCTGCAGTTGCTTCAGTTTTTCCGGCTGCTGGCCGGCCAGGTCATGGGCCTGGGAAAAGTCCTTGTCGATGTTGTAAAGCTCCCAGCGGCTGTTCGCGAAGCCCTTGGACCCCGTCAACTGCCACGGCACTCCCTGCATGGACGAGGCGATCCAGCCGTCGTGGTAGATAGCTCGGTGTCCACCGTTCTCGAAATACTGGGTGGTATTGACCTCTGGTGCCTTGGCACTGGCGAAGGTGCCGCTCAAGTCGTGGCCGGCCATCGGTAACTGCTCTACACCGTCGACCGACTTCGGAGCTGGCAAGCCCGCCGCCGTCAGGATGGTCGGGGCAATGTCGATAACATGGGCAAACTGTGTGCGCAAACCTCGCTGTTCCTGAATTTTGCGCGGCCAGGAAACAATCATGCCGTTGCGTGTGGCACCGAAGTGCGAAGGCACCCGTTTCATCCATTGGAACGGTGCCGACCCCGCCCAGGCCCAGCCAACCGGATAGTGGTTTTCATGCAAGGGACCACCGATCTCGTCGAGCTTGGCCAACTGCGCCGGCACCGAGTCAGGCACACCATTCTGGGTCATGACATTGTTCAGCGTGCCGACCATGCTGCCCTCGGCGCTGGCGCCGTTGTCGCCGGTCACATAGATCACCAAGGTGTTGTCGCCACCTGGCAATGCTCGTACGGTATCGAGCAGGCGACCGACTTCATGGTCGGTATGGGCAACGAAGCCGGCAAAGACCTCCTGGTGGCGGACGAACAGTTTCTTTTCATCGGCACTGAGTGAGTCCCAGGCTGGGATTTGGGCTGGACGCGGCGTCAATTCGGTATCGGCAGGTACGACACCCAGACGCTTCTGTCGTGCCAGGGTTTCCTCGCGTACCCGGTCCCAGCCCTGATCGAACTGGCCCTTGAACCGATCGATCCATTCACGTGGTGCATGCAACGGCGCATGCACCGCACCTGGCGCAAAGTACAGAAAATAGGGTTTGTCCGGGGTCACTGCCTGCTCCCGGCTGACCCAGGCAATTGCGTCATCGACCAGGTCGGTCGTCAGGTGATAGCCCTGTTCCGGCTTTTTAGCAGGCTCCACGGCCAGCGTATTGCGATACAACTGCGGCTCATACTGACTGGTCTCACCGCCGTGAAATCCGTACCAGTAATCAAAGCCCTGGCCGGTCGGCCAATGGTTGAACGGACCGTTGGGCTGAGTTTCCCAGTCCGGCGTGTTGTGCCATTTGCCAAAGGCCGCTGAACTGTAGCCATTGTCGCGCAGCACCCGCGCCACGCTGGCAGTCGATTGCGACCAGACCGTGTTGTATCCGGGGAAACCGGTAGCCAGCTCGGTAATGGTGCCAAAACCGACTTGATGCTGGTTGCGCCCTGTCAGCAAGGCTGCCCGCGTAGCCGAACAGATCCCGGTGGTATGCATGCGGTTGAAGCGCAGGCCCTGGTCCGCCAGGCGGTCCATGCCCGGTGTCGGAACCGGACCACCAAAGGTGCCCGGCTGACCGAACCCCATGTCGTCGAGCAACACCACCACGACGTTCGGTGCACCGGCCGGTGCGGTCACTGGCTGGGGAAAGTCGGCTGTCGAGTCGGCGAAGGTAGTACCTATCTTGCCCTTGAAGGCAGAGTCGGCGATCGGCAGCGTACTGCGATCCGGCTCCTGCGCGCTGGCGATTTCGCAGACCAGGGCCAAAGCGGCAAACTGTATCAATGTGGTAAAGGCGTACTTCATGTATTCCTCCATATCAAACACTCAAAAAGCAAACCGGCGCCCTGGGGCGCCGGCTGGTTTAGCGGGTGTGTCTGTCACATAACAGCATCGAGGCAATGGCTGGCAGCAAGACCAGTGCGCCGACCATGTTCCAGATGAACAGCAGCACCAGCAGCAAGCCCATGTCGGCCTGAAACTTGAGCGCCGAGAACGACCAGGTGGCCACGCCCAACGCCAGGGTGATACCGGTGAAGGCCACAGAAGTACCGGTCGTCTTGAGCGCTTCAAAGAACGCAGCGCGGAACTTCAGACCCTGGTGCAGGAAACCTTCCAGGCGGCTGTACAGGTAGATACCGTAGTCAACGCCAATGCCGACCCCCAAGGCGATCACCGGCAACGTCGCGATCTTCACACCGAGGCCCATCTGCGCCATCACCGCCTCACACAACACGGTGGACAGGTACAGCGGCGCCATCAATGCAATGGTCACCTTGATCGACTTGAACTCCCACAGCACTACCAGCGAAATAATCACAAACACCAGGATCAGCATCTGCTTCTCGGAGGTCTTGATCACGCTGTTGGTGGCGGCCTCTATACCGGCGTTACCGGCAGCCTGGAGGATCTTGAACTCACCGGTTTCGTGCTGCTGGACAAAAGCGTCCACCGCCGCGGATACCCGTGCCAACGTCTCGGCCTTGTGATCGGCCAGGTACAGATTGATCGGCGCCACACTGCAGTTCGGGTCGACCAGATCGGTCGGCGCCCCGGAGCGGGCGGTGTTCATCACGTACTGGTCGCGGGAGAGCTCCGCCCATTTGGGGTTACCTTCGTTACGCGTGAAGATGTTGAACCGAACCACGTCGTACAGGGACTGCACCGACTCCACCCCCTCGACTTCGCGCAGGGTTTGCGCCAAGCGGTTGGCAAGGTCGGCGGCGGCGAAGCGCGAACACTGCTCCTGCGGGGTGGTGAACATCACCACATACACATCGGTGCTGGTGGTGTAGTGATTGAGCAGATAAGCATTGTCCTGGTTATAGCGCGCCTCCGGTCGGAACTCTGGGGCACCAGCATCCAGGTCACCGATCTTGAGGTCTTGCCGAGCGTAGTAACCGACGCCCAGCAATACCAGACTGCCGAGGATCAGCGGAATCGCATACCGAGGCTCGACCACCGCGCTCAGACGGCGGAACACCGGCCAGGAGGAATTGGCGCGTTTTAGCTGTTGCGCCATGCCGCGCGGGCTGACGCCAACATAGGACATTAATACCGGCAGCAGGAACATCTTGGTGAAGATGGCCACGAATACGCCGATACTGGCGGTGATCGCTAACTGCTGAATCACCCCGATGTCGATCACCAACAAGGTCAGAAAACCCACCGCATCGGCCAACAACGCAGTGGTGCCGGGGATGAACAACGCACGGAACGTACGTCGAGAGGCCTCCACCTTAGTACAGCCGTGGCCCATCTCGCTCATCATCAAGTTGATGTTCTGTACCGCATGGCTGATGCCAATGGCGAAGATCAGGAACGGCACCAGGATCGAGTACGGGTCCAAACCGTAACCCAACACGCTCAGCAGGCCGAGCTGGCAAATGACGGTGAGCAGGCAGGTCAACACCGTGACCGCCGTGCTGCGCCAGCACCGGCAGTAAATATAGAGCATTACCGTGATAAGGCCGACGGTGATGGCAAAGAACATGGCGATGTCGGCGGCCGCGGCCAGCAAGTCACCAATGATCTGGGCAAAACCGATCACCCGAATGGTGACACCTTGGGCACCAAAGTGCTCGCGAACGTCTTTCTCCAACGCCTGGGTGAAGGCACCATAGTCCAACGGCTCGCCGGTCTGTGGGTCGTTCTCCAGCAACGGAACGCGGATCACTGCCGAGCGAAAGTCATTGCCAACAAAACTACCCAGCATATTGGCTTTCAGGATGTTCTGGCGCACCTGGGCCAGCGATTCGGGGCTGCCATTGTAGCCATCGGGGATGATTCGTCCGGCGCGAACACCGCCGGTGGTCACCTCAGTCCAGACCGCGTTGGGTGTCCACAACGATTTAAGATTACCGCGGTCGACCCCAGGAATGTAGAACACCCGGTCGCTGGCCTCACGCAGCACTTCCATGAACTCGGGTGTCAGGATCTCGCCATTGGGGTTCTCCACCAGCACGCGCAACACGTTGCTTTGCGGGCGTAGCACATCTTCAAACTTGAAGTAGTTCTGGATGTACGCATGGCCGGTCGGAATCATTCGATTGAAGCTGGCGTCCGGACGCAGGTCCTGGGATTTCCAGCCCAGCACCAGGCAGGCAACAGCAAAAAAGGCCAGCACCGCCAAGCGGTGGTGGAACAGGACCCGTTCCATGAAGTCCACCATACGCGGCAGAAACCCCACTGACTTTTGTCCAGTAGTTGGCTCGATGTTCATCTGGATGCTCATTTCAGCTGCTCTCTGAATTCGGACACAGTCAGTACCCGCAGGCCTGAGCTACCCACCAGTACCAAGCGTTCACCGGGCAGCGCAGCAGCGCCGAGCCAGGCGCTTTTGCCCGCACCCTCCCAGATCCGCAACTGATCAGGACGAAGGCCGTGAAGGACTACGCCGCCCTGGCCGGTCAACACCACGCTGCCGTCAGCCAGTTGCGTGCCACCGTAAAGGTTGGCTTTGCTCGGTGTGGCGATGGTCTGCCAGTTAGCGCCCCGATCATCGCTCTGGAACAGGGTGCCCCCGAAGCCCAGGGCCAGCAGGCGACCATCGGCCAATTCCATCAACTTGTAGAGCGAGGCATCGGTCAGGGTCTGTACTGGTTGCCAGTGTCCTTCGACCTGGCGATACAAGCGCCCGCCCTCCCCGGCCACCACCAAGCTGCCATCGGTCAAGCCGAGCACGGCATTCAGGTGCAAGCGTTGCGGGTTATCCAGGCCAGACACGAAGTCCCAACTGTGGCCCGCATCGCGGGTGTGCAGGACCATGCCGTAGGCGCCGACCGCCCAGCCTTCGTTGGCATTGCGAAACCAGATATCGAGCAATGGCCGCGATGGCCCGGGCTCGGCACCTGCGGTGGCATCATCAAGGGCGAAGTTGGCGTCATCCAGGGCTGCCGACACTGCTTCGTCGCCATTTGCCGACGCGCTGACCTGCTCCAGTCGGGCCACCTCGGCCTCGGCCCAGGCGATCATCATTTGGCTGATGGCGCGGCCGTCGAGCTGGAGCTTCCAGGTAAGCCCACCATCGGTGCTATTCAAAATTGCGCCGTCATGACCTACTGCCCAACCGTTTTTGTCATCGACGAAATGCACCGCCGTAAGCAGCAAGTCGACCGGCACATCGGCCTGCTCGGTGCTCGACACCCCGCGTGACAGGATGTGACCGTTGGCACCGACCATCACGGCGCGATCGCCCACCCGCTGTACATCAGTCAGCGGCGACTGGGCAGCCCGTGTGCTCAACCGAGAAGCGCGCTCTAGTCGGTCACCCAGCGGCGCGGTATCGGCCATTACCGTTTGGGAAATCAGCACCAACCCCGCCAGCAAGGGCGGGACAAGCTTAGAAATACTGTTCATAGGCATCTTCCGCTATTGACTCAAGGGCGCAGTCGACAACACCGACTGCGCCCGTTCACGCCGAGTGCGGCAGGTCAGCGCCCGCTACGGCGCAATGCAGCCGGATTGAAATCCTTCAACTCGGCTTTGAGGCCAAAGCGAGCTGGCTTTTCTTCGTTCATGAGGCCGTAGGTGATGTAGCGGCGGGCCTGCAGGTCGTAGGACACATCACTGACATAGAATGCCGAGCCGACGTCGTAACGCTGCAGTGCATGCGCCTCTTGCAGGCGCCACAACTCGCCACGACCGTCGTACAGGTCAACGGCCAGAATGCCCCAGCTGTCTTCATCGATGTAGAACACCCGCTTGGCGTAGATATGGCGTTCGCTAGGCTTGAGCGTGGCCTCCACCACCCAGACACGGTGCGGCTCATAACGGACCAGGTCCTGATTGAGGTGAGAGGTCTGGATGATGTCCTTGTACTTCAGGTCGCGACTCGCCAACTTGTAGGTGTTGTAGGGCACCAACATTTCCTTCTTGCCCAGCAACTTCCAGTCGTACTTGATTGTCGAGCCGTTGAAGATATCGACCATGTCCATGGTACGCAGGCCGGCGGAGGTCTCTACCGGGGTGTCGAAGGACACCTGCGGCGCCCGCAGTACGCGGCGCTGCCCCGGGTTGTACTGCCAGGCCAGACGTGGCTCGGTCACCTGGTCAATTGGTTCGTGTACCAGGGTCTGGATTCCGGCGACACTTTCCGGCGAAACCACCTTGTCGGTGTAATAGAACAGGCGGTTTGGCTCTGGATTGCCCATCGCCGACGCCATCATCTGTTTGGCTTCACGACGCACCGGGGTGAAGCTGCCGTTGGCCTGGACCACCATCTCGACAGGCGTGGTCTGGTAGCCGCTGGTACGGTAGCGCACCAGGTGATTGTAGATCGCCTCGATGCCCGACTTGGGAATCGGGAACGGCACACTCGTACCCTGATAATTGAGCATGCCGTTGCCACCGGGCGCCAGATCTACCTGGGTGGATTCCTTGGCGATCTTGGCGTACTCCTCCTTGGGCAGTGCCGCCGTGCGATGGCTCGGGTAAACATCCATCTTGTAGCTGGGGAACTTGGCAAGCAGCGCTTGATGGCCAACGGTCAACTGATCGGCGTATTGCTTCATGTTGGCCGCGGTGACGGTGTACAGCGGCTTTTCACTGGCAAAGGGGTCAACGTAGCCCGTGTCGGCGCTGTAGCCAGCCGGTGGCTGGGTCAAACCACCGGTCCAGGCCGGAATGGTGCCGCTGGCATTGCCTGCTTTCAGCCCGCCTGTTGGAGTCAGGTCCTGACCCAAACGGGCCGCTTCGGCGGCATCGAGTTTGGCCAGGGCGCTGCCGCTGGCAAGGGAAAAAATAGCGCCGAGCACGGCAGCAGAGAGCAGGTTCCGGTTCATAACGTACCTCATTATCAGAAGCCCATACGCAGGCTGAGGGCAACAAAGTCACGGTCGGTAGCGGCGAACGCGGTATTGCCGGTTCCCGACCAGGACAGTTCGGCGGAGTAGTTCTGCAGGTAATCGGCTTTCACACCGACCGAGCCCAAAAGGCGGTCCTCGACAAAGTTGCCGTCGTGGGACCAGCCCTGCACGTCTTGGCCGAAGGCCACGTAGGGCGACACGTTCACCCCGGCAACCAAGCCTGGGTAATCCAGTTGCATACGCATGCGGTAGCCCCAGGAGAACTTGGTCGCATTGCCATCGCTGGAGCAGGTGTACTTGCGGTATTGCGCCGGGCTGCCGGCTGCGCAACCTGCGGCATTGCCATCGGCGAAATCGGTCCCGTAGAGATCGCCTTTGATATAACGGCGATCTTCGAGGCCCGGCAGGTCATGTACGTACTTGGCAGCCGCTTCACCCATCACGCTGAAGTTGCTTGCGCCGAGCACTTGCGGGATCGACTTGATAAAGCCCAGGGAGAACTGGGAAATCTCCCGACGGTCATAGCCGTTATAGACCGAGCCAGGGGCGGCATTGATCGCATCCTGGCCCAGGGTCAGGTTCTGGCCAATGGCGCCGGCAATCGCTGCCGGATTACCTGCAAAGGCCGGAATCAAATCACCGGTGGCAAGCTGGATAGGCTGGTTAGGGCGATAGCTGTACTCGCCGAACACCGACGTACCCAGGATGTTGGTCGAGAAACTCAAGCCATAGATGCGGATGTCTTCGGGGTAGTCGCCAAAGTACTGCGCGTTAGTGCCCTGCTGCCCGGGGATAAAGCCCGGCCCAATCGCCGCTCGCGAGTCGGTGATCACGCTGGCGAAGGGCGTACGCGAGTGGATGTTCATGGCATAGGCGCCGAACTCGGTACCAATGCTGTCGGCAAAGTAACGGAAGGCCACGCCGAACTGCCCGTCGTTTCGTGCGTCGTTGTCCTCGGCGCGATGCAGGATCAGATCGTTTGCGAACGCTTGCTGATCGTTGGCGCCGGCCAGTGGAACGCCAAAGCAACCCGCCTCTCCACCGGTGATGTAGTCGTTGGCCGCGAAGTAGGTACCGCAGCCTTCAAGTACCGTCTTGCGCCACTTGAGCTGGTAGAACGCCTCCATGCTCAGGGCATCGGTGAGGCCCAGGTTGAAGTAGGCAATCGGCACCGGCAACAAAGCTTCCTTAAGTTGCGAGCCAGGACGGCGCAGGGCGGCGACATCGATAGGGTTCACCGAGTTGATGCCGTTCTGGAAGAACAAGCCTTCACCCCAGTTCACTACCTGATTACCCAGGCGCGCATGCAGCGGGTGGTCAGCGATGTCGAAATCACCAAACACGTAGGCATCGAGCAAGGCTAAACCCTGGAACTTGGCCAAGCGATCGTAATGGCTGTCGTCCAGCTTGCTGTTTGGGGTGTAACCGTTGGCCGAATGGCCATAGTCGACCGAATCGTTGCTCAGCGAGTAGTCATACCAGGCTTTGCCGCGAACAAACGCACCATAGTTTTGCCATTTCAGCTCGACTTCGCCGAGCAGCGTCACTGGCGAAGACACCACTTCCCGACGCTTGTGGTAGTTGAGCCGCGAATCATCGATAGTCTTGGCTCCACTGGGGTTGAACTGCCCAGCCGAGCCATAGCCGATGCTGTCGGCGTTGCCTTGAAAGATGTAATCGTTGTTCGGTCTCTCGGCGCTCCATATAGCGCCGGCACTGAGGCTACCATTGTAACGTCCACTCACCTCACCCCACTCGAATTCGCCCGCCAGCGCCTGCTGGGAAATGGCTAAAGCAAGGGGGGAAAGCACGGTTCCAGCCAGAAGACTACGAGCACGGGCAGACTTGCCCTGTGGGGATATCATGGAGCACCCTCCGGATTATTTTTATATGAGGTCGCTCTGGAAGGCGGAATTCGTGGTGTAGATGTCGATCTTCGCGCACTCGTCAGAGTGGCCCGATCATGCGGTGGATCGACTTGGTCCCTCTTTGCATATCACGCCAGTATCCTGACATTTTCTGCCGCGCCCTGACCGCGTATCCGGTCGACTGCAGCCTACAAATCCATGCACTCCAGCGACTGATGCCGGGCGTCCACAAAGCCATAAAAAAGCGTCCAGAAAGCCGCGCTAGCAGCCCTCCGGAACGCAAAGGGAACTATCAAATCAGGGAACAGATCAGGCGTAAAAGCGACTGTCAGCTACGCCAAGTGCTCAATCGAAGGTGATCATGATCTTGGCATGCTCATCGGGCTTGGCCAGGCTGCTGAACGCACCGGCGACTCCATCCAGGCCAACCCTACCGGTGATCATCGAGGTAACATCGAGTCGCCCATCGGCCAAGGCATGCAGCGTTTGGGTGAACTCTTCGACGCTATAGCCAAACGAGAAGTGAATGTTCGCCTCCTTGCCAATACCAATCAGCGGCTCGATCTGGTCACTCTGCATGCACACCCCGACCACCACCAGACGAGTACGCGGTGGTGCGTTCTGGATCACCTGCTGGATCAGGCCCGGCACACCGACGCATTCAAACACCACGCAAGGCTTAGGCTGCGGTCCCAGGCCAAGCAGAGCCAAAGGGCCATTGATGTCGTAACCCTGCGGCGCCGCGACTTGCAACCACGATTGATAGGGCGACTGCTGCGCTGGGTCGATCACTACATCCGCACCCATTTTTTCAGCCAGGGCACGACGCCCGGGCGAAAAATCTGCAGCGACCACAGGGCCAATGCCGCGTGCCTTCAACGAGGCGATCACTGCCAGCCCGATGGGGCCACAACCGATCACCACAGGCACCTCGTCGCCCGCAAGCCGGGCGCGGTTTACCGCATGGCCGGCGACAGCCAGCGGCTCGGTCAGCGCGGCGAAGTCGGCCGGCAGATCGCCTGGTACCGCCACCAACATCTGTTCGGCCAATACCATCTGCTCGCCATAACCACCAGGGTATTGGTTGGAATAGCCGACATGGTCGAAGCGATTAGGGGTCACAACGAACGGTAGCGAGCACACCCGCGTACCGACCTTGAGCGTCTTGTCGCAGCCCGGGCCATGATCGAGAATCTCGGCGCAGTACTCGTGACCAAACACCACATCTTTTTGCTGATCGAAAGCGACCGGAATGTTTCCGCGCTTGAAGTTAGCCAGTACGTGTTCGCAGTGATGAAACATGTGCAAGTCGGAACCACAAATGCCGCAGGCCAGAGTCTTGACCAGTACTTCACCTTTAGCGGGTGTTGGATCGACAAGCTTATCGATCACCAGTTTATTGTCGCGCAGGACCACAGCTTTCATTGATCAACTCCTTGTTTCACTGCGCCGCCACATTTTGCCAATCGAGTGCTGGGCAACAAGACTGCCTCACCTTGCAACTCGAAACAGCGGGTGGCGCCGATGGTCGAATTAGCCGATGGTGTAGTTGGGTTGCCCAGGACGAATGTAGCGCGCTGGCTCCAGGCCACGCTGTGCGACCAGATGGTCGATCATTTGGGTGATGCTGGTGGCGTCCAGGACACCGACATACTGATTTTCCCGGTCGAAGTTGACATTGGCGCCATGCACGACGAGGACTGTTTCAGTGAGCTCGGTGTTGTCCGCGGGCACCGTGAACGTGTGGATAGAACCACCTGGTTCGAACAGATAGCACCCGGCGGTTTGAGGCTGGTCCGGATATTCGTCATAGACCCACTTGCCAGAAAGCGTGAACAGGTGCACCGGCCCGGTGTGATAGTGACAAGGTAAGCGCACGCCAGGATGAAACAGTGTGCGTAGCACCCAGATGCCAGCGCTCGCGTCCAGATACAAGGGCTGAACGTCTACACCAGGGAACTCGGGGCCCATCGCATCTTTGTAGATGGGCAGCTCATTAGTATTGAGCGTCAGTAGTTCCTTATGGTCAAACAACGGTACAGGCTTGGTCATGTGTCACCTTCTTGTTATTGGTGTATTGACATACAACATCAGTGCCCTGAATGCGGAGTTCCGGGAACCTGCTGACCAAGCTATACAGCTCCAGGGACACCGACTTGATAAAGGCCGCCATTTATCTGCCTTTTGGTGACCTATGTCTCAAAGCAGGTAACCCTTGCCTACTTTCACTGAAACTACGGCGTGTAAAGGCCCAATTGACGACGCAGCGGCGCCACACGTGGGTCATTTGGTGCCGCCTTCTGCAGGCGTTGCCAGTAGGACGCCGCCGCTGCACGTTCGCCGGCAGTGCCATGCAGGTAGATCAGTGCATAGAGCAGATCGGCATCTTCGGGCGCACGTTCAAGACCCGCCATCAACGCGGCTTGGGCGGCATCACGCTGTTGCAACTGCAGCAGCAACAAGCCCTGGTTGTAGCGAATACGTGGGGTGTCAGGCATTGCCTTGGCCGCCTCTTCCAACCAACGCGCAGCTTCGGCCGGCTGCTGGCGCTCAACCAACAGCAGGGCCAGCATGTAGGCCAGGTTGCCACGGTCGGCAGCAGGTGACTTGTCCAGTGCCACACCATCGCGCAGCGCTTTCTCGGCGTCATCGTGCAAGAGCATGCCGTTGGCCAGGGTTACCAGATTGACCCGGGCCGGTGAAAAATAGGGGTCCAGGCGTAGGGCCTGACGATACTGCTCCAGCGCCTCCATCTGCCGCCCTGAGCGCTCCAGCCAGACCGCCAGATTGAGTCGATTGCCCGGCAGGTCGGCATTGCTGCGCAGGCGCCGCTCATAGTCCTGTTGAGCAAGCTTGTAGCTATCGCGGCGTGCCTCGGGCATCGCAATCAGAGGAATGCTGGCCAGCGCACGCAAGGCTTCGTCGCGCACGGCGCGCTGAGGGTCGTCGAGCAGCGGTAGCAGGTGTTCAACCCGCTGCACGGGTGGCAGAGCGGTAAATCCGGCCGCCGCATATGCCCGTACCATGGCGCTGTCATCCTTGAGCACCTTTGCCAGCGTCGGCAGCGCCGGCGCTCCCAGCTCAGCCAATTGTTCGGCAGCGCTGGCCCGAACAATCGCGGGCTTGCCCAGATCGGCAATGACCGCGCTCAACTGGGCCAGCGCATCACCTTGCCCTTGGCGCACACGATGAAAGGTCTGACCGTAGTGTGGCGGCCGCTGCGGCTGACCAAACCAGCCTTCGATGGCGTTGGCAGCCCAGATCGGTTGCTGATCGGTGTGACAGCGTCTGCAAGCATCCGGGCTACCACTGGCCTGCGCCAGGTCCGGTCGCGGAATGCGCAGGCTGTGGTCTCGACGTGGGTCCACCACCATGTAGGTGGTTTCCGGCATGTGGCAGTTTACGCACTGCGCCCCTGGGGAGTTTGCGGCATGATGATGATGCGCAGGGCCGTCGTATTCCTTGGCCTGAAGGCTGGGAAAGCGCACGGGGGGCGTGGGCGAGTGGCACTGCAGGCACAATCCGTTACCCTCGACTTTCACCTTTAAGCTATGGGGGTCGTGGCAGTCGGTGCACGTCACTCCAGCGGTGTGCATCTTGCTCTGGGTGAACGAGCCATACACATAGACTTCACCCTGGATCTGCCCGTCCGGGTGATACAGGTCGGGCCGCAAAGTGGCCGGGAGCACGGCGTCCAACAGCGAATGCCCAGGCTGCTGACCGGTGCCCAGGCCCTGGCGGCGGCTGTGGCAGAACGCGCATTGCTCAATCAGGCCTTTGGCGCCCAGGGCGGAAAAATCCACCTTCAGACCGATCTCGCTGGCCTTTTGGTACGGCGCGTCGGGTTTAGCCTTTTGCGCCCAGTCCACGTGCTCTTTGGCTGGTCCATGGCAGGACTGACAACCCACATTCTGCTCGTGCCAGGTTGTGGTGAAAGTATCGCTCTCGCTGTCGTAGCCCTTTTGCAAATTGCTCGAGTGGCAGTCGGCACACATGGCGTTCCAGTTCTGGTAACGACCGGTCCAGTGCAGTGGGTCACCCGGGGCGAAGCGTTGGCCAGGGTATAGCGAAAACCAGCGCTGGCCGCCGACACTGGCCGCGCGGCTGTCCCAGGCAATCGTCAACGCCTGTAACCGTCCCCCGGGAAAGGCCACCAGATACTGCTGTAGCGGTCGATGACCAAAGGTGTAGCGGATCAGAAAATCCGCAGGCTTGCCATCCTCGCCCTCGGTGTTTACGTAGTACCGATCATTACGCTTGAAAAAGCGTGCGTTCACGCCTGCATCGCTGAACCGCGTGTCCTTGAAATTGCCGAGCACACTGGTGGCATTCGCCTCGCGCATCGCCCAGTCATGATCTGAATGCTGCCAGGCCTTGGCTTGTTCTGCGTGGCAGCCCAAGCACGTGAGCGCCGGCGCATAACCCGCAGCATCGTTTGCTAGTGCAGGATCAGCGCCTGCCTGCGCAGATGCCAGGCCGGTGTTTAGTAGCAGTATCAGCAGGCAAGAAAGGAAAGGACGAATCAAGTGGGCTCCTTGGGGTCGAGGATAATGGCTAGATGGAGTTGGAGCTTGCGCGCCGCGAGTCTAGCGTGTGGACCAGAAGCGTACTTGACCAACTACGCCAATCGCTTGATCGCGTGGCTGAACTACAGGCGTGATCGGTAGCTGTCGTCAATTGCCAGCTTATTGGCGCACTTCATCAACGTAGCAATGCCCTCCACCGCTATGGTTTGCGCGTTCGCCGATCACGCTATCGAGCCTGTAACTAATGTTCCGATCAATCTCACGCCAGGACACAGCATGAACGGTCAAGCGATTCTGCCTCGATCGCATTTACGCACTGCATTGCTCAACACCCACTGCCGGTTAAGCCTACTGTGCGCGCCTGCCGGGAGCGGTAAGACAATGCTGCTAGATGAGTGCTTGGCCTATCGCCCGGCCAATACTCGTTTGGCGCGGCTGGACTTGCAGGATCACCCGATCGAGGCGACTCAGGTGATCGCTCGCATGGGTGCCGCATTGCAATTGATGAATGCTGACTTCGACCGGCTTGGCGAGGTATTGACGAAAACCGTACAACCGCTTTGGTTGGTACTGGACGGTTATCCTTCACTGCCTGATGCTGACCTGGATCGGCTGGTTAAAGAGCTGATCCAGTCTTCGTCGCCGCGGGTGCGGTGGTGGATAACGACCAGAAATAGACCAAAAATGCAGCTAGCGAGGATGCTGCTCAACGGTGAGTTGTTTGAATTGGATGCCCGCAGGCTGGCAAAAAAGCCGAAGTACAAGACAACCTGACCAAAGTCGATGGCATCCCCCCCAGCGCGCACATCTGAATGCGCGGTACACCTTGCTACCGGGTGAACGCGCTTCTCTCATTAGTGCTGCGTTGCTAGGTGGATTTGAGCTCGTACAGCGGCAAGGCATCGACATCAACTTTCAGTCCAACCGGGCCCCTACAAGACTTTCGTTAAATACGTTGCCTGTACACTGCCAAGCATCTCCAAGCCACAACGGCGCAGTGTTTCAGCGCTCATCGGCATGTTCGCACCGGCCCGCGCGCCTGACACGCCAGGTGTACCTTAAGCATACATAGCAAGGCTGATCCCCAAGCTCTCGCCGCCCCCCCCGGTGACAGCAAGTGAATGGTGGGGCTCGTCAGCAATCGCCCCTTAGCTTATTGTTCTCATCTTGCTCTTGAAGTGCCGCCTCATGACGCCAGCGCTGGTGCCGCCGATGGAGCGCAAACGGAAGGCCTTGGCAATTTCAACAATGGCCAGCGGATAGACGACGCCACTGGTAATGCCGCCTTTCATGATCAGATCGCATTCTTTCGGGTAGGTGGAGTGAAACAAGGTTGATTCGCTCAGGGGGCGTTTCAAGAGGCTCGGTTGCTTTGTTCATTGGCGAGTTCTCTTTCGTTAATGTCGTGTAACAAACTCTAAGTAGAAGAGTTAACGAGGGTGCTCGCAGAGCACGAACTTCGACGTTCCGAACGCAACGCATAAACAATACAGGTTACAAGACGCCACATAAGAAAACAGACAACAACGAGCACTTGAAGGCAAGATTGTCAGGCCCGTACTCAGCACAAGTCACAGCACTAAAATCTTATACAAAAATGATTTTCATATGAGCCATACAACCTTTATCACCAGCATAGACTGGGCCTTGCAGGGTCGCAAGCACAATGCCATCAACATTTAGGCGCAACCGAACGCTGATAGTTTCAGTGCCGACACAAACGCAAATGATCTGTAACAGCCATGTATCACACCATATTAATTTTACAGTAAGCCCCGGTACGATCAGCTCTGTTATTTGCGCTTTCATAGTACAGAACTAAAATACACACATAAGCTAGCAGCGACTGCTACTTATGCAGTCAATGTCGTAGCCATGCCCAGAGGGAACTCCCCAGCTTTTCTTTCCTCCCCCGAGTTGGCCATTGATTCGTTTTTTGTCTCTGCACCTGCGTCACCCTCGGACATTGAATGACCTGTCGGAGAAAGAAAAAATGGCTGACAAATTTGTGCTTTCAGTGGTTTGGGGAGAAACGCAAAACGTTACGCCCAAGGACGGCGCACCCGCGACCGTGAAGCGGCTTCATGCGGTTGTAGCCAACCTCGCCGCTCAGGCAAAGAAACGTGGCCTTGGAGGTCAACTACAGGTGCGTCCGGCGCCTCGCGTCGATACCGAACTATCCGCAACGTTTGAGACAATGCGTACGACAGTCGACGAAGTCGAGTCCGGCGTTCACGTTGGCAACTCCCTCCCTGCACGGGCGGCGCTGGTCGAAATTCCCCAGGCCAGTACCGCTCGACTCGATTTCGCATTCCCCAGGACGTTGAGTTGGATTTTCGGGACTGATGTGCGCAGCGGTGGTGATTTTTTTGTTGGAGACGCCTCTAACAAGCGCCTCTATCGGCTGTTCGAGTCCAACGAACCGCCAACCGAAGACCAATTACCATTCGTTTCGCAAGTGACCGGCAGTGGCTTGTCAGCGCCAGTGCCCCCTAACCCTTACAAAAAACTCGCTTGGGTGGTGGGGATCTTTGCGGCGGTGATTTTTTTCATCGGCGCGGCAGTGTCTATCTCGACAGGCCATTCGGTGAGAGAAGCAAAAAATCTGCTTATGGCCACCAACCCTGCCCTTCAATACCGCTTGTTCGAAAGCGTCAGGCTCACATGCGAGGAGGATGCCAATGCGTTTCCATCAGCTAAGCATCCCACGGTTTGCGACAACCTGCTGGCCAATGAAAAAGCCTCTGACGTGGCCCCGCGAACAAAGAAACTCCTCTGGGATCCGTCGAAAGTAGATGCTGTGCTTAAAGGGTTCAACGAATGTCATGAAGGTAATAACCCCAGGGAGTGTGACGTGATCAGGCGTGGGGCTGCAGCTCTTGAACGGAAAACATCCTCCGCCAACAATGTTCTGGGTGTTGCCCGTGCAGCCTCGGTTGACACCAAGCAAACTGAAATCAGCACAAGCTCGACGTCAATCCTGTCCTCCTTCCTGATGCTCGCCGTTGGTATCGCCGGGTTGATCATCGCGCTCGGATTGGGCACAAAGCAGCGTGTCGCCGGGGTCTGGATCGATGTCCGCAACCGGGTTTCACTAGCACGCGCGCAAGTCACCCTGTGGACAGTGGTGGCGCTTTCCGGCTATGCCGCTTTGGCGTTGTTCAATATTGGTTTTACTGGCGTTGGGAGTGGCTGGGAAGCCTCAGTCTTTCCAACCATTCCGACATCTGTCGCGGCAGCCTTGGGAATCGCGACAGCCTCGCCAATGATCTCTGCGCTAATCCTCCCGACCAAGGACCCGGCCCAAAAACAGGTCAACTTTGTAGCTGATCCCGACCCGCGCAAACGAGGCATCCCTTTTTTGGGTGCGCAGTCCGACGGTCTTTCGTTGAACGACACGCCCCAAATGGCGTCCATCACGGATATGTTCATGGGCGAGGAAATCGCCAATGCCAATACGGTTGACGTATCACGCCTGCAGAACGTATTGATTACCGTGCTCCTTGTGCTCGGGTATTTCGCCGTAATGCTTCAGGTAACAGGCGATATCAGCGCACTTTCACTGTACGGGACCAACGGCCCTCGATTCCTAAGCCTGCCCGATCTAGGCGCATCCTTTACATCGCTGTTATTTGTCAGCCATGCAACGTATCTGGTTGCTAAGGCCCATGACGCGCGTGCGCCGAACTCAGCTGAGCCCGCAAGTGAGTAAGCGCATACCGAAATTCTACATCTACGGCTATCTCAACCGCATCAAGGCCGGTGTCGCGAACTTCGCCAACGGCGCATCAGAGGACGCTATAGATCTCAGCAACCACCTGCATCGTTGCCTCTTCAATCGTTCCTTCATTACGGCATAAAACCCAGTCGTGATCTGCAACCGCTTGCTCAAACGCCCGGGTACAAGCGATCTGTTCTTCCAGCTTATGCATCACCGTACTGCTCAACCCACGCGTACGTGCCGCTGCCCTCGCCCATGAAATTTCAGGGGCGGTGACAACCCCGACATGCAGGTCTGGCACGCGCACGTTTCGATCAAGGTTCAGCTGTAGGATTTGTGCAAACGGGACCATCCGGCGAAACGCAGCATCAGACGGGTACCAGCGATCGATCAGGATGATGCTGTCTGCTGGCTGTTTGGTCAGCACGTGCTGGGAAATCCAGGTACGGCTATCAGCAAAGCGCTCACAAACCCCCAGCTCCAGATCCCGGCTGGGATTTCTGACGAATGTGTTCACCAGGGCCATTGTTTCACCCCGGTAGGGATCGCTTTTTTTCTCGCAAAGCCGGATCACCTTTTTGTTATCGGCCCTCAGTACTTTCGTAACGGCCTCCAACAGTGTGGTTTTGCCGGTACCCTTGGGCCCGTCTAGCGAAACAAACAGCGGACGATTCATTCTTCAAGCAACGTATGGGCAGAGATTGCTGAGCACTCTACCCCAGTTTCTGGCTGACGGCGTCAACGTAACCCGGCTACACCAAGCATTGAGCTGTAGCTCGACGGCGAGACACCCATCACTTTACGGAACGCATTGCTCAGATGAGCCTGGTCGAAGAAACCTAGGTCGGCGGCGATGTGTGCCGCCGCGTCGCCAAGGCGCAGGCGCCGGCGCGCTTCGATCAGGCGCAACTGCTTGAAATATTGCATGGGAGGCAGGTTTTTCAGGGTCTTGAAGCTTCGCACCAGATGGAATCTGGACAGATTGGCTTCGGCGCACAGGTCTTCAAGCTCGATCACTTCGTACAGATTGGCCTTCATGAAACGGATCAACTGTGCCACCCGCAATGGCTCGTCAGCGGTGTCTGGCGTGGTGCGAAAACGCGCCAGCTCACTGCACAGCACCAGCAACGCCTCGTCACGACCGCTGGCGTCCAATTGCTCGTGCAGGTCGAGGATAGAGCGGAACAGCGCACTATCGTGGATCACGCCCTCCTGGAACGTGGGCAGGCCACTGGCGCTGGTGGTCTGGTCAAGAATGTTGCGCACCTGCTGTCCATCCAGATGCACGCTGATGAACTGTGCGCCCTCCCCGCAGAACTCCGACGCCTGCACGGTCATCGGGTTATAAAGCGTCACCTCGCCCGCTACCACGGCTTGCTGCCTGCCGTTGTACCAGATCCGCTCCGCCCCGCTGAGGTTGGCGCTGAGCACATATTCTTCATGGGTATGCTTGGGGTAGCGGGCACCGCTGGCATTGACCATCGAGCATTCAATACGCTCAAAGCGGGTCAGTTTTTCCATTATCAAGGCCATCGGCCTGCCTCCTTGCAGGAAAAGGATGTGCCTGTCACATCCTAGAACGGCTGTCGATGCAAACTGAAATAGCATCGAACAGCTGAACATCCAAGCAGAATGCTTGCCAACGTCGCGGGTGTACTACAACCCTGAGTACCTATCCATCAACGCCCTCATACACGCCAGATACTCACCACGTCCCAGATGCAGAATGTGATTACCGGGAAACCAGTGCAACGCACTGCCCGGCCAGTGTTGGTGCAACAGCCGCAAGTGTCGTGGCATGGTAACGCGGTCTCCGGCACCGCCGATGATCAGCATGCGCTCGCCGTCCAGACGCGGGGCGTAGGTCAGCGGGTTGTGCACGGCAAGCAAGCCGCGCATTTCAGCCACGCCAATGCCCTGGTTGCGCATCAGGCGGGAGAGCAACACCCCTGTGGGTTGCCACTCAAGGAACGCGTCGATAGGGCTGACCGCAGGTACGATCGGCACGCAATAGGCCAGGCGCTCGTCAACGGTCGCCAGCAGCGCCGCGGTATAACCGCCGAGGGAAATGCCCGTGACCCCGATATGCTCGACACCACGCGCCTGCAGGTAGTTGATGAACACCCGCAGGTCATGGATCGCATGCAGCGGCGCCTCGTTAAAGGCCACCAGCCCACTGCCGAATAATCCCTGGCCGCTGAACCAGTCGCTGCGTTCTGCGCGACGACCATGGTGCGGAAACGTGAACAGCAGGATGTCATAGCCCCGCCGGTAGAAATCGGCCAGCGACAGCGCGTGAGCGTTGAGCCAGTGCGGGTCGGCGGCGAATCCGTGGATGACGATCAACGTCGGTCGTGGCCGGTCGCCATGGCACCAGTGCTGGGCATGGGCGAAGGCATTGCGCTGCATGGCTTCAAACTGCGGGCGCGCGAACGGATTGAGCGGTTTGAACGGACTGGCAAACCGCAGCTGCAAACGACGGATGTCATTGCCTGGCAGCGCACGCTCTGAAATGACGATGTCCTTCGGCGGTCGCAGGAATACCTCGGAGGCATCTCCCGCACGCGCTAGCGGTTCGTAGAAGCGCAGCGCCTCGAACTCGCGCTGCAGACGGCCAGGTTTGCGTAGCGTGGTAAGCGCGGTCGCCGCCACCGTAGCCGACAAGGAGGTGCGCATCACCCGCTCGATCGCGGCGCTGCCATGGATCTTCAGGCGGTGCCTGGCATCCAGTTCGGTGCCGTCGGCCTGCCGCCAGAAGTCTTCGGACAAACGCTCCCACCAGGGGCTGCGTGAATCCCCTGCCCTTGTCCTTTCCTCACTCACGCACTGCTCTTTACTCCACACGCAAACTCCCCTCCCCAGGCGGGGGGCGGCATGTGCGCCCCGATAGCCCCCAGCATAAGGACCGCGCCGACCGCTCACTCCCCCCCTTTTGCAGGGGGACGATGCAACGGCAGATCGATGAATCTGCCCGTCATCGACCTTGGTCGTATTGATGAAACGCGAAGCGCCTGTCTTTCAGCTCAATTGATTGCCCCCAACTGCGCCACAACCTTGCGAGAGCGTTAACGATGAGCAAACTCAGCGGGCAAGATGCCCTGTTCCTCAAAGTCGATCGTCCCCATGCCGCGTCGCACTGCACCATGATCTACATCTACGATCAGTCCACGGTAGAGGGGCAACGACTCGGCTTTCGGGAGATCGTCCACCATATCTCGGATCGTCTCGACGTCTCGCCCGTGTTCAAACGCAAGATCATCCAGGTGCCCTTTGGCCTCGGTTATCCCTACTGGGTAGAGGACGACCTGTTCGACATCGACTTCCACGTTCGCCATTTCGCCCTGCCCAAGCCAGGCGACTGGCGTCAGTTCTGCATCCTGGTGTCACGCATCCATGCCCGCTCGGTCGATCTTTCCCGGGCGCCCTGGGAGATGTACGTGATCGAGGGGCTCGACAACATCGAGGGCATCCCCAAGGGTAGCTTCGCCATCCTGACCAAATCGCACCATGCGGCGATGGACGGCGCCGCGGCCGCGGAGCTGACCTGGGCCTTGCACGATCTGGCCGGCGCGCAGGGTAAACCTGTCGCGGTGGTCGATAACCCGCCGGCGGCAACCAGCGTGTCGCCGCGATGGGGCATGCTGGACACGGTTAGTCGCATGTTCACTGACAACATCTCGGCCTCTGCCCGCATGGCACTGCCGCTGGCCCGCGTGTTGCCCAAGCTGGCCATTGCCAGTCTGCGGAAAGTGGCCAGTTCGGTACTGAGCGCTGAAGGCGGCGCACCGCGCACACGGTTCAACAGCAATGTGACGTCCAGCCGGGTCTGGGATTCGGTCACCCTTGATCTTGGCGTGGTGAAACAGATCAAAAGCCTGGTGCCCGGGGCAACAGTCAACGATGCGGTCCTGGCCATTGTCGGTGGGGCGATGCGTCGTTACCTGATGGCAAAAGATGAACTGCCGGAGAAGTCGCTGGTGACCCTGGCACCGGTCAACACCCGCCAGGGCAATGAATCCGTCGCCGCCGGCAACACTGTGTCGATGCTCACCTTCCCGCTGCGTACCGACATCGACGATCCGCTTGAGCGCCTGCAAGCGCTGCAGGCCGCCACCTCGCAATCCAAAGCGATCCAGAATGCGGTCGGTGCCAACGACCTGACCAATCTGCAGAAATTTGCGCCCCCTGCCACCCTGGGTCTCGCCGGTCGCCTGGCGACGCTGATGGGCATGGGCGGCAAGGGCCCGGTGCTGCTGCACAATTGCATGGTGACCAACGTCCCGGGCCCCAATGTGCCGCTGTACATGCTCGGTGCAAAGCTCGTGTACTGGTGCGGCGTTGGGCCGCTGGTCGATGGCTTGTCGTTGATCTGGAACCCCACCAGTTACTGCGCAAAGATGTTCATCTCGTTGACCAGCTCACCAAACGTTGTCCCCGACCCGGATTTTCTCGCGCAGTGCCTGAGGGACTCCTACGAGGAATTGCAGGCCGTGGCGATTCAGGCAGCCAAGGCCAAGGCTCCCAAGCCAGTGAAAGCAAGGCGCGTTGCCCGAAAAGCCGCGGTGCAGAAGGTCAACGACACGCAGATGCTCTAGCCGGAGTGGCCATCAAGGGCGCGTGAAGGCGAAGCAGGCCACTCTGGCCTGCTTCGCCACACTGCCTCGGCAAGGACTAAGCTGGTGCGATGGATCTTCTACTCTCTAGGTGAAGGCCATGAGTGCCCTGTCGATAGCAGGTTGATCATTCCACGCCTAAGCCACAGGTTTCATCTGCGTGTAAACCCAAATTCCCATCGTCAGTAAAGCCACAACAACGATGATGCCTTCGCGCTTGAGTAGGTGCCAAGGCAGCCGCTCGGCCTGGCGCTTGATCACGTTCAATACCCGGGTCCATATTGGAACCCTGCCGCCCACCAGCGCTGCATTTGTGAAATACAACGTGCCAAAGAACACCACCACTGGGCTGGCCCAGCGCATCCAGGGCACATGGCTGGACGCCGAGAAAGCCAGGGCTGCTGGCACCACACTGGGGAGAACATGGCGCAGCACCAAGAGCCCGGCGCCTTGCCGGTACCATCTGCGCGGGAGCAACCTTTGGCTCAAGCGCACATCCAGTGACCGCACCGCCATCGCCAACATGGACCAGAACTGGTAGGCCTTGGTGCCAAACCAGAGCATGCCCAGCATCAGCAGCGGCGCGACATTCGGGTTGAAGATGCCGTCCCTTTTCATGGTGCCGCCAAACAGGTAGGCAGCGAAACAAACCGCCAACGACAACCACAGAAAAACATTTACCCCCCGGTAGCTTTCCGGCGGTAACCAGTCCCGCCAGTTGTCGAGTGGTTTCAGCCCAAGGCGCTCAGGGAGCTCGGGGTACTGGTACTCGATGGCTTGGGCGAGTTGTGTGAAACGTTGCCAGTCGCTCTCGGTAAAGTAGTCCGCGAGTTCACGACGGCCGCAATCACTCATGGGTTTGAACAGCAAGGCGGCGGCCTGCCCATGAAGCTTGTTGGCGTCGAACCTGGCCAAGTCGCTGCGCACGCTTTCGACCATGGCCTCAATTTCGTATCGCCGGGTCAGGTCCTCCCAACGCCAGTGCTCGCACGGCAGGTTGCCCTGGGTTTCTTCCCAGCCCATCGCCTTGCATACGTCATCGAAAAGCCGACCCCGAGCGAGAGGTTCAGCGCGTCCTTGCTGGCGATGGCGTTGTCCATCAGGTAACGGAACATCGCCTCGTCGGAGGTCAGGCCTTCAAGAAAGCGCTGGCCGGTACGGGCAACCACGGCCTGCTGGATCAGGTATTGCTCGTAGAAGCCGTCGCCCAGGCGTTTGGCACTGTCATCGGGGTTGTAGCCGAGTTTGCCCAGCAGGTAATCCGAACTCATGAACTGCTTGAGGTCAGTGAGTGCCGGGTTGGTTTCAATCAGGTATTTGTGCGGGCTGGACTTCCCGCTGCTGCTCGGCAGGCCCTGGACTTTGGCGACGCTAACAGGGCCTGCCATGCCCAGGCTGCCTGGACTCTTTATGCCGGTATCCCGGCCTTGAGTACCCGGCACCTCTTGTTGGCGCTGAGCACTGCCCACGCTTGCGTCACCCAGGTTCCAGCTTTGCGGACCGGTGTCTCCCTGACTGGCGCCTTGCCCGCTGAGGCGAAACAGGCCGTTCTGGCCGCTGGGCAGTTCAAATCCCGGCAACGCCAGCGGGTTGACTTGCTGCTGCGCCAATTCCGGCGGTAGCTGTTGATTCAGGGTAACGCGGGTCGAAAACTCACGATCGGGGGCAGTGGTATTGGTACTTGGGCCGCTGCCGACGTACTCATAGCCTGCGCGAACCACACTGCTATCGAAGTTGTTCTGGGTGGTGATGTTGACGTTGCCGGCGGCCTGGATGATAGCGGCGTAGCTCTGGTCGCCAGTGCTCAACTGAGTCACGCGGCCGAACTGCGGCAATTCGGCTTCGGTGCTACCGATAAAGCGGCTCATGTCCGCTGCCAGGCCACTGAGGTTGCTGGCGTCGTAGCCATCGCTTTCAAACCAATAGCGCTGGGTGAAATTATTTGCGGCGTTGGTCCAGCCGCTGCCATTGCTGGCGCGTTGGGTGCGAAACACCCTTACGGTTTCGGTATCGGAAGCCTCTACACCGGTATTGCTCAGGTTGTTCAACGTGGCAGTAAAGTTGCCGCTGCTGGCGATGGTGCTGCTGTGGTTCAACAGGTCGCCACCTTTGATGTCCAGGTTGCCACCTGCGGTAATGCTGGAGGCGGCACTGGCGGCGGTCACTTCCAGCTTGTCGCGCTGCACGATCTCCCAGACACGGTTGCGCTTGCCGCTGCAGTCGCCGGCGTTAACGCCTTCAATACACCGGATTTCCTTGATTCTGGCCGTGTAGATGCCTGCATTGCTGATGGTCAGCAGCGCGCGGATGTTCTCAACAGTACTGGCGGCCAGGCTCATGCTGCCGTCACTCTGGATCAAGCCTGAGCTGTTGATGATGCTCGTGGCCCAGCCACCCGCTCCGTCGCGGTCGATGTCGAGATTGCCAAGGCTGTAGATGCTGGCGTAACTGTTGGTCAGCGAGCCCACCCGCAAGCCCATGTCCCGGCCACTGAAGATCAACCCGTGATCGTTGAGCAATGCCGAGCTGGTGAGCGTCAGGTCCTGCCCGCTGCCCAGCGTGCCGTAGTTGTTCAGGCTGCCGGTGTTCAGGGTCAGGTCGGACGTTGAGGTCAGTCGTCCGTAGTTGGTCAACAGGCCAGCAACCGTAATCGTGCTGTCCCCACCACTGGCGATGCTCGCAACCTCGGGCAGCTGCAACTGCCCGGTGTACAGGCTCAAATCGCCCCGACTGCTCAGTCGGCCGTTGCCGCTGTACAGCCCGGTCAACCCGACGTTCAGGCTACCGTCGCTGGCGATCAAGCCGTCGTTGTTCCAGTTCACACCACTGCCGGTCAGGCTTTCGGCGGCCAGTAACTGGCCGCTGGCGGTCTGGGTGAATTGAGCGACGTCAACGGTCAAGCGCCCGGCTTGAATGACACTGCTGTTGGTCCAGCTGTCGGCAGTGAGGTTCAGGCCACCGCGGGTGACCAGGCTGCCACCGGCATTCATGACGTGAGCGGTGGCGATGTCGAAGGTGCCGGTTCCGACGTGCAACACGGTGCCGCCAGCGTTCAAGAAGCCGCCCATGAGCAGACTCAAATCTGTATTGGCGCTTTCGACGCTACCGTTGCGGTTATCCAGCACGCCACCAATCTGGAAACGGGAAATTCCACTGGTACCGAGGGCACGCAGTTTCCCGCTCTGGTTGTTAAGGCTGTTCGCGGCGACATTGAGCACGCTGTCGCTTTCGACGATGCCCGAGCGGTTGTTGAGCGCTCCGGCCAGGCTCAGGTCAATCTGTTGGCCGGCGATCTGCCCGGCACTGTTGTCAAAGTCACTCCCCGTGACATCGATCTTGCGTGCGGCGTACAGGCCGCCACTGCGGTTATCGAAGCTACTGCTGTTGATGACTACGTCGCCTGTCTGCGCCGCAATCCGTCCGCTCTGATTGTTTATCCCAAGGGCTGTCAGATTCAGACGCTCGCCTTGGGTGATACCGCCTGAGGCGTTTTGCAACCAACCACTGAGAGAGGCGCTCAGCGCCGCGTAAAGGCTGGTCAGCACCCCGCCGCGGTTATCGAGATTGATGGCGGAAACAGTGAGCTCAGCGTCCTGCGCAAGGAGGCGGCCTTCCTGGTTATCGATATCCCCGACAACATCAAGCTTGAGCGCACCTTGACTCTGCAGCGTGCCCTGATTGTTGTTCAGGCTCGCAGCGCGCACACGCAGGTCACCGTGTTGGCTATAAATCAGGCCATCCGCAGCGTTTTGCACCACGCCAGTGGCGGTCAGGGTCAACAGGTCATTGGCCGCGACCGTGCCACGATTGCGGTTGTCCAAGCCCCCCGTAAGCAGGGTCAGCAGTCCCTGACTGGCAAGTTGACCGCCCTGGTTATCGACCTGAGTGGCGCTCAGTCGCAAAGGCCCCGCGCTGGCCAGTTTGCCTTGGGTGTTGGTCAACGTACCGAGCAAGGCCAAGGTAACGCCGGCATTACCGATCAGTCTGCCGGTGGCATTGTCGAGCGTAGTGCCGCTGACATTCAGGGCCTGGGTTGCACTGATTGAGCCGCCGTTATTGTTGAGCCTCGTCGCCTCAACACTCAGGGTTGTACTGCTGTCGATCTGACCGCCTTGGCTGTTATTCAACTCGCCGGCTACGGTCAAAGCCTGTTCACCGGCACTGGAGAGAATCCCGCCAGCGCTGTTGTCGAGGGAAGCAGCTTTCACCGTCAGGTTCTGCTGGCTAACCAGCGCACCGGCAGCGCTATTGAGCAGGGTGTTTTCAACCTCGACCGTCAGGCCGCCGTTGCGACTGGAGAGTGTGCCGTTGTTGCGGTTGTCCAGGCTGCCAGCAGTGACGGCAAGGCCTTTCCAGCCCGAAATCAGGCCGTTCTGGTTGAGCACACTGGCGCCGTGGAGCGTAAGCTGCTGGCTACTGATCAGCTTGCCGGCCTGGTTGTCGAGGTTGCGCCCGGTCAGCGCGAAGCTTTGGCTGCTGGAGATTTCACCGCCTTGGTTACTCAGATCACGCAGGTGGCTGATGCTCAGCGGTCCAGCGGTGGTGATCATCCCACCGCTATTGTTCAGGTCACCACCGGCCGTACCGAAGTCGAGGGCGACTCGCCCCACAGGCTGAAGGGCTGCAAATAACTCAGGGTCGCGGTGTACTTGCGGTAGCGCGCGGTGGGTTCGCCGCGAGCTGGATCGTGATCGCCCTGGGCATCGAAAGCGCCGATGCCATTCTGCATCCCAAGGTCGAGGTTGACGAACGCGTTGCCAATGCGGCGGCCATGGTTGATACCCAGCTGCGCTTCGCTGATGCGGTTGCTGCTTGGCTTGAGTTTGCTGTCTTCGAAGAAGTTGTTGGTGCGCAGGTAAGACAGGCCGGCGTTGACTGAGGTCTTGCTCATCGAATCGCGATGAATCACCCGCTCGGCACGCAACTGATGGTTCTGGCTGTCTCCGGTTTGCTTGAAGTTGTAACCATTGGCCTGCGCCTGTGAGCGATAGTCGCTCTGGCTATAGCTGTAATTGAAATTCCACCAGCCCCACGGCAGGTTGTAATTGGCAAAGACGCTACTGGAAGTACGTTGATGATCGCTGACAGCGTCGTGACCACCACGCAACATCAGTTGATCGGCCAATCCTAATGGGCTGTCCCACTCAAGTGAGGTGCTCCATTGCTGTTCGCCGGTACTGTCCTGGCCATCGTTGCTGCGCGACAGGGACGCACGCCAGGGTTTTTGTGGCGTGTTTTTCACCACGACGTCACTGCCACCTGCGGTTTTGCCGGGGGTCAGCTCCATTTGCACCTGGTTGGACGGCAACCGGTTGAGGTGATCAACCATCTGCTCGATTTCACGCAGGCTCAGCAACTCACCTTCACGGCCCGGAAAACTCATGGCCAACTCGCGCGCCGACAAACCACTGCCGGCTGTGGTGCGAATGTTTTCCAGGTATCCCTCAACCACCAGCACCGACAACTGCCCGCCAGACAGATCTTGCTGCGGCAGGTAGGCCCGACTGGTTACCAAGCCTTTGTCGATGTAGCGGTTGGTGATGACTTTGAGTAATTCATTGAGCTGCGAGGTGCCCAGGCATCGATCCTGATAAGGCTGCGTCAGCTGTTTTCGATCCGACTCAGACAGGTGATCCGCGCCGTTGATCAGGACCTGCCTAATCGGAAAACAGCGGCTGTCTACAGGGGCACTGGGTGTAGCTGGCACCGCCTCTTTGCCCGGTAACTCCTTGAGGTCCTGGAGTCGACGCCGCTGTTCCTCCAGCAGCCGGTCCTGGCGCTCTCGAATCAGGTCCTGATCACCAGGTGTTGGCGTGGAGGCAGCAAAGGCGGAACTCAGTCCCCCCAGGCAGCCCAGTAAGGCAAAAGAAAATGACCTCTTCCGGCGGTGCAATACCGACATCTCGATTCCATCCATGAAACGTTAACTTTGCTGGGGTAGCCAAAGGCAAGTTTGAAGAGGCCATAACTGGAAGCCTCACGATGGGTAACGAGTGTTGACACTTCCCGGGCAAAGAAAAATAGGATGGTTCTTAAAAAAGCTACAGAAACATCCTACTAAGGCAAATCATGGCCGGCTGCTTGTGCGGCCAAACACCACGCGGGTTACGCGCTTGGCAAACCTCTGGCCCAAGACCTAGACCCTGGATGATTGGCACCTGCCATGCCCACCGTATCAACGGGGGAAGCGGTGCGTCTGATATGGCCCGACGCAGAGCCTTCGGACCCCACCGCAAATGGATAAGCCACGCCAATGTGTCGACAATCCTATTGTGTTGCCGGCTCTTATCCTTTAGATTTCGCGCATTGATCGCCAATGTGTCAACAAAATCGACTTCAGCAGGAGCAGACTGTTTTTGGTGGTCTTGTCAGTGGTCACTCTCAATTACCAAAAATATGCCCCTGCTTTTTTTTCTTTCCGGTACGCCACACATAGGAGATCGCCCGTGCTCGAAGCTTATGCCCGCCACTTACAAGCGCGTGCTGAGGAAGGCCTGCCGCCCCTCGCACTGAATGCCGAACAAACCGCAGGCCTGGTCGAGCTGCTGAAGAATCCTCCTGCTGGCGAAGAAGCAGTTCTCGTCGACCTGATCACCCACCGCGTTCCACCAGGCGTGGACGAAGCCGCCTACGTCAAGGCCGGTTTCCTCTCTGCTGTCGCCAAGGGCGAAGCCACTTCCCCGCTGATCGACAAAAAACGCGCGGTAGAGCTGCTGGGCACCATGCAGGGCGGCTACAACATCGCCACCCTGGTCGAACTGCTGGACGACGCCGAGCTGGCTGCCGTTGCCGCCGAACAGCTCAAGCACACCTTGCTGATGTTCGACGCCTTCCACGACGTCGCCGAGAAAGCCAAGGCCGGTAACCTGCACGCCAAGGCCGTGCTGGAGTCCTGGGCCGCCGGCGAGTGGTTCACCAACAAGCCCGCCATCGCTGAAAAATACAGCCTGACCGTGTTCAAGGTTCCAGGCGAAACCAACACCGACGACCTGTCCCCTGCCCCGGACGCCTGGTCGCGCCCTGACATTCCGCTGCACGCCCTGGCCATGCTGAAAATGGCCCGTGACGGCATCAATCTTGAGCAACCAGGCGCCATTGGTCCGCTCAAGCAGATCGAAGCAGTCAAAGCCAAAGGCTTCCCGGTGGCCTACGTCGGCGATGTGGTCGGTACCGGTTCTTCGCGTAAATCCGCCACCAACTCGGTGCTGTGGTTCTTCGGTGACGACATCCCGTTTGTGCCGAACAAGCGCGCTGGCGGCTTCTGCTTCGGTAACAAGATCGCCCCGATCTTCTATAACACCATGGAAGACGCCGGCGCCCTGCCGATCGAATTCGACGTGTCGAACCTGAGCATGGGCGACGTCATCGACGTGTACCCGCACGCCGGCAAAGTCTGCAAGCACGGCAGCGACGAGGTCATCACCACCTTCGAACTGAAGACCCCGGTGCTGCTCGACGAAGTCCGCGCTGGCGGTCGTATCCCGCTGATCGTCGGCCGTGGCCTGACCGACAAGGCCCGTACCGAGCTGGGCCTGCCGGTGTCCGAGCTGTTCAAAAAGCCAGAGCAGCCCGCCGACACCGGCAAGGGCTACAGCCTGGCGCAAAAAATGGTCGGTAAAGCTTGCGGCGTGACCGGCGTTCGCCCTGGCACCTACTGCGAACCAAAGATGACCACCGTCGGTTCCCAGGACACCACTGGCCCGATGACCCGTGACGAACTGAAAGACCTGGCGTGCCTGGGCTTCTCCGCTGACCTGGTCATGCAGTCGTTCTGCCACACCGCGGCCTATCCCAAACCTGTGGATGTAAACACCCACCACACCCTGCCAGACTTCATCCGTACCCGCGGTGGCGTTTCGTTGAAGGTTGGCGACGGCATCATCCACAGCTGGCTGAACCGCATGCTGCTGCCGGACACCGTCGGTACCGGTGGTGACTCGCACACCCGTTTCCCGATCGGCATCTCCTTCCCGGCCGGTTCCGGTCTGGTCGCCTTCGCCGCTGCCACCGGCGTCATGCCGCTGGACATGCCGGAGTCGGTACTGGTGCGCTTCAAGGGCAAACTGCAACCAGGTATCACCCTGCGTGACCTGGTCCACGCGATCCCTTACTACGCCATCCAGAAAGGCCTGCTGACCGTTGAGAAGAAAGGCAAGATCAACGCCTTCTCCGGCCGCATCCTGGAAATCGAAGGTCTCGACGAACTGACCGTCGAGCAAGCTTTTGAGCTGTCCGACGCCTCGGCTGAACGCTCCGCTGCCGGCTGCACCATCAAGCTGCCTGAGAAGGCCGTTGCCGAATACCTGCGCTCGAACATCACCCTGCTGCGCTGGATGATCAGCGAAGGCTACGGCGATGCCCGCACCCTGGAGCGCCGTGCCCAGGCGATGGAAGCCTGGCTGGCCAATCCGGTATTGCTGGAAGCCGACGCCGATGCCGAATACGCCGAGATCATCGAGATCGATCTGGATGAGGTCAAAGTGCCAGTGCTCTGTGCGCCGAACGACCCGGACGACGCCCGTCTGCTGTCGACCGTTCAGGGCGAGAAGATCGACGAAGTGTTCATCGGTTCGTGCATGACCAACATCGGTCACTTCCGCGCTGCCGGCAAGCTGCTGGAAAAGGTCAAAGGTTCGCTGCCGACCCGTCTGTGGCTGGCTCCACCGACCAAGATGGATGCGCACCAACTGACCGAAGAAGGCTACTACGGCATCTACGGTAAGGCCGGTGCACGCATGGAAATGCCGGGCTGCTCGCTGTGCATGGGGAACCAGGCACGTGTGGCGGCGAACTCGACGGTGGTCTCGACCTCGACCCGTAACTTCCCCAACCGCCTGGGTGATGGTGCCAACGTGTACCTGGCCTCGGCCGAACTGGCTGCGGTTGCCTCGATCCTGGGCAAGCTGCCAAGCGTCGAAGAGTACATGGAGTACGCGAAGAACATCGACAGCATGGCTGCCGACGTTTACCGCTATCTGAGCTTCGACCAGATTGCCGAGTTCCGTGAGGCCGCTGCGAGCGCCAAAATTGCGGTTGTTCAAGCGTAGGTCGTAATTACTCTCCACTTGCAAAGCGCCGACAACAATGTCGGCGTTTTGCTTATGAGTGTGCCGTAGTGAATATCCACCCCATAGGCGAAAGAGTAAGGACAGTTATACTGTGCGATCCTTAAGCCGATGATTTGATTCATGAAAAAGCTGTTGTCTGCTGTAGCACTGATGTTTTGTGTAGCCACTTCCGCCCTCTCCTCACCGCCTGCGACATTTTCTGAAGCCAAGGTCATCGCCAAGCAGAAGGTCTATCTCGACCAGGCCAACAGCCCCATGGGTGAGCTCTACTGTGGCTGCAAGTGGACATGGGTAGGCAAATCAGGTGGCCGCGTTGATCCCGGATCCTGCGGCTATCAAACGCGCAAGGAGCAAACCCGCGCTGAGCGGACCGAGTGGGAACACATCGTTCCGGCCTGGACGTTTGGTCACCAACGCCAATGCTGGAAGAACGGTGGGCGGGAACATTGCGTTGACGAAGATCCGGTGTTCCGTGCCATGGAAGCTGATCTGTTCAACTTGTACCCGTCGGTAGGCGAAGTGAACGGCGATCGCAGCAATTTCAACTACGGCATGAACCAGGGGATTGCTCGCCAATACGGTCAGTGCACGACAACGGTCGACTTCAAGCAAAAAACCGCAGAGCCGCGTGACGAGGTCAAGGGCCTGGTTGCTCGCACCACCTTCTATATGTTCGATCGCTACAGGCTGAGCATGTCCCGTCAGCAACAACAGTTGCTCATGGCATGGGACAAACAGCATCCGGTAACGGCCTGGGAGAAAGAGCGCGATCGCCGTATTGCCACAATCATGGGGCACTCCAACCCGTTCGTTACCGGCCAACGCAGCTGGACCACGGGATACAAGCCTGTTGGTGACGGCGTCGTCAGCGCGGTCCCGGTGCGCACCGCTCAACCCACGCCAAAACCGACCCTGGCCAGTGCGTCTACTGCCATCGGTGTGATCATCGGCAACCAGAAAAGTCATGTTTATCATCTGCCGAGCGGCTGCCCTGGCTATCTGCAGGTGTCTGCAAAAAATCAGGTGTCGTTCGCATCGGAATCTGAAGCTCAGGCGGCAGGCTATCGTAAAGCTGGCAACTGCAAATAGCAGTACAGCGAGCGCGACAAGCGGTCGAGCTTTCGGCCCGGTGTGTTGATTTACGTCTATGAACCTGGAAGGCGCGTTGTCCGCACTTTTCGCATCTGACAGACTCTAACGCTGTACACCCTTTGAGATTAACGAAATGCGAAAAATTGTTGCTGTATTTGCACTTACTCTTGCCGTAGCACCAGCGGTCTTTGCCGGGGAAACCACCAATACCGCCGTGGGCGGAGGCCTGGGTGGCGCTTTGGGCAGTGTGGTCGGCCAGGCGGTTGGCGGTAGCACCGGTGCTGCCATCGGTGCCGGCGTCGGTGGTGCTGCAGGTGGCGCAGTGAGCGCGAAGGATGGCAAAAAAACCGAAGCCGCCATTGGCGGTGGCCTTGGCGCAGCCAGCGGTCAGGTGGTGGGGCGTAGCGTCGGCGGCACGACCGGAGGCGCCATCGGTGCCGGCCTGGGCGGTGCGGCCGGTAGCGCCATCGGCAATAGCATGGCGGATGACGATGACCATCACGATAACCACAAGTCCAGCCACAAGCATAAGCACAAAAATAAGCACAAACATTGAACCTGGTACGCTGGCGACAGGCGCCAGCGGCCATATAAAGGCACGCGCCAGGGCTGATTCACCGCACTACACCGGCAACGGCTAAGCTAGTGCGATGGATCTTCGTCTCTCAAGGTGAGTACCATGAGTGCCCTGTCGCTGTCTGAGCTCGATGCCACGCTGCCCGCTTTAACCCGCAAGATCCGCGTGCTCGACGCGCTGGCGTGGCCCGAGGGTGTCGAAGAGGTTTTCCTTGCCCAGTGGCGCAGCGGCAAGGCGCAACTACCCAAGGTCGAGTTCAGCCCGCACGAGCACGGTGCTGAGATCGCAGCGCTGGACAGCTTTGTCGAGCATTGCGATCAGGGGCATCCGGCCGGGCAATTTCTCGCCAGAACCGCACACAGCTATGCCACGGCCGGGCGCATGCTGGGCGCCATGGGTACCCCGGCGTTTACCCGGTATTCGTCGGCGCTGTACCGTCGTCCGGATTTTTACTACCCCAGGCAAAAGCTGAGCATGCTCGACGCCGCGCATTTCTTCCTGAAAACCACCGACGCCCTGTTGGGTGGCAACTGTATTCCCCCCAGCCCCGCCGATATTCCGGCCGATATATTTGCTGCCTGGCTGCAGCCGGAGCTGGACCGCTTTTTTGGTGCCGGCCAGATCAGTATCAAGCTTGAACCTGAGCTGGCCGCCAAGGCCATCGCCGGCACCAGCCGTATTCGCCTGCGTGCCAGCGCCTTGTTCAGCGAACTGGACAAGCAGCAGTTGCTGCAGCACGAAGCCTTTGTGCATGTGGCCACCGCGCAGAACGGTGCGCGCCAGCCCAACCTCAAATGCCTGGCCCTGGGGGCGCCACGCACCACCCAGACACAAGAAGGCATTGCCACGCTGGCGGAGCTGTTCACCGGCAGCATGGACATCAACCGCTTGCGCCGCCTCGCCTTGCGCGTGCTTGCGGTGCAGCAAGCGCTCGATGGCGCCGACTTCATCCAGGTGTTTGAAGGTTTTCTCATGGCCGGCCAGTCGCCGGAAGAGTCCTTTCGCTCAGCGCAGCGGATTTTCCGCGGCGCCAATGTCCGAGGGGGTTCGGCGTTTACCAAGGATGCCGCGTACCTGACCGGATTGCTCGGTGTGCACACCCTGCTGCGCGTGGCGATCCGCGACAACCGCCCGGAACTGGTCGGGCATTTGTTTGCCGGGCGCCTGAGCCTGGGCGACACCTTGCACCTGGCGCCGCTGTTTGAGTCAGGCTGGTTGGTGGGACCAACCTTTATTCCGGCCTGGGCCAGCGACCTGCGCCGGCTTGCCGCCAACCTGGCGTTTTCTGCCTTTATCGCCCGGGTCAAACTGGATGTACTCGATCTGCAGCGGTTCATGGACTTTGAAGACGAGCACGAAGTCGATAGCCGCACCCTGTAAGCGCGGCATGCAGAAACTACGTCCCTCAAGTCAGTTACTCCGACAGCTATCTGCGACAAATCGCGATGCTTTAGGTGTTTTCTGTCAGGCCGTTCTGAATCATACTTCCGCCGCCGTTGCTCTGTTGTGCCTGGGCCTTCATGGCCCTAGGCTGCTGCCGTCGTTGGAAAATCCAATGACCGGATTTAGCAGTCCGAATATGCATCTAGAGCTCAACGGAAACCGCTATATGGCGGCTGTACGTGGGGCACCTTCGGGTGCGCCGGTTTCGCTCTAGGTGCCCGGTCTGCTAACCCGCGTATAGCTGCCACCCTTCGTTTAGCAGCGAATCGTGGTCGCTCCACTGCACCTTCGGAGCACCTCATGAAAAAGCTCGTCCCCGATCCCCCAAGTATCGACCTTTCCAACGCCACCACCGCCAACACCCCGTTCGGCACCAATCGCATGTTCGCTGTCCGCGCCGGTATTTCCGCCGAAGAAGCGTTGCTGCATGCGTGTCATCTGCTGCAATGCGCCGAGGCTACGGTCAGCGATGCGGTCGATCACCTCACGCTCAACGACCGCTCCCTGGTGAGCGGCGCTGGTCAGCACATCGAGACGGCACGTGCGCTGATCGACGCCGTGCTTGATGGTGTAGGCGTGAACCGGATCTTCATTCCCCGCTAACCGAAACGCGCTGACGAAATCAGCTGGTTTGAAGGTGGATCACAACCAGCTGATTGAGCGATGGCGTTGTCCTTCGGCTATGATGGCCGCCCGTCAGACATCTGGAAGTCCGATCTGTATGCGCAAGCCCTTGGCCATACTGACCCTCGCTTGTGCTACCGGCTACGCCAACGCCGCGCCCACCGACCTCGCCGGCGTCTGGAAAGGCACCCTCGGCAAGAGCACGATTACCGCCTGTTTCAACGCCGCCCCCGACAGCAACGGCAGCTACTACTATCAGCGCTTTCTCACGCCGATCCAGCTAACCCAGGAAAAGGCCGGCGAACCCTGGGTCGAAGACGGCAAGACGGGGTTCTGGCAACTGGACGCCCTGCAGGGCGATACGTTGAGCGGAACCTGGAGCAAGGCGGCAGGCGCTACCCCGTTGCCCTTGGTGCTTACGCGCTCAAGTGCCGAAGGCTGTGGTGGCGACGCTTACAACGCGCCAATGGAGGCAGCGCCGTTACCCGTCAAGGTAGAGAAGAAAACCTTCGGCGAGCACGCCTATCAGGTCAGGACCCAGGGCGCCCAGGTCACCCTCAGACTGGAGGGAGACAGCCCGGCCATCCACAAGATCAATCAACAACTGGCACGCCTCGCCGTCAGCCCCGAGGGCCAGAAAGCGTTCTTCAACGAGCGACGTGAATTCCTCGGTCGTATCGGCTCCGCCTACACCAGCGAGATCAGCGTTGACCCGACGTATTGGTCGTCTCAGTGGCTCACTGTCAGGTTTTACCGCTGGAGCGCAGGCTTTGGTCGTGGCGGCATCAGTTGGGGGTTGCACACCTGGAACCTGCAGACCGGTGAAAGCGTCGATCCCTGGACCTGGATCGGTACAGGTTTTGAGTGGTACAGCCCCTTCTCCGGGCAGGTCAAGCTGCCGAAAAATTTCGCCACCTGGCTCGAGACCCAGGCCGCGGCGGACAGCGACTGCCCCGGCGTGGCGAGCTACGACTCCTACGACCTGAGTTTCGACACCCAGGGCATGCAGCTGGCCAACCAGCCCATTGGCGATGGCTGTGACGTAGACGTGACCTTCAGTTGGAAACAGTTGGAGCCGCTGCTCTCGGCACAAGGTCGGGCAGCGCTACCAAGCCTGCAGGTGCCGTGAGCAACGCCTGGATACGACTGCAGCCGAAGCAAGCAGCGACTACATCCTTCAAGTCAGTTGCTCCCACAGCTATCTGCGACAAATCGCGATGCTGTAGGTGTTTTCTGTCAGACCGTAAGGATGGTTGCTTCACTGACAGAGGTTGCCCATGAAAAAGCTCGTCCCCGATCCCCCAAGTAGCGACCTTTCCAACGCCACCACCGCCGACACCCCGTTCGGCACCAATCGCATGTTCGCTGTCCGCGCCGGCATTCCCGCCGAAGAAGCGTTGCTACATGCGTGCCATCTACTGCAATGTGCCGAAGCTACGGTCCACGATGCGGTCGATCACCTCACGCTCAACGATCGCTCCCTGATGTGCGGCGCGGGCCAGCACATCGAGATAGCGCGTGCGTTGATCGATGCGGTACTTGATGGTGTTGGCGTGCAACGGATCTTCACGCCCCATTAGCCGAGCCACCGGTGGGAGCAACTGTCTTGACCTGGTGCTTTGAAAACAGCGTCGCCGGTGGGAGCGGGCTTGCCCCGCGAAGCGATGTAGCCGACAGCCCGCAATCGCGGGGCAAGCCCGCTCCCACCGGTATACACGCCGACCAAAAGCCGCTGCATCAAGCGAAATTAACGCCGACCCGCCAGCTACACTAAGTCGAACATTGCTGCACAGAGACTTCGAGCATGGCGACCAACACCGCAATCGTATTCGCCGGCGGCGGCAGCCTGGGTGCGGTGCAGGTCGGCATGTTGCGGGCCCTGGTCGAGGCTGATGTTCGATTCGACATGGTGGTTGGCGCTTCGGTAGGCGCGATCAACGGTGCCTACTTTGCCGCAAGGCCCGATTCCGATGGTGTCGCAGCGCTCGCCGGGTTCTGGCGCGGGCTGAGTAAAACCGACATTTTCCCCCTCTCCTGGCTCGATACCTGTAGAGGTCTGATGAAACGGCGTGGCTATCTGCTGCAACCGTCGGCCTTGAACCGATTACTGGGTCAGGCACTGCCCATCCATCGCATCGAAGAGGCCACGCTGCCCCTGCACATCGTCACCACCGACCTGCTCAGTGGCGCCGAGACTGTGCTGTCCAGTGGCGAACTCGAGCAGGCGTTACTGGCCAGTGCTGCCATCCCGTTGGTGTTCCCCTGCGTACAGATCGCCGATCGGTTCCTGGTTGACGGCGGCGTGGCAAGCAATACGCCTATCTCCACTGCAGTAGCCTTGGGCGCCAGCAACGTCGTGGTCATCCCCACCGGCGTGAGTTGCGCCCTGACCCAACCGCCCCGAGGCCTGGTCGCCTTGGCCCTGCACACCGTCAATCTGATGAGCATGCGCCAACTGGTGAGCGACATCGAACACTTCCGCACCCTCACCAGCCTGCACATCGTCCCGCCTTTGTGCCCTGTGGATGTCTCGGTGTTCAACTTCGACCAGACCGAGTCTTTGCTGCAGCGTGCCTATGAGCAGACTCTCCGCTGGCTGGAACACGGGGGACTCGAACGCACCAAGGTACCGGGGGCCCTGACTCTCCATTCACATGCCCATTAGCTGGCGTGGCACACAGCTTGTGCTAGCGTTTTGAGGCCAATCCCTCATTTTCGAGCCCCAGCCATGGACGAAACCATCGTTAACGTGACCACCGAGAAGTTCAACGCGATAATCGCGCTGGTGCAACAATACGGGGCCGCTTTCGCGGTCAAGATTCTCTCTGCAATCGCCTTCTGGATCATCGGACGCTGGTTGATCGGTTTTGCCGTCGGCATGGTGCAACGGGCCCTGACCAAGCAGAAGCTCGACCCGACCGTGCTGCGCTATGTCGGCTCGGTCATCACCGTGACACTGAACATCATCCTGGTGATCGGCATCCTCGGTTACCTCGGCATGCAGACCACCACCTTCGCCGCGCTGCTCGCTGCGGTCGGTCTGGCCATCGGCATGGCCTGGTCGGGGCTGCTGGCCAACCTTGCAGCCGGTGCCTTTATTATCGTCCTGCGCCCGTTCAAGGTCGGTGACTTCATCAGCGCCGGCGGCGTGATCGGTACGGTCACCGAGATCGGCCTGTTCGCTACCGCGATCAATACCCCGGACAACGTACTGACCCTGGTTGGCAACAACAAGATCTTCAGCGACAACATCCAGAACTTCACCCACAACCCGTACCGCCGTGTCGAACTGCAGGCGCAGCTATCTGGCGCGGCCGACTGGAAAGCGGCTGCGGCGTTGCTCAAGCAGCACATCGCGGCGCTGCCCAATGTGCTCGCCGAGCCTGGAGTGGATGTGGAGATTCTGGAGTTCAACCTGGTCGGCCCGGTACTGGCGGTGCGCCCGTACTGCCACAACGAGCACTATTGGCAGGTCTATTTCGACACCAACCGCACCATCAAGGATGCCCTCGGCGAAGCCGGCTTCCCGGCGCCGATGCCGGCGCAGACGGTGATCGTCCAGCAGCAAGCCGGGTAAGCCGCAGCGCCTTGACGCCGCCTACGGTGTTACGCGTTCCGTGGGCGGGTCGAGGCGTTGCCTTTGAGCTGAGCTGTTGACTCACCTCACATGAGGCAGTAGTAATCGCTGGCCTCTGCAACGATCTCACGCTTGGCGTTGTACAACCGTGCCTCAGGGGTCATGGCCATCGAGCGGCCTTCGAGAACGTAGCGTTGGCCAGCTTCGAAATGCTCGTAGTGAATGGTCAGGTAACAGACGCGTACGGTGGGGCCGCCCATCATGCCCATGCCCCCGCCACCGGTTACTTCATAGTCGAAGCGCACGATCAGCTCATGGCGACCGGGGCTGACTTCGAAAAAGCGCCCGTCGCTCAGGCGCTGTTTATCCAGACGCTCGGCCAACAGCAAGCGGTCGTTGGGGAACGGTGTAGAGAAATCGACCCAGGCCATCTGGGGATTAGCCGCTGGCATCGGCGCCTGACAAGCCGCAACAACACTGGCTGCAAGTAACAGCATCATCCTGCGCATGATAAATGCCCGAAGGGATTACATATTCAGCATAGCGCCGTGCATCGACTGGCACACGAGAAAGCCCTCCGTGGAGGGCTCGATCGACAGTTGCCAGATTGCTAGCCGGGTTGCTGCACGTAGCGCGCCAGGCGTGGGTCGCGGCTCATTACCGCCAGGGTGTTGCTATAGACCTGTTCGGCGGTGACATCCTGATTGGCAAAGATCTCATCGAAATGCCGGTGGGTGACACTGGCAAAGTGTTGCCGATCATCGCTGGGAACCCCCAGCAACGTGGCATAGGCGCTCAATGCTTCACCATTGCCTCTGGCCATGTCCTCGGAAATGCCCTCAAGCATGTTGTTCATCGCCAGCATCGAGCGGCCACCATAGCCCAGCTTGGTTTTCGAGTCGCAGCCGTTGGTGCCGGAGGTCAGGCCAAAAGTGGCGTTGCCAGAGGTGCCGTTGGTGGTTGTCGCCAGCAGGTGGGGCCCCAGGCCGCTTTTCCCTTCAAACAGCATGTTGCCCCAACCACAGCCATTTCCCCCTGCTTGTGCTGCCTGCACGGAAATTGCGGCAGCACTGAGGAGCCCAAGTAAAACTGCTTTGCCGATCAGCTTGTTTGTCATGCTCGTCTTCCTTTGGTCGTATTACGCCATGGACACGCGAACGCTGGAGCAACGAATCGTTGAACAACACGCGCCCTCGTTAGAGGGTTTAGGCGAACCTTGGGCCAAGTACAAAGTTGCCACGCAAAAGAATTCGTTTTGCCCATGCGCAGACGTACACCCCCTCCCCCTTATACCAGACCCTGGTTCGTACCCAGGCCGTGTCGGTACAGAGCGCCCAGCAGGTCGAAGCCACCTGGAAAGCCGCCCGCGCCGATCGCGCCCGTGCAGACGCCGGGCTCATGGCGGCACGCCGCCAACTCGATGTGATCGACAGCCAGCGTGGTCAGGCCCAGGCCGCCCTGCAACAGGCCCAGGCCGAGCGAGAACAGGCCCTGCTCAATATCGGCTATACCGAATTGCGCGCCCCGGTGGATGGTTATGTGGGCAACCGTCGCGCCCGGGTTGGCGCCTACGCTGCCGTAGGCAGTCAACTGCTCTCGGTTGTGCCGGCAAAGGGCCTGTGGATCGACGCCAACTTCAAGGAAGACCAGTTGGCGCACATGCAGGTGGGGCAAGCGGTGAGCATCCGCGCCGATATCCTGCCCGGTCGTGAGTTTCACGGTCATATCGAAAGCCTGGCGCCTGCCACCGGGGCACAGTTCAGCGTACTGCCGCCGGAAAACGCCACCGGCAACTTCACCAAGATCGTCCAGCGCGTACCGGTACGGGTACGCCTGGACAGCGTTGATGCCGACTTCGGTGCGCTGCGCCCGGGGCTGTCGGTGGTTGCCCAGGTCAATACCCGTGACGCGCCGCAACCGAGCGATGTTGCGCTGGCAAGCCGGCCATGAGCAGCCCCCTGCCCACACTCAGCACGGCGCAGAAAGTCGCCGCCTTCGCCAGTATGTGCGTCGGCATGTTCATCGCCCTGATCGACATCCAGATCGTTTCCGCGTCGCTCAAGGATATCGGCGGTGGCCTGTCGGCCGGTGCCGACGACACGGCCTGGGTGCAGACCGCCTACCTGATCGCGGAGATCATCGTCATCCCCATGTCCGGCTGGCTCTCACGGGTGATGAGCACACGCTGGTTGTTCGCCGTATCGGCCGCAGGCTTTACCCTGACCAGCCTGCTCTGTGCGTTGGCATGGAACATCCAGAGCATGATCGCCTTTCGCGCCTTGCAAGGCTTTCTCGGCGGTTCGATGATCCCGCTGGTATTCACCACGGCCTTTATGTACTCACCGGCAAGCAGCGGGTGATCGCCGCCTCGACCATTGGCGCCATTGCCTCGCTGGCCCCGACCCTGGGCCCGGCAGTGGGCGGCTGGATCACCGATATCGCCTCCTGGCACTGGCTGTTTTACATCAACCTGGTACCCGGCCTGTTGGTTACCGTAGACGTGCCGATGCTGGTCAAGGTTGACCGGCCCAACCTCGCGTTGCTCAAGGGTGCTGACTACCTCGGCATGCTGCTGATGGCGCTGTTCCTGGGCTGCCTGCAGTACACCCTGGAAGAAGGACCGCGCTGGAACTGGTTCAGCGACATCACCATCGTCATCACTGCCTGGATTGCCGGCATCAGTGGCGTGCTGTTCATCTGGCGTTGCCTGGACATTGCCGAACCCATCGTCGACCTGCGCGCCCTGGGCGATCGTAACTTTGCCCTGGGCTGTCTGTTTTCCTTCGTCACCGGTATCGGCATTTTTGCCACCATTTACCTGACTCCCCTGTTTCTAGGACACGTGCGTGGCTATGGCGCGCTGGACATCGGCCTGGCGGTGTTCTCCACCGGAGTGTTCAAGCTGCTGGCGATCCCGGTGTATGCCATGCTGGCCAACCGCATCGACCTGCGCTGAATCTTGATGCTGGGGCTGAGCCTGTTTGCCCTGTCGATGTGGGACTTCTCTGCCATTACTCATGACTGGGGCGCCAAAGAGCTCCTGTTACCACAGGCAATCCGCGGTTTTGCCCAGCAAATGGCGGTTCCGCCGGTCGTTACCCTCACCCTCGGCGCCCTGGCCCCTGAGCGTCTGAAGCTGGCATCGGGCCTGTTCAATCTGATGCGTAACCTCGGCGGCGCCATCGGTATCGCTGCCTGCGCCACCGTGCTCAACGACCGCACCAACCTGCATTTTCTGCGGCTGGCCGAGCATCTCAACAGCCGCAACGAAGTCATGAACAACTGGCTCGAGCAATTGACCGTCAACGCCCAACTGCTCGGACAAAGCAGCCTCGATGCCAGTCAGTCGGCACTGCATCAACTGTGGGCGCTGACCTGGCGGGAAGCGCAAACCCTCACCTATGCCGACGCTTTTCTGATGATCATGGCGTGCTTCGTGGTGACCACTTCGCTGGTGCCGTTGATGCGTAAAGTCCAGCCGCCGAGGCAGCCGTCCGCTGACGCTCATTAGCGCGGCGGACACGGGGATACGTGACAGTCTCACGTAAAATCAAAGGTGCTTCACGGAACCCTGGGGAGCATGGTCTTGGGACTGGACTGGGGTTGGGATGTTGAGGTTGTGGGCTTATCCATTTTGTATGGCGATGCTGCCGGCCCCTTCCGCCCTCACGGCGGCCTACTTTCCTCTTGGGGAAAGTAGGCAAAGCCGCTCGCTCCTGCATCCGGCCCTACGCTGCGCTCCGGGTCCCTTCGCTCCGGCACCTTCCGGGACCACGCGGCCTACGACTTGCTTCGCCAAGTCTACGGCTCGCGTTCTTCGGCTACGCCGAAGGTGCTACGCACTGGCCCCTACAGGCACCTCCACTCAGCCTTCTGAAGTCGCAGTCCGCGGCGCCTGCACTTGCGTGCATGAAGAGCAAGAGCAAGGCTTTGAAGCGGGATTTTCCCGCGATGCGAGGTAACTGGCAGGTCGATATCGCGGGGCAAGCCCGCTCCCACCGGGAGACCAATTAACCCGGTGGGAGCGGGCTTGCCCCGCGATGACATCCTGGCTCCGCCAGAATCAGATTTCGAAGATGCGTCAGCACAGGCGCCACCCGTAACTTTGCGACTTCAGGAGGCTGAGCGTAGGTGTCTGGAGGGGGCTGGTGCGTAGCACCCTTCGGCCTTAGCCGAAGTTCGCGAGCCGTAGACTTGGCGAAGCAAGTCGTAGGCCGCGATGCCCCTGGAAGGCACCGGAGCGAAGGGACCCGGAGCGCAGCGTAGGGCCGGATGCAGGAGCCAGCGGTTTTGCCTACTTTTTCCAAGAAAAAAGTAGGCCGCCGTAAAGGCGGAAGGGGCCGGCTGCATCGCCACACAAAATGGATAAGCTCACAACCTCAACAACCCAACCCAACCCAACCCAATTAACGCTGGGCAATCCGCTCAGGGGTTATCCATACACCACACCCTGCTCGCGCAGGTTCTCCAGCAAAGCCAGGCCTTGCGGCAGAATCGCCACCACGTCGACGCCAACGGCTTCGGCCAGGGATTGCAGATGCTCACGCCCGGTGCAGTTGTGCGCCTGCAACGAAGCAAGCAGCGCATGGGCCAGCGGCGCCAGGCGCGAGAAATGCACCTGCAGGTCAGGACCACGCCGTGCCAGCAGCAAGGCCGGCTGATCCGGGGCCTGCTGCGGCAGGTAGTTCGGGCTTACTTCGTTGACCGGCCACTGGTAAGCCAAAGGCCAGGCCAGTGGCGACAGCAGCGGTACGCCATCGAGCAGGTCACCCTGCGAGTTATGCGCAGGCTCGCACTTGTCGCTCAGGAGCAGCGCGGCCTCCACCCATTCGTAGTGCGCCAGCTCAGGCACCCAGGGCGGCAAGTCGAGGGCAGCGCCACCGCCTGCTTCGAGGAAGGTGAGAAATTCTGCCGATACTTCGGTGAACAAGGGCGTCTGGCAGCGGTAGTCGGCGTAGAAGGATTCAACCAGCGCTAGCCATTTCTTTGCCCCGAGGCAGGCACGCATCACCGGGAAGCCACCCGACAACAACGACTCCACGTTACCGAAAAACAACTGCCGGTACACCGCCAGACGCCGCGCCTCGATGCCGGGTGGCGGCGCGTTGCGCTGCGGGTCGCGCACATAGCGCGCCATGCTCAGCAATTGCTCATGCAGTACCTCATGCATGGCGCACCTCCGGCCAGCGAATGGCAGCTTGCTGGCGCCGACGAATCTGCTCGACCTCGGTCAGCAGCTCCGCCAGCGGCGGGAAATTGAAGTCGCGCTCCAGCAGGGTCGGCAGCGCACCGAAGCGCTGGTATGCCTGTTCCAGCAAGGTCCAGACGTCCTTCTTCACCGTCGCGCCGTGGGTATCGATCTTCAGGTCCGGCGCCTCATCGTAGTGGCCGGCCACGTGCATATAGACAACCCGTTCGGCCGGCAGCGCAGCCAGGTACTCACCGGCGTCGTAGCGGTGGTTGATCGAATTGACGAAGAGGTTGTTGACGTCCAGCAGCAGGTCACAATCGGACTCCTCCAGTACCGCGCGCAGGAAGTCGATCTCTTTCAGCACCTGATACGGCGCGGCGTAGTAGGAAATGTTTTCCACCGCGATACGCCGCTCCAGAACATCCTGTGTCTGGCGGATGCGCGCGGCGACATGCTGTACCGCTTCGTCAGTAAAAGGCAGCGGCAACAGGTCGTACAACTGACCATCGTCCGAGCAGTAGCTCAGGTGCTCGCTGAAGAACGCCACGTTGTGCCGATCGAGGAACTCGCGGGTACGTCGCAGCAGCTCAAGATCCAGCGGCGCCGGACCGCCAAGGGACAGCGACAGCCCGTGGCACGCCAGCGGGAAACGCTCGGCGAGACGCGCCAGAGCACCACCGTGACGGCCACCGACATTGATCCAGTTGTCCGGCGTACATTCGAGGAAATCCACGGAGCTGGCCTCCATTGCCAGCAGCTCAGGCAGCAAAGCGCGGCGCAAGCCGAGGCCTGCACCCTGTGGAAAATAAGGGGTGGTCATGGAGCGTCTCCATCGAGGTCACCCTCCCCGGCGGGGAGTCCAGAGAGGGTGCAAAACAGGGCGCGAATCAGTTCTTGGCCTGGCTCAGCTTGGTGAACAGCTCGGTAGGAACCGGCTTGCCGTTGGAGAGGTACTGGTTGCTGCGGAACGTGTAGACCTCGCCCTCGGAGAGAAAACCGTCCTTGTTGCTGTCCATCGCGGTGAATTCAGCGCCGCCCTGCGGTGCCACCGTCAGCAGCTCCTTGAGCGAGACCCGACCGTCGTCGTCAGTGTCGGTGCGAGCGAAGGAGGCATCGCCGCATTTGCCTTCACCACACTTGCCTTCGGCGGCCTTGGTGCTGCTGGTTGCTGTAGCGCCACATTTGCCCTCGCCACATTTGCCTTCAGCGGTCTTGTCGGCGGCGGCCAGTTGGTAGCCCTGAGGCAGAGCCTCCACGGCGAAAGCGGCGGACGATACCAGGTTCAAGCCGCCGGCCAGGGCGACAGCGATCAGGCCAATACGGGTCTTGCCAGGGAGCTGGGTACGGGACATGGTGTTTCTCCGGATACAGTGCGGCCAGGCCGCGCAGGTCATGCCACAAGGGCGTTGTAACCCTGGTACGAGGCGCCAGGGCTTACCTCGTTTGGGTGTGGCCATTTCGCCACGGCCATGTGTCCGTGACGTATCCATAGGCAGGTACATTTGTATGCGAATCTGCGAGCCACGACGTACGGATACAATGTGATACGTCTAGCGCGCCAGCACCTGGTAATTCTGCCAGGTGAAAAAAAATCGAATTCATGTGAGCGTAAGTCGAAGCACAGCGGTCAGCCCCACACAGAGCGCACGAAGGCTGATCAATGATCTTCAACGCAAGGGACTGACATGAACGATCAAGCACAACTGAGCGTCAATCCACCTGCGTTGCCCAAAGCTGGCGGTGCTATTCAAAGCATTGGCAAGGGCTTTGGCGGCGTGGGTACCACCGGTGCCGCTTCGCTGGAATTGCCGTTGCCCATATCCCCTGGACGCGGCTTTGCCCCGGCGTTGGGGCTGGGCTACAGCAGCGATGTCGGCAACAGCCCGTTCGGGATCGGCTGGCGGATGACCACCGACGCCATCACCCTGCGTACAACCAAAGGTGTGCCGACTTACGACGGCAATGACCAAGTGGTTGGCCCCAGCGGTGATGTGTGGATGGCGGAGCGCACTGAGAGCGATGGCAAGCCGATCTCCAGAGTGGCTAACAGCTACAACGGCGTGAAGCTGGATGATCACACCGTGGTGCGTTACTGGCCCAGGGTCGAGGGTGGCTTCGATCTGATCGAACATTGGTCGAACACGGCAGACCCTGTAGGGTTCTGGCTGATCCACGGGGCCGATGGCAGCTTGCATCTCTATGGCAAAAACAAAAACGCGCGCCGTGCCGACCCGAACGACGAAACGCACGTCGGCGTGTGGATGATCGAAGAAAGCCTGAACACCCGCGGCGAACACATCGTCTACGAGTACAAGCCTGAACAAGACCTCCCTGCCCCGCCACAGCACCGCGACTACCGTGCTCAGTGCTATCTGGAACGTGTGTGCTACGGCAACCAAACGGCCTATCCGCACCTGTATGCCTGGAGTGCCGACAGCTGGAAAAGCCAGCATTGGCACTTTCAGCTGGTGTTCGACTATGGCGAACGCAGCGCCGACCTTGAGCAGGTACCGGCCTTCGAGGAGCAGCAGCCATGGTCCGAGCGTAGCGATCCGTTCTGGAACTATGCCTACGGTTTTGAGCTGGGCACCCGGCGCCTGTGCCGGCAGGTGCTGATGTTCCATCACTTTCCCAACGAACTGGGGCCAGATCCGGTACTGGTCCAGCGCCTGTTGCTGGAACACCGGCCAAGCCCGTTGGGCTACAACCATTTGACCGCAGCCCACGTCCAGGCTTACGACAGCCTGGGCCAGGTCGAAAGCCGACCGCCTTTGGAGTTCAGCTACAACGCATTCGATCTCAGTGCGCAGCATCAGAGCTGGGTAGCGTTTCCTGAGATGCCCGGGCTCAACGACGGCCAGCGCTACCAGTTGGTGGACCTGTACGGCGAAGGCATGCCGGGAGTGTTGTGCCGCTACGACAAGGGCTGGTATTACCGCGAGCCGTTGCGTGGCAAAACCGGCGGCAATGAGGTGAGCTACGGTGACTGGCAACCGTTGCCACGTGTTCCGCTTGCCGACAGCCGCAAACCTGTTCAGCAGTCCCTCACGGACCTGACGGGCGACGGCAAACTGGACTGGCTGGTGGCCCGGCCCGGCATGGGCGGTTTCTTCACCCTCGACCCTGACCGAACCTGGTCAAACTTTGTGCCATTCGATGCCTTTCCCATCGAGTTCTTCAATCCCTTGTCGCAAATGACCGATCTGCAGGGAGGCGGCCTCAGCGATCTGGCATTGATCGGCCCCCGCAGCGTGCGTTTGTACGGCAACCGTCGCGAGGCAGGGTTCGCCGGGGGCCTTGATGTGCCGCGTCGGCAAAACGACGATGACCTGCCGCTGCTGAGCAACTTGGCGACTGAGCTGGTGGCCTTCGCAGACATCATCGGCAGCGGGCAACCGCACTTGCTGCGCATCCGTCACAATGAGGTCAAATGCTGGCCGAACCTGGGCCATGGGCGGTTCGGCAAGGGATTTGTGCTGTGTGCCTTGCCGTTCAAGTATGCCGAGTTCAATGCGGCACAAGTGTTACTGGCCGACCTCGACGGCTCCGGCGCCGCCGATCTGATCTACCTGACACCTGATTGCATACAGGTGTTCATGAACCGTTCCGGTAACGGCTACGACCTGTCCCCCATCGAGCTGCCCTGGCCCGAGGGTGTGCGCTACGACCCACTCTGCCAGGTCACTACCGCCGACCTGCAAGGGCTGGGGTGTTCCAGTCTGATCCTGACCGTACCGCACATGGCCCCCCGACACTGGCGCTACGACTTCGTCAAGGCCAAACCCTACCTGGTGAACGCCACCTGCAATAACATGGGTGCCACCAGCCATGTCACCTACCGCAGTTCGGCCCAGGAATGGCTGGACGAAAAGCAGGAGCAGATCGACGCCGGGGTGGAACATCCGGTTTCTGAACTGCCGTTTGCCATGCACCTGGTGAGCCGGCAAACCCAGCTCGATGAGATCACCGGCAACCGCCTGACTCAGGGGTTCAAGTACCGCGGCGGTTTCTACGATCACTTCGAGCGCGAGCTCCGGGGCTTTGCCCTGTTGCTGCAGACCGACACCGAAGCTACGCCTGCTGAACGTTCGACAGCGGGCTTCACCGCGCCGATCCTGAGCAAAACCTGGTTCCACACCGGAAAAGCCATCGACGCGTCGCGCAGCGGTTACTACGCAGGCGATCCGTTGGCCGTCCCGTTGAAATCCACCGTATTGCAGAATTACCACTTCAACGATCGGTCGGCGTCGCCGCTCTCCGACCCCGACGTAGAAACCGCCCGCGAAATAGCCAGAGCCCTGAGTGGCAGGGTAATGCGTACGGAAGTTTTCGCTGCGGATGATGCCCCTGCTACTGCCGTGCCCTATGCGGTCAACGAGAGCCGCTATCTGGTACGGGTACTGCGCACCAAGGGTAAGCATCAGCCTTACGCCGTGCTGCAACCGCTGGATCTGGAAGCGATCAGCTACCAGTACGAACCGCTCATCAGTGATGACCCGTTATGCCAGCACACGCTCAATCTGGAGTGGGACGAATACGACGCCTATTGGTGCCTGAGCACTGCCGTCACCCTACCGGACGGCTGTACCACCCGCAGCCTCGACATCGACTATCGGACATTCCTGCCGGCAGCCATCGAAGATGCCAACGCCAATATTCAGGAAGCCCGCTATAGCGCCTTCGGTGAACCGCTGGTGACCAGCTTCTACGGGACGGAGATGGGCGAGCCTGTGGGATTCGATCCATTGACGAGCTATGTACCACCGCCAGACCGCGATCCCGTCATCGCCATCCACGATCCGAAGTTAGCCATCGGCCGTTTCGCCAGCGCCGGCTTCTGGGACACCTTCAGCTGGATGGGGCGGATCTCCCGAACCTCCCCACCCTCTTCCGAGTGGCTGGACTGGGCCCGGGCCGCAGGCTTTGTATTGCCCAGCGGACACCTCTGCAGCAGAGCCCGGCAGCACCTGGAAGGCCTGGAAAACCTTGATGTGAACGCAACGATCCTCAAGCAACAGATCGACGCGGCACAGCGTGAGCCGGTGTACTCCGTCGGCCTGCTGGCGGACCGCTACCCAGGCGATGAAGAGATGCAAGTACGGGTGAGCATTGCCTGCCTGGACGGCTTCGGCCGCACGCTGCAAACCAAGCAGGAAGTCGAACCTGGTAAGTCCTGGTTGGTCGATGAAAACGGTGAACTGCTGCTCCAGGACGACGGTACGCCGCAGGAGGCTGAGGTACCACGACGCTGGCGGGTCAGTGAGCCGGTGGAGTACAACAACAAAGGCGAAAAGGTCCGGGTGTACCGGCCGTACTTCGCCGACCAGCCGCGTTATATCAATGATCGCTCGATGCGTCAGCATGCCTATCACGATCAACAGTTTTATGACGCTGCAGGCCGTCCCACTGAAACCGTGCTAGCGAAGAAAATGCTCCAGGGCAACCCGCCCGAGCTAAAGTCGCTACGCCGGGAAATGTGGTATTGGGTTTGGAGTACGGTTGCCTTTGATGAGAATGACCTGTTTGATCCGCCGCCGGCGCAACCACAGCCCTCGCCTTGGTTGAAGAACACAACCAGGCATTGATTCACCTGCCCCGTATCTGGTGGTCATCGGCAGACGTGGTTTGGGACGATCAGCCGATTCGAGTTGGTCGAGGGTGCCGTGATTTCATCAATCACGGCATGATCCCCGGCCGGCGTGACTCCACGAAAAACTCAGTTCCAAGGCAGTGACGGGGCATCATATCGGAATTCCGTACAGAGCCTACTGGTTTAACTTCTACACCCTCAAAATAAGCGCTACTTTCATTACCTTTATGGTGCCACACGTCGAGATCTAACCCACTAAACAAATCACCTGTAAACATTACAGCTGGCCCTTCATAAACGGCAACAGCCTGCAGCCCCAATCTTGTAGCAGGTCGTCACGCATTCAAGAACTGTATCGTATTGAGAAAGCGATACCCCTACCCGGCAACGGTTTGGTCACCGCCAGGTCAACGACCAACCTCCCATCCTCACCGGGCTTTAACCCCGCACGAGTCCTGGGCCCACAGAACCATTTGCTGCTTCCAGCCCAAGCTCTTGTTCATGGCAACATTGCTTTATCCCTATAGAAATACCGCTTCTTCAGGACAGCGTTTGAGTCACACCTTCAGAAACATTCAGATCAAGCAACATAGAACAACTTGTTTTCGATGATTTTGGTCGGGTCCTTGAGCGCTTCTTGTTGTTCCTCAGGACTTGCAATGAACATGCTGCCGATGCCCTGCAACATAACGGCAAAATCAAGGGGTCGGGAAAGCCGCTTGCACTTTAAATTGATTGCTATTCGACGTTTAAAATGACTAAGGCATTTAATCTCCCAGGAGAATCCCTCTTTAGTGAGATCTTCGCTTTCCCCCAGTGCCGGCGTAACCTCGAGCTCTTCGGGCGCCTCAGCGCCCTCCATCTCCCAGTTCAACTCGATTTCTTCGCCTATCAACACGCACTTCTCACTGGGTTTGAGTTGCAGTTGGTGGACCCTACCCAGCCTCAACAACAGGAATCCTGTGGTCATGTCCATTGGCTGGCCATCGAGAAAAAAATCGAATTGTTGCCAAGGTACTGTCGGTATCGCCCGCACGTTGAATACGCGTTGACCCTCCGCCAGGTTATAGGGCGCGTCGAATTTAGCGGTGACTGGATGATTTTCGGCCTTGATGGGACTGTACTTATAGCGGGCCCATCCCTCCTGATCGGTTAACACAGTTTCAATACTGGCATCAGCTTTTTGCCAGGTCACGGCAACACCATCGGCCGGCCCCTTTGTCTGTGCATTTAGCAGACGGACAGCCAACTCGATGGTTTCTCCCTGCGGTATAACAGGCCAGTGCTCCGGCTGCTCGGCCCCAGCATCGTCAAGCTTGAAGTGCCCCACTACGCACGGGAGAATATACGGGTCGGCGTCGTAGATACTCTGCAAGACGATCTGCAGATCACCGTTCTCTGCATTACCGCTGACAACCTCGAATGCTTTGCTGATCAACTGGGTTCCATCTTGCTCTGGTTCGGTTGGCAGCAGTTCAACCTTGAGCCGGCTTGCCTCCTCAGCGTCCTGCCAGTAAGCATAAACACGTGAACCTGGATAAACATCGTCCCCTCCCCAGCCGCAAGCGGGATCTACCGCTAACTGCAGACGATGCTTCGTGCCCTTTCCCCGGCAGATAGGCACTTTGCCATGAACCAGGAATCGTGCTTGCCGACCCTCCATCGTTATCTCGGGGGCCCTCTCCTCTAGCAGCAGTGGCTGCAAAATCAGCTGGACCTCAACACTGGTGAAATGCATCGCACCTTCGCGCCACGGCCAATCCCCGGAGGCACCGACTTGGGGCGTTTCGGGGTTGTGACCGGATGCAAAACGCAACTCAAATGCGGTTTCGTTAGGCTCGAAGCGCCTAAAGTAAGGTAGTAAAGGGTCGGGAGGGTGATTTCGCCTGCCGAAAAACCAAACCAGGTTTCCCCCCAGGTGCGGGCATGGTTTTGCAGCATGCCGGCATCCAGCTTGAACTGCTGGGTGACGCGCGCGAGGCGGCTCAGTTGCGCGAGCTCGACCAGGAGACCCTGAAACACAGTGTCTTCTTCTGTGTCATCTCCACTCATGGTTATCCGGCGCAGGCTGGAACGACTCAGATTCGGGATGTTACCCGACAGAGAAAGCGCTCTGGCAACGGCGAGCAAATTGTAGGCGCTGTACTTGGCCCAGAAGATCAGGGGCAATACCAGCTCTGCACTCAAAAGCAGATAATCCGCCAGACTTTCCTGAACGACTGCTCGTTGCGCGGCGCGAGCCCGTAGTATGATCGCGAGAAGCGTATCGAGGATTTTATGCTTTTCCTGATTTACAGGCACAATTGAAGCATTCGTCGTGCGTTTACGCGATTGCCGGGTATAACGCGGCTCATTACAGTCGGGATCTTTTTTTCCGGCGTACAGTTCCTCCAGCATCGCGTCGATGATGCTTTTGGCACTGTTCTCATAATCTTCTTCTGCGGCGGCTACGCCATCTTTCACGATGCCATCGAGGTCGACAAGATCGCGCAAGCGACACAGCCAATCAGGGGTAACTATCTGCTCCTCATCATGGCCTGCAGGAGGCCCTTCGATTGTGCTCGGCACCCCCGCCTCCAGCAAGGTGGTGCGCGTAATCCTTACCGGCTCCAGGCGGCTGTTCAACTCGTTCAGCAGTTTTATTTCTGCATCGGTTGAGACCGCCTGCGGTGTGCGCAGGTGCTGAATGAGCCAGACAACATCAATGTCATTATCGCGGCACCACTGCACACATGAACTTAGCGCTACCAAGGTGCCCAAAATATCGGCGTAGCCGAACACTTGAAAGCTTACATTAAGCGGAACCCCAGCCACTTGGCGGACCAGCGATTCGCCGTCCTCATCGAGCACTTCAATCAGCGCCAGAAGGACGATGGGGTGAAGTTTCAGACAGGACGCCAGGCTGGTGATCCGGTAAAAGGACGAGATTACCGGCAGCGATCGCTTCAGTACCTTGCCTTCCGTGGCCATCGCAATCAGGCGAGCCAGGTATTGGAAGGTTTCTTGACTCAAACCCAGCGCGGCACAGATCTGCTGCACCGTTTGCCGACCCCGCTCATCTACGGGCTGAATATCAAACTCGCTGTCATCAAGCACAAGCGGATTAGGGAACAGTGAGCGGCCGTTGAAAATACGATCAAACTGCGCCTGCTCCGCCCCTGCCCCGTAAGGTGAAAGCTGTTCCAGCCATGCAGCAAATTCCTCAGCCTTGACGCCATAGCGTTGGCGATAATCTTGAAACACGCCCAGAGCACGTAAAGTGTTGACCGTCATCCAGGGAGAGTCGTTACCCCCTCCTTCTGCCGTGATGGCCGCCATGACCAGACGATCGGTTTCTCTGAACGACAAATTCATCCAGCGGCTAAGGCGAATCATCCGATTGAGACGGTCTGCCCGATCTTCGCTCAGGTTGGTCAGTTGGTGGGGTGGGACCCGTATGCCATCAGGGCTGTCTTCCTCTGATGTGTTGATCGTTATGGCGGGTTGCTTGCCGCCGTTAATAAAAACCGCGCCAAACCTGGAGGGGTCGACATCTGTGTCTACAGGGAGCACATTTACCGATGCGCAAGGGGCCTGGGTTTTCACTGCAAACAAAGCATCCAGGTCGAGACGAGGCACTTCCGTCGCAAGGCAAAAATTATCGGCCCGTTGCAGTTCAGCCAAATTGTCGATGCCATAGTTCTTGGCAAAAAAGTCGGCTTGCTCTTCAGCAACGTCGACAGGATGCAGCTGGTGAGTACGCGGGTCACTGCGACGCCGACTGTTGCCACCTACAAAAATTGGCGATTCGATAAGCAAGGCTCTTTTGCGCGCGCCAAGCCCGGCACTTTGTTGCATGGCTATATCCGATACAGGCGAATGTTTGCCTTTACGAATAAAATACGGATAGTCACCATCAACATGCCGGCCGATCTCGCCCAGTGTTAACGCGGGCACCGCGGACGTCAGAATCCCATTGATTTGATCTTGCCAGCGCTCATAGGGTAACAAAAAAGGATAACGCGCTTGCGCCAGCGCAACATCAACATCCTCCCCCTCTTGTTTGCCCTGCAGATATTTATGTATCGCACGCTCCAATACATCGCTGACAATATCCAGCGTTGGCACCAACTCATTCATTGCCGGCGTATCTATCATTTTGCTGGGCAGGTCATCTCTACGATCGGAAATAACAAGTTTTGAACCCGCGTTGCTACCTTCCCGTTCAAGCTTCAGTATCTTGCAGTACAGCGCTCGCAAGTAAGCCACCGGCGATGTGGAGGCTTCAATCGAGCGCGGTAACGCCATCGCATCCCAATCGATCAGAAAGCAGTTGTTGTAGGTAGGTCCGCCCACCAGCGCCGACAGACCGTGGCGCTGCCTGAAAGCACGCCGGACACCACCGCTCAGTGCGTTTTCCCTGAACTGACGTGCCACGGCGATGCCGACGCTGCGCGCCATGCCAGATAGAATGCGTGCATCGGTGATATGCAGTTGACTGTGTTTTTGCAGCAGCTCTTCTGTTGATGCATTCGCCAGGGCGGTGAATGACCCTGCTTCAGAAAGAACTGACTGCAATGCGGGTGATTGGGACAATGACCATTGTTTTAGCCATTGGTTATCAAACGTCAGCTCAATATCTTCCATGTCATTCTACCTGGTAGTTTAAATACACAGATTGGTCATGATTCAGTGCTGGTAGATAAGTACAAATATTCGCCTAGCTCAACTGACATTTTTATCAGTAGCAGGGATTCTGGCTTGCGTTTAAAGTGGAGCGACAACAGCTATAAGCAACACTCAATAAACCGGTATCCCAACGCCAGCGTTCCACTGTTTCGCCGTAGCGATAACCAAAGCTACAACCTGCGCCTGCAAGCCTTGCGCCCGGAAAGCTTTGATGAGGGATTCACGCAAGATCGAAGGCTGCGCCACCGTCGACCTACTGGCCGGTGTGGCGCTGCCGGTGGGCAAGCTGCAGATGGGGGCCTACAACCTCAGCGTTCGCAGCTACGAAACGCTCTACATGCAGGCTAACCAGGCTACGAAACGTTCAATCAGGCTGGATCGGATCGGCGGAAAACCAGGAACCCATCAGTTCAGTGGTCGCGGCTTGGAACTCCACATGGCCGTGCCGGTAGCGTTCTTGTTTGAGGACCATGTCGTTGAAGCGCTTGTAGATTTCCTGGGGATCGGCACCCGGCGATGCGCCCGCCAGCGCGACGCTGGCCACGAGCAGAATTTCTTCCCCTGAGGCCCGCGTATCATCGCCGGAGGCAAACAGGTTGATACTGGTCAAGTAACCGGTTTCTTTGTCCACAGAGCCGATCAGGCCAACGTAAGAACCAAGCGTTGTGTCGAGAAAATCAAGGACCTCCCCTGTTTCTATGTCTGTCGGGTCAATGGCAAAAGGCTTGTCGAGCGCTTTGAACGTTGCGTTCACGCGATCGGCGTACTGCTTGGGTGTCATCCCCAGCGTCACGTAATACACCAATTGACCGTTCTGTACCTTCACCGGGCTGCGAGGTGCACGGACCTCCACCGACTCGTCGACGGCGAAGATAGGGGGGATAGGGGCTAGTGCAGTGTTGTTCCATCCCGAAAATACCGCAAGAAACAGGACCATCACGACCACGACGCCGGCAATCACTTTAAGCTGTTTTGCCGTGTTTACCGTCGGGTTGTGCTCGCCGCAGTTCGGGCAGACGTTGGCATCGTTGTCTACGGGGTGGTTGCACGACTTGCACAGCGTGGCGGTCATCAAAAGCGTCCTTTCGTCCTTGAGCGTGGAAGGACGATTGTACCGTCTGACCGTCCCTTATGGGAGCAACTGGCTGTCACTTGGTAAACCTGTGGGAGCCGGCCTTGCCGGCGATTGCCGCCACACTGGCCTCATCGCCGGCAAGGCCGGCTCCCACGGGGATTAAACCGCCGTACCTACAGGGCGTGAGTTTCGCGAATCAGCTTTTTGTTGATCTTGCCGACGCTGGTTTTCGGTATCTCGTCAACAAAGCGCACGTGCCGTGGCACCGCCCATTTGTTCAAACTGCCATTGTCGACAAACTGCTGCAGGTGCTGCGCAAGGGACTTTTGATCCAGTTGCACGCCCGCGACGCAGACCACCAGGGCCAGCGGTTGCTCGCCCCACTGCGCATCGGCAACCCCCACCACCGCCACCGAATCAACGCCGGGGTGCTGGCTGATCAAGCTTTCCAGTGCCACCGAGCTGATCCACTCGCCACCGGTCTTGATCACGTCCTTGATCCGGTCACGGATCTGCAGCACGCCACGGTGGTTGATACAGCCCATATCACCGGTGTGCATCCAGCCGTCGGCCCACAGCGCGGCGCCTTGTTCGGGCTCCTTGAGGTAGCCTTGGGTCAGCCAGGGCGCGCGTACCACGACCTCGCCCAGACTTTCACCGTCGTGGGCTACGTCATGGCCTTGCTCATCGACAATGCGCAGGTCCACCAGCGGAATCGGCACACCGGCGTTGATCCGCAGCGGCACCTGCTGCTCCAGGGGCAGTGCCAGGTCTTCGCGGCTGAGGCTGGTCAGGCACAGCAGCGGACAGGTTTCGGACATGCCGTAGCCGCAATAGATCTGGATTCCGCGCGCACTCGCCCGGGTGGCCATGCCCTGGGTCAAGGCGCTGCCGCCGATGACCATTTTCCAGCCGTCCAGGTCGGTTTTGCGGCCCTCTTCGCAATCGAGCATCATCTGCAGCAGGGTCGGTACGCAGTGCGAGAAGGTCACCTGCTCTTCACGGAACAGGCGCACCAGCTGGTTGGGCTCATAGCGGCCCGGATAGACCTGCTTGATCCCGAGGGCCGTGGCGACATATGGCACGCCCCAGGCATGCACATGGAACATCGGCGTAATCGGCATGTACACATCGCCCGAACGCAGCAAAGGTTCGCCGCCACAGGCAGCAAGCGTGCCCAGCTCGTTGAGCGTATGCAGCACCAGCTGGCGATGGGTGAAGTAAACGCCTTTGGGGTTGCCGGTAGTGCCGGTGGTGTAGAACAGGGTCGCCAGCGAGTTTTCATCGAAGTCGGGGAATTCGTACTGACTGTCGGCCGCAGCGAGCAATGCCTCGTACTCACCCAGCACCGACAACTCAGTGGCGCAGGGCTCGGCATCGCTGAAGCGGACAAAACCTTCGACCGTCTGCAGCTCGCCCTGCAACTGTTCCATCAACGGCAGGAAATCATCATGCACCAGCACCAGACGGTCCTCGGCATGGTTCATGGTGTAGCGGATCTGTTCGGCGGACAGGCGCACGTTGACCGTGTGCAGCACGGCACCGATCATCGGCACAGCAAAGAAGCACTCCAGTGCGCGGTGACTGTCCCAGTCGAGCAAGGCCACGGTATCGCCAGGTTTGACCCCGGCCTCGACCAGCACATTGGCCAGGCGCTGGATACGCTCCATCAAGGTCGTGTAGGTATAGCGCAGCTTGTCGGCGTAGACGATTTCCTGGCCGGGTTGATAGCGCACGCCGGAAAGCAGCAGGCGCTTGATCAGCAGCGGATAGCTATAGGCCCCGGGTGCCGGGGCAATGACGCGGGTATTGATCATCGCAGGGACCTTCACAGTTGATCGGCGTCGAGCAGGAACAGGCTGGCGCTGCCGGCTTTGACGGTGGCGCTGAGCGACTGGATGCGCGGCAACAGGCGCGCGAAATAGAACCGCGCAGTGCCCAGTTTGCTGGCGTAGAAGCCTGATTGCTGTGTTTGCTGCAGGGCGACATCGGCCATCTGCGCCCACATGTACGCATACAGCGTGTAGCCGAACACATGCAGGTACTCCACCGCCGCCGCACCGATTTCCTGCGGGTTGCCTTGCGCACGGTCGAGCACCCAGGCGGTCAATTCGTCCAGGTTGGCGACTGCGGCCAGCAGCGGTGCGCTGAATTCGCTACGTGAGGCATCGAGCGATTCGGCGAATGCCTTGATCTGCGCAGAGAGCACCGCATAAGCCCGGCCACCGTCGGCGACCAGTTTGCGGCCCAGCAGGTCCATGGCCTGAATGCCATTGGTACCTTCGTAGATCTGGGTGATGCGGCAATCGCGAATCAACTGCTCCTGGCCCCATTCGCGGATGTATCCGTGGCCGCCGAACACCTGCTGGCCATGAACGGTGGTTTCCAGGCCCATATCGGTCAGGAATGCCTTGGCCACGGGCGTCAACAACGCCACTTGTGCTTCGGCACGGCTGCGCTCGGCAGGGTCCTGGCTGTACTTGGCCAGGTCCAGTTGCAGTGCGACATAAGTGGAAAACGCCCGCCCACCTTCGTTCAGGGCTTTCATGCTCAGCAGCATGCGCCGCACGTCCGGGTGCACGATGATCGGGTCGGCAGGCTGTTCGGCCGCTACCGGGCCAGTTGGTGCGCGGCTTTGCAGACGCTCACGGGCGTACTCGATGGCGTTCTGATAAGAACGCTCGCCCAGCGCCAGGCCCTGGATACCAACGCCCAGGCGTTCGTAATTCATCATGGTGAACATGGCGTTCAGGCCCTTGTTCAGGTCACCGACCAGGTAACCGACGGCGCCATCGAAGTTCATCACGCAGGTGGCCGAGGCCTTGATACCCATCTTGTGTTCGATCGAACCGCAACTGACCGCGTTGGCCTGGCCCAGCGAACCGTCCGCCTCGACCATTACCTTCGGCACCAGGAACAGCGAGATACCCTTGGCGCCATGCGGCGCATCCGGCAGCTTGGCCAGCACCAGGTGGATAATGTTTTCCGTCAGGTCCTGCTCACCACCGGTGATGAAGATCTTGGTACCGCTGATGCGGTAGCTGCCATCGGCCTGAGGCTCGGCGCGGGTGCGGATCAAACCCAGGTCGGTGCCGGCATGCGGTTCGGTCAGGCACATCGAGCCGGTCCAGCGCCCTTCGTACATGGGCGGCAGGTACTGAGCCTTGAGCTCATCGCTAGCGTGGTTGAGCAGCGACAGGCAGGCGCCTGCGGTCAGCATCGGGTACAGGCCAAAGGACAGGTTGGCGGCGTTGAGCATTTCCTCGACCTGGGCGCCAATCACTTTGGGCATGCCCATGCCACCGTACTCCACCGCGCCCGCCACACCCACCCAGCCATCCTCGGCATAGCGGCGATAGGCTTCGGCGAAGCCATCCGGAGTGATCACCCGGCCCGCTTCCCAGCGGCAGCCCTGCTCGTCGCCGCTGCGGTTAAGCGGCGCCACCACCTGGGCAATGAGCTTGCCGGCCTGTTCGAGAATCGCCTTGGCGGTGTCGGCATCGACCTGTTCGGCCAACGCGGGTATCCGTGACCAGATGGCCGGAATGTCGAAGACCTCGTTGAACAGAAAATCCATATCGCGCAAAGGTGGAAGGTAATCAGACATTTTGCGAACACTCTACTTCTTGGCTGGTGTGTTTTAACCGGTCGTCAGCGACGGTGCCGGGAGCAGTAACCTCGGCCTTGTTGCCAGGCAGGAGGAAATACGACAGGGCCGGAATCAGGATCAGCGCGCCAAGCATGTTCCACAGGAACATGAAGGTCAGCAGGATGCCCATGTCGGCCTGGAACTTGATCGGCGACCAGGCCCAGCCGACCACGCCGGCAGCCAGGGTGATGCCGACCAGACCGACCACCCGGCCAGTGAAGGCCACGGCGTTCTCATAGGCCTCGGACAGCGGCATGCCTTTGCGCTGGTAGTGCAGCTGGACGCTGAGCAGGTACAGCGCATAGTCGACGCCGATCCCCACGCCCAGGGCGATTACCGGCAAGGTGGCGACCTTGACCCCGATACCCATCATCACCATCAGCGCCTCGCACAGCACCGAAGTGAGCATCAGCGGCAGCACCGCCACCAGGGTTGCGCGCCAGCTGCGGAAGGTAATCAGGCAGAACACCGTGACCGCCAGGTACACCAGCAACAGCATGGTGCGGTTGGCGTCGCGCACGACGATGTTGGTCGCCGCTTCGATACCGGCACTGCCGGCGGCCAGGAGGAACTGACGGTCTTCACTGCTGTTGGCCTGGGCGAAGCGCTCGGCCACCGCGACCACTTCATCCAGGGTGTCGGCTTTGTGGTCCTTGAGGTAGGCGATCACCGGCATCAGCGAGCAATCGTTGTTGAACAGCTCCGGGGCGTTGACCGAGGCCTGTTGCGCCGCGTAGTTGAGCACGTCCTGATTGCGCTGGATGCTGTTGAGCTTGGGGTTGCCTTCGTAGGTACCGGCAGTGATCTGGCGCACCGCGTTGGTCAACGACAGCGTGGTCTGCACCCCGGCGTGCTGTTGCAGCTCCCAGGCCAGGCGGTCGGCGAGCACCAGGGTCTGGTAACGCAGGCAACCTTCGGGAGCGGTCTTGATCATCACCGCGAAGGTGTCGCTGGACAGCGCGTAATGACCAGTGATGTAGGCATTGTCGCGGTTGTAACGTGAATCGGCGTGCAGCTCCGGGGCGCCGCTGTCGAGATCGCCGATCTTCAATTGCAGGCTCAGGGCAAAGCCCCCTGCCCCCAGGACTGAGGCCACCAGCAAGGCCGCAGTCGCCCATTTACGCGTGGTAAAACGGTCGAGCAGGTCCCAGAGCTTGCCGAAGCCACGGTGTTCGGCGGCCCGCGAGTCAATGCGCAAGGCGCGCTCGGCGGCTTTGCGCCCGACACCGACATAGGACAGCGCCACCGGCATCAGCAGCAACGAGGTGAAGATCAATACCGCCACGCCGATACTGGCGGTGATGGCCAGGTCCTTGATCACCGGAATGTCGATCAGCATCAGCACGGCAAAGCCCACCGCATCGGCGAGCAGCGCGGTGACACCGGCCACGAACAAGCGCCGGAAGGTATAGCGGGCGGCGACCTGGCGATGGGTGCCGCGGCCGATGTCCTGCATGATGCCGTTCATTTTCTGCGCGGCGTGCGACACGCCAATGGCGAAAATCAGGAATGGCACCAGGATCGAATAAGGGTCGATGGCATAACCCAGCCAGGCGACAATGCCCAGTTGCCAGACCACCGCCGTCAACGAGCACACCACCACCAGCAAGGTACTGCGCACGCAACGGGTGTAGAGGTAGATGATCACCAGCGTGGTCAGTACCGCCAGGGCAAAGAACAGCATGACCTGGATCAGGCCGTCGATCAGGTCGCCCATCAGCTTGGCAAAGCCGATCACATGAATCTTGTAGGTACCCTGCGCTTCGTACTGGCTGCGCAGTTGCTCAAGCTTTTGCGAGAACGCGTGGTAGTCGATACCACGACCGGTGGCCGAGTCCTGGTCGAGCAGCGGCACGATCAGCATGCTCGACTTGAAGTCGCGGGCGACCAGGCTGCCGACGATATTCGCACGCTCGATGTTCTGGCGCAGTTGCTCGATGTCGTCTGCCGAACCCTGATAGCTGTCGGGCATCACCGGGCCGCCCTGGAAGCCTTCTTCGGTGACTTCGGTCCAGCGTACCGCCGGGCTCCACAGTGACTTCATCCAGGCGCGGTCGACGCCCTGGCTGAGGAACAGCTCATCGTTGATCTGCCGCAAGGTCTGCAAGTAAGCCGGATCGAAGATGTCGCCCTCGGTGTTTTCCACCACCACCCGCAACGAGTTGCCCAGGCCGCGCAACGACTGGCGGTTTTCCAGGTAGTTCTGGATATAGGGGTGACTCTGCGGAATCATCTTCTCGAAGCTGGGCCGCAGCTCCAGGCGAGTTACGGCCATGAACCCCAGCACCAGGGTCGCCAGCAGCATCATCAGCATGAACGGCAGTCGATGGTTGAACACCAGACGTTCCAGCCAGTTGCCGGAACGGGTGTCGAATTCGCCGAGGGTGCGGATCACCGGCAAGGTGTCTTGTTGGATATTGGCCATCAGGTTTATCTCTTGTTATGGGGACGGCAGTTATTCAACGGCGAGCGTGCGTACGCCACGTTCGCCCACCAGCACCAGCTCGGTCGCGGCATCGAATGCCGCCGCGCTGATCGGTGTGCGTGCCGTTTGCCTGATCTGGGCGAAGCTGGCGCCGTCGTCGCGGCTGAGCAGCACATGCCCGGCCTGGCTCAGCAGCCACAGCTTTCCGCTGCTGTCCAGGCTTGCCGCGGTGATGCTGTTGGCAAGACCGGTGTTCACCGGCTGCCAGTTCTGGCCGCCATCGGTGCTGCGCAGCACATGGCCACGCAAGCCATAGACCAGGAGCACCCCCGGCTTGCCGACGGCGCCAAAGAACGTACCGCTGTAAGGCGTGGTCAGGCGGGTGAAGCGCTGGCCATCGGCGTCGAGCTTGAGCAGCAGGCCTTGCTCGCCGGTGATGTACAGCGTGCCGTCGACGCTGGCCAGGCTGGTCAGGTGCAGGCCTTGCGGGTTGTCGCTGCGCTCCAGCCATGGCGTCCAGTGCTGGCCGCCGTCGCGAGTGTGCAGCAGCAGGTTGAAAACGCCGACTGCAAAGCCGTTCTGTTCGTCAGCGAACCAGACATCCAGAAACGGTTTGTCGGCGCCTTCTTGCACCAGCCGTTCAGCTTCCGCGATCAGCGTCGGCCAACGTTCGTCCTGCGGTGCGGCCTGGGCCTGGGCGCGGTAGTAGGCCAGCACCTGTTCGCCCAGCACGCGGCCGTCCAGTTGCTTTTGCCAGCTCACACCGCCATCGCCGCTGTGCAGGATCACGCCGTCATTGCCCACCGCCCAGCCCTGCTCGGCGCTGGGGAAACTCACGGCATTGAGGTCGGCACTGGCCGGCACGCTGGCCTGCTGCCAATGGCCACCGTTGTCATCGGAATACAGAATGTGCCCACGCGGACCGACAGCCACCAGGCGCGCGCCGACGCTGGTTACATCACGCAACGGGCTGGCCGCTGCCAGGGCGCTGGGCATGGCCGGCAGATCCAGCACATCCATGTAAGGTGCGGCCTGTGCCGCACCTTGAAGGGCGGCCCACGTCAGCATCAACGCGGTACAGCGCTTGAGAGAATACATACCGGGTCCTCCGGATCGCCGCTGCACGCAGCAGGCTGCTCAACCAACGATCCGGCATCGAGGGGCGATGCCGGACCGTACCTACCTTGCCTGCGAACTCAGCGAATGCCGGCGCCAGCCAGGGACTCAGGCGACCACTGGGTCTTGGACAGCGGGTCGATGTAGCGAATGCCGCCGTAAGCGCCGACCACGCCATTGAGGTTGTAGGTGCCGCCGATCAGGTCGTAAATCATGAAAGGCGTGGCGTCCGGGGTCTGTTTGTCATAGCTCTGGCTGAGGAAGGCGAACGAGCCACGGTACAGCTGACCACGGGCGTCATACTGGTCGGAGGCCAGAGCGATCCAACTGTCCTCGTCGAGGTAGAAGCGGCGCTTGTGATAGATGTGACGGGCGCCGTCCTTGAGCTTGCCTTCGACCACCCACACGCGGTGCTTCTCCCAACGCACGAACTGCGGCGCCAGATGGTTGGGGGTGATCAGCTGTTTGATGTCGGTGTTGTAGGTGAGCTTGTAGGTGTTGTAGGGCACAAACATTTCCTGCTTGCCCACCAGAGTCCAGTCGTAACGGTCCAGAGCGCCGTTGAAGACGAACACGTCATCATAGGTACCCGAGCCCGAGGTACCGGGGTTTGGGGTGTCATACGCCAGGTTCGGTGCAAGCTTGACCCGGCGCTGCCCCGGCAGGTACTGCCAGGCGCTGCGTGGTTGCACCAGCGGGTTGGCGGCGTCACGCAGCATCATTGCTTCACCGGCACGCCGGGCTGGCGCGGTGTACACCAGTTTCATCTGGTAGTAGGTGTCTTTGGAGCCGATGGTTTTGCTCATGTCCTCGTAGATCGGGTAGCTGATGTTGGCCTGACCTGTGGTGGACAGGGTCGGCACACCAGCGGAATCGACGTTCCATGAGTCGTACTTGGCCGCCATGCTCACGCCCTGGTAGCGCAGGAGGAAGTTCCACATGGCCTCGGCACCGGTCTGCGGGATCGGGAACGGAATCCCTGGCAGCACGTTTTCAACCGCGGTACCGCCTTCCTTGCTGTGCGCACCGACAGCATTTTTTGCGGTGTTGTCCAGTACCGGCTGGGGCAGCGCGACGGTGCGATGGGTCGGGTAGACATCCACCGAGAACGTCGGGAAGCGCTTGAGCAACTCCTGGGTGGTCGCCGTCAGCTGGCCTTTGTACTGATCAGCGTTCTTGGCATTGATGACCATCAGCGGCTTTTCGCCGGCAAACGGGTCGGGACGCATGCTGTCGCCGCTCTTGAAGCTGGCGGGTGGGGTGACCAGTCCGCCCTGATAAGCAGGAATGGAACCGTCGGCATTGGCGGCGCTTTCGGCGCCGATACGGGTCAGGCTGGTGCCGAGGCGGGCTGCCTGGTCGCTGGATACTGCGGCCTGGGCGCAATGGATTGCTGCCAGTGACAGGCAGGTGGCTAAAAGTGTACGCATGTAATTCATGATGATTGTTTTCCTGCGTGATGTCTGAAGGAAGACGTGACTCAAAAAGTGGTTTTTACGGTCAGGTACAGCGCGCCACGGTCCTCAGTGGTCGCCCCGCCGCCAGAGAAAGAGGCATAGCCTCCGCCGTAGCAGGTGTAATCCTGCTCGCCGTCCAGGGCATTGGGAGTCGTGCCATCGGTCTGGCCGTTCTTGCACGACTGCGTCTTGCCAAAGCTGTCGACATACTTGAGGTCGACGAAATACTGGTTGTAAACCGCGGCGCTGACGCCTACCGCGTAGTTGCCGGTGTCTTCGGCGCCACCGCCCTGCACCGGCGAGACGCCATCGATACCGACGTTGACCGACAGCGGCATGCTCATGTCGACGCCGGGCATGACCTGGTACCAGGTCGGGGTGAAGTTGACGGCGATGCCCCAGTTGTCACGGGTCGGTTTGTCGATCCCGCGGTAGCTGCTCTTGCCCTTGTACAAGGCCTCGTTGTGGCCATCGAGCTTGAGCAGGTTGCTGTAGAACAACTCGCCCAACAGGGTCGCGCTATCGAACAGCGGCGTATCGGCGATGGTCATCAGGCCGTTGAGGGTCCAGTGCAGCGTCTGGCCGGTGGCACTCAGGCCGTCGCCGTCGCTGGGCACGTCAGTGATCACGCCACTGCTCGGCAGGCGTGGCGGCAACAGACCGAAGCCGCCAGCCAGGCCGCCTTGGCCCGGGGCACTGACGATGGCCGGAATGCTCGCCAGCGGCATGTTGTGGCGGATGTTCAGGTCGCTGCCGACACTGATGCCGGCCACGTCTTTGGACAGACTCAGGCCATAGACATCGATGTTATCGGCGTAGGCAAACTGGTAAGAGGCGCTTTGCAGCGAGTTGTAGAGGTTGCCGACGGCGCCCTGGCGACCGGCAGGCGGGTTGCCGAACGGGCCACGGGACACGGTCAGGCCGCGGGTATCGAGCCAAGCCTGCGGGAGGATTTCCGAAGTCTTGCGGTAGTAGAAGCCCATGGTGCCGCCCAGCCATTCGGGCGACCACTTGGCCATCACGCCCCAGTCACCGCGTTTTTCCGGGTTCAGGTCTTCGCCGCGGCGAATGCTGGTCAGCGCACCCCGTACCGGGATCAGCCCGGGCGTGCCGGTGTGACCGAGGAGGAAGCTCTGGGCGCCCTCACCCACCACATCGGAGCCGCCATAATAGGTGCCCGCTTCCGGCAACCGGGCGGCATCCCATTCGAAGAAATACTGCGCGCCGATGGTCAGTTCCGGGTTCACCAGAAACG